>JAFVDD010000053.1 GCA_017478725.1 Paludibacteraceae bacterium
CCTGACTGAAAATAGTCATCCAAAACTTGCCATTTGAACGACTGAGAATAATGTTTTAGTGTTCGCTTCATAAAACTGAAATCTTAAAATTTGACACTTTTTTGCAGTTTTATGAGTAAACCCATTTCAGTATAAGACAGTCTCGCCAGTCTGATTTCGACATATAAACAGCATACTCTACTCTTAAAAGAAAGCAAAAAAAACAAAACAAACAAAATAAAACTATGGCAAATATTGTAGCGATAGTGGGTCGTCCCAATGTAGGGAAATCGACCCTTTTCAACCGCCTGACGGGAACCCGCAGAGCGATAGTGATGAATACCGCCGGCACGACGCGTGACCGTCAGTACGGCAAAGCCGAATGGTGCGGCAGAGAGTTTTCTGTGATAGACACCGGCGGCTGGGTGGTGAACAGCGATGACACCTTTGAAAGCGAGATCAACCGTCAGGTGGATTTGGCAATCCGCGAGGCAGACGTGGTGATGCTGGTGGTGGATGTGAACGAAGGCGTGACGCAGTTTGACATGGAAGTGGCGCATCTGCTGCGCCAAGCCAAGAAACCGACCGTGCTTTGCGTGAACAAAGTAGATACCTTCGAGAACCAGTACGGCGCCGCTGAGTTCTACAAACTCGGTTTGGGCGAGCCGTTTATCCTGAGTGCGGAGAACGGCTTGGGCACAGGCGATTTGCTGGACGAAGTGGTAAGCCGTTTCCGCAAAGAAGATACCAGCGATGAAGAACTGGAAGATCTGCCGCGTTTTGCGATAGTAGGGCGTCCGAACGCCGGCAAATCGAGTCTGCTGAACGCTTTTATAGGCGAAGAGCGAACGATTGTGACCGACATTGCCGGCACGACGCGGGACTCGATTTATACGCGATACAACAAGTTCGGCAAGGATTTTTATCTCGTTGACACAGCGGGAATCCGCAAGAAAGCCAAAGTGACCGAAGACATGGAATACTATTCGGTCGTTCGGAGTATCCGCGCGATAGAAAACTCGGATGTCTGCATTCTGATGATTGACGCCACTCGCGGCATCGAGGCACAGGATCTGAATATCTATTCGCTCATTCAGAAAAACAAGAAAGGGCTGGTGGTTTGCATCAACAAATGGGATTTGGTAGAGAGCAAAACCAACCAGGACATCAAAGCCTACGAGAGCGCCATCCGCGAACGGATTGCGCCGTTTACGGATTTCCCGATCATTTTCACCAGCGCACTGACCAAACAGCGCATTTTCAAAGTGGTGGAGACGGCGTTGCATGTGTATGAGAACAAGAACAAGAAAATCCCTACAGCCCAGCTGAACGAGAAATTCCTGCCGCTCATCGAGAACTATCCGCCGCCCGCATGGAAAGGCAAATACATCAAAATCAAATACTGCACCCAGCTGCCGAACACACAGATTCCGACGTTTGTATTCTTCGCTAACCTGCCGCAGTATGTGAAAGAGCCGTACAGACGTTTCCTGGAGAACAAACTGCGCGAGTGGTGGGATTTTGAGGGCACGCCGGTACAACTGTTCATCCGGGCGAAGTAAGAAAGAGCCGTCAGCATTCAGCCGTCAGATTTTAAGAAAAAGTTAACTTTTTTCTTAGATATTTGTGTATATGAAATATTTTTTGTAACTTTGCGCGCTTTTTCGTATGAAAATAATCGGGTTTGTATATAATAACGGCGAAGGGCGAAGGGCGAAAGGCGAAGGTCAGGGCGGATGGAGCATGGTATTGAAAGGCGATTCGTGCCTGCTGAACGGCCGCAAGCCGATGTTTATCCCTGAGTGGACCCACGAACTGGGAATGACTCCGTGCCTGGTATTACGCGTGAGCCGTTTAGGCAAAGGCATCAGCGAACGCTTTGCCGGGCGCTATTATGACGCCGTTGCTCCGGGAGCGGATTTTGCGGCACTGGATATGCTCAGGCAGGCTCAGGCTGAAGGGGGCAGTTGGACACAGGCAATAGGGTTCGATTATTCGCTGGCTTTGGGAGAATGGGGAGAGCCATCAGCCTTCAGCCATCAGTTTTCAGACTACCTGATGACTCCCGAAGAGGCGATTGCCGAAGCCAGCCGATGGATGACCATTAGACAAGGAGACCTGATTTACATCCAAGCCAAACAAACTCCCAAAAAAGTGGAGAAAGAAGACATAATAAGCGTAGCCGTCAACGGCGAAGAAAAACTATATTGCAAAATCAAATAAGATGAAACGAATAGCCAGTATATTGCTGCTCATCGTCATGAGCCTGCCAATGATGGCCGGAATACATTCTTACGCCGAGCAATCGGTGCTGAGTTCCGGTCATTGGGTAAAAATCCGCGTGAAGGAAACCGGCGTGTGCCGCATGACCTTCAGCGAGTTGCGCAGTGCGGGACTTGACCCGCAGCAGTTGCGCGTATATGGCTACGGCGGTGTGATGCTGGCGCAGGATTTCCTAAAGAAGAAAATCGACGACCTGCCGCAAGTGCCGGTATATATCGGCGAGGATTACGTGCTATTCTATGTTCGCGGCAACATCGGCTGGAGCTATGCCAATTCACGTTTCGCACACACACGCAATACCTATTCCGATTTCGGTTATTATTTCCTGACCGATGATACCGGTGAATTGCTGGCACCGACTGAAGGCGAAGCTGTCAGCGGCACGGCAACCGACGTCACCTACTACATGAATTATCAGGTGCATGAGCTGGATTCGCTCAATCTGGTGGACAGGACAGGTATCTCAGGCGGCGGTCGCGAGTTCTACGGCGAACAGTTCAATATCGGTCAGAAACGCACTTTCTCGTTCAACACCCCTCATGCCATAGAAGGTCAACAGAGTTTGCTCTATGTGCATGCAGCTGCAGCCGCCAGTTCCACCTCCACCATTTCTATCAAAGCCAACGACCAAACCGGCAGTTTCCGCATCGAAGCCCTGCCCGGCGATTTCTACACGATGGCTCGCGCCAACAACACCTCGCTCCGTGTACAGGCCGCAGCTGATCGTCAGAAAATAGAACTGACCTTCCAAAACAGCGTCAGCGGCTCGTTGGCATGGCTCAATTATATCGAATGGACCACTCCGTGTGATTTGGTGATGGTCGGCAGCTGGATGGGCATCCGCTCCACCGTCAACTATATGAATAGCACTCCGGTTTGTTTTCACCTGAGCGGTGCCGATGCCAACACCCAGATTTGGGACGTCACCAATCCGGCATCCATCGTCCGTATGCCGGCTACCCTGAATGGCGATGAGCTCCAATGGACGGGCACCCAGGCAGACGGGGTTCATGAATATGTAGCCGTAAACGTACGGGGTACCCAATGGGTCAGCGCAGAAGTAATCGGCAATGTAGCTACACAGAACCTGCACCAGTTGCGCAACATCGACTACGTGATTATCTGTCCGGAAGGATATGAGGCTATCAGCGAACAACTGGCACGCGCCCACGAAGATAAAGAAGGCTACACATGGGCTGTAGTGACCGACAAGCAGGTCTATAACGAGTTCTCGTCCGGCACACCGGATGCAACCGCCTACCGGTGGCTGATGAAAATGCTCTATGACCGCGCCGATGAAATAAACGCCAAGCCGCGTTGGTTGCTGTTGATGGGACATGGCACGTTTGACAACCGCAAACTGCTGCCCAACTCAGGAGCCAGTATATTGCTGACCTATCAATCGAAAAACTCCACCAACGAAGTGGAAGCCTATGCAACCGACGACTATTTCGGTTACTTGGATGACAACGAAGGCGAAGCAGACACCAGCGGTTTGCTGGATATAGGCGTAGGCCGTTTGCCGGTAGGGAATACGGAAGAAGCCCAACTGGTTGTCAACAAGATTATCCGGTACATGCGCAACGAGAATCCCGGCAAATGGAAAAACCAGATACTCTATCTGGCTGACGACGGCGACCACGGAAGCCATACCGAGACAGCTGAGAAAAGTGCGGAACTTATTCGTGTACAAAATCCCGACTTCATAGTCAACAAGGTTTATTTGGACGCCTACCCGCAGGAAGTGAATGCCAGCGGCGAGAGTTATCCGATTGCGAAAAACAAAGTGACCAATTTGCTGAAGAGCGGTGTGCTGGTGTTCGACTATTCCGGACACGGCGGTTATAACGCGATTACCAACGAATCCATTCTGAATCTGCGTGATATTGAGAGCATGAGCAATACCAACCTGGCTTTCTGGCTGTTTGCTACATGCAATTTTGCCCAGTGCGATGCCGGCAAACGCTCGGCAGCCGAGGCGGCAGTGCTCAACCCGAACGGAGCGGCGATTGCTGTTTTCTCCGCCACACGCACCGTTTATGCCAGCCAGAACACCAACCTCAACCGCAACGTTTGCGACACTTTGTTCGGTCATGCCACCCCATTCCATTACAACACTACTTTGGGCGAAGCTATGGCTGAAGGCAAGAACCGGACCAAAGATTCGAACGAATTAGCATACGTGCTATTGGGTGATCCCGCGTTACGGCTCAATTACCCGACGGACTACCAGGTAGCCACCCTGACCCAAGTGGACACACTGAACGCACTAAGCATACAACGCATTGAAGGACAGATCGTCGATGAGGATTCGCTGGTAGTAAGCGATTTCAACGGAGAAGTGGATATCACCGTTTACGACAAGATGCAGGTGATCACCACCCGCGACAACGACTCAGAGCCGGACAACGCAGTGCTTCTGCAATACAATGATTATCCCAACACCCTCTTCTCCGGTATGGCGGAAGTAAAAGAAGGCAGGTTTGCATACACATTCATGGTTCCTAAAGACATACGGTACAATTTCGGCAACGGCCGTATTGTCTATTATGCGCGTACATCGGATTCACTGGATGTGGCTGAAGCTGTCGGCCATTTTGAACAATTCGTAGTAGGTGGCACAAATGCTCTGGCGATTGCAGATACTGTCGGCCCCGAGATGACGATTTACCTCAACACACCGGATTTCCGCGATGGCGACAAGACCTACGCCACACCGCGTTTCTATGCCGACTTGTATGACGAGCACGGCATCAATACCGCCGGCGCAGGTATCGGACATGACCTGATGATTATCATCGACAACGATCCCAAGAAGACCTATTCGCTCAACGAATATTTCACGGCGGCAAACGACAGCTACCAGCGAGGCCAAGTCAGCTACCTGATGGAGCGTTTGGAGGACGGCGCACACAGCCTGAGTTTCCGCGCATGGGATATGCTCAACAACAGCACGACCAAGACACTCAATTTTGTGGTACAGGCAGGCCTCAGCCCGTCAATCTCCAATGTCATAACCTACCCCAACCCCGTTCAGGAAACAGGTATCCTCAATCTGGTTGTCAACTATGACCAGCCGGATGAATTACTGACGACAGAAATATATGTTTACGACCTCAGCGGAAGAACCGTATGGAGTCATACACAAGCCAACCCCGACCAGGTACAGATACCCTTTAGCCAAATAGGAGCCCAAGCGGGTATATACGTGTATAGCGTAAAAATCAAATCGGCTACAAGCGGATACAGCACTTCGTCCGGAAAAATAATAATCACAAAATAACAACTCAAATTGCACATCACATTAGCCTATGAAGCATATCGCTTGAATAAATTGAATTTCGAACAGAACAGAACAAAATAAACTAATATACATACAATGAACAATTTAGTTAATCGTGCCCTATGGGCAAAGAAAAAAATTTTTCTTTCTTTGGCAGCAGTGCTTTGCTTTAGCATGAGCATGAATGCCCAATCAGCCAACCCGATTATAACAGCCATGCCCTCGCTGTCTATTGCTCCGGATGCCCGTGCTGCGGCAATGGGTGATGTAGGTGTAGCCACCGAGGCAGACTTCAACTCCCAGTACTGGAACCCGGCCAAGTACTCGTATATGTACACCAAGGGTGGTATTACGGCCAACTACACACCGTGGCTGCGCAAACTGGTAGGCGATATCGATTTGGCATACCTGGCAGGTTTCTATAATTTCGGTGATTTGGCAGGAGGTATCGGTGCCAGTTTTACCTATTTCTCAATGGGTGATGTGGCTCTGACAGCCATGGATGGCACCGTGCTGCAGAATGTCCGTCCTAACGAGTGGGCGCTGGATCTCAGTTATTTCCGCAAACTGCATGAATATGTATCTATGTCTGTAGCGGTTCGTTTCCTCTATTCCGACATCAACAACGGAGCCAATGCCTCCACAAGCGGCTCGTCGGAAGAGATGATTGCCGGCTATACAGCAGCAGCCGACATCGGTATCTATTACCGCCAGCCGATTGAGTTGCCTATGGGTACCAGCCATCTGGCTGTTGGTTTCACGCTGAAGAACCTGGGTGGAAAGATTGCTTATTACAACGACGGCCGAAACAATTTCATCCCCACAAGCGGCAACCTTGGTATCAGTTACGAACTGCCCTGCGACAAGTACAATTTCCTGACCTTCAACCTGGAGACCAACAAGATGCTTGTCCCCACCAAGAAATCACGTTTCACTACTCGCGAGACTGCCAAGAATACGGAGGATTTTGATAGCGGAACAGATATCTACTCGATGAACGATCGTGCCTATTCTGCCATCAACCCTGCTGCCGGCTGGTTCCAGTCGTTGGCTGACGCTCCGGGCGGTGCAAAAGAGGAGTTTGACGAAGTTCGCTGGGGCGCCGGTATCGAGTATTCGTACAACAAGCAGTTCTTCGCCCGCGTGGGTTACAGCTATGAGAACTACTACAAAGGCAATCGTAATGTGGTTACTTTCGGAGCCGGCTTCCACCTCTCTATCGTTACACTGGATGTCAGCTACTGCGTAGGTCTCGCAGCCTCCAACCCGCTCGACCAGACCATGCGTTTCACACTGGGCTTCGACCTTTATGGCATCAAAGACCTGGTGAACAACCGGAAATAATCGCCCGTCGCACATTTTTGCGCGATATACAATCATGCGAATCGGCTTTGGATATGACGTACACCAATTCACCCCTGACCGCCCGTTGTGGTTAGGGGGGATTGTTGTGCCATCGGAACGCGGTCTGAAGGGCCACTCGGATGCCGATGTGGCTATTCATGCGCTATGCGATGCGCTCCTTGGAGCTGCGGGAATGCGCAATATCGGCTATCATTTTCCGGACACCCAAGGCAACGAGTTTGAGGGAATAGACTCCAAAGTGCTGCTCCGCCGTGTGATGAGCATGCTCCGCGAAGCCGGCTACGAACTGGGGAACTGCGACATGACCATCTGCGCCCAGGCGCCCAAGCTCAATCCCTACATACCCGCCATGCAGGACTGTCTGGCTGAGGTTATGGGTGTTGCTCCCTCACAGATAAACATCAAAGCCACGACGTCCGAACATATGGGATTTATCGGACGCGAGGAAGGCATGGCGGCATACGCCGTGGCACTAATCAACGAACAGTGATGCGCCGACTACTATTCTCCATCATATTTCTCTTTTCATCTCTCCTGTCCTTTGCCGGAACGGATGTGATAAAGCAACTCATTGCAGACCTCACACAGATGAATGGCCAGCCGAATGTCGTGGAGGAACACGACGGCTATGTGCTTATCCAACTCACGGACAGTGCTACGTTGGAGGCGCAGGAGTTTGCCGACTCGGTCATTGTGCTGACCACGGTATGCGCACCGCAATGTTCTTCGTGCGCGCGCGTTTATAATAAGGAGTGGCAATTGCTGCACACTATCGTGCCGGACACGCTCTCCATCTTCCCGATTGCCACTTTCGAGAACGGGAAACTGATTTGGCGCAACAACGATAACTGGGAATATTGAAATGGAACTTCCTGTCTATTTAGTGGGATATATGGGTGCCGGCAAAACAACTGCCGGACGACTGCTGGCGGAAAAACTCGGCTGGTATTTTGTAGATCTGGACGAGGCGTTCCGTGAGATACACGGCTTATCTACAGCCGATTACATCCGCACATACGGACTGGAGGACTTCCGCAAGAAGGAGAAATATGTGGTAGAAGACATCGCCGACCAGGCACCCTACGAAAAAGTGATCTACGCTACAGGAGGCGGTTATCCCTGCTGGGAAGACAACATGGACTGCCTGCGCGAACTGGGAACCAGTATCTACATCCGCTGGAAGCCTGAACACTTAGCCAAGCGCCTGAGCCTCACTGACCTGAGCGAACGACCGGTTTTGCAGGGCCGTACCGAAGAGGAACTGCTCTCTTTTATCGCACCGCAACTGGAAGCACGCGAGCCGTTCTACAGCCGGGCACACCATATTATCGATGTCACCGTTTGTGACGAACAATCCGACGAGCGGATCGCCGAAGAACTATATAAACTGATAAAATCATGACAATCAACGAAATACAGGACGAAATCATTGAGGACTTCACCGATTTGGAATGGATGGACCGCTATCAGATGATTGTTGATTATGCCAAAAAGCTCGAGCCTTTTGACCCGGCGGACAAGACAGATACCAACCTTATCGACGGCTGCCAGTCCAAGGTTTGGTTCACCGCCAGACTGCAGGACGGCAAAATCATCTATCGCGGGGACTCCGATGCCATTTTGGTAAAAGGGATTGTTGCCATGCTCATCCATGTCCTCAGCAACCATACGCCAAAAGAAATCGCCGATGCAGATCTCTACTTCATCGACGATATTCAATTGCGCGAACACCTCAGTCCTACGCGTAGTAATGGTGTGGCGGCTATGCTCAAGCAGATGAAGCTCTACGCCCTCGCCTATTCTACCCTATAACATTCGCCTTTCGCCATATTCTCCCTTCCCTCCAGGGAAGGGTCGGGGTTAGGCTCTTTATTCCCTGATTTCTCCTCCTTCAAACAACCATCGGCGGCCCGGATATTGTTCGGGCCATTGTTGGTTGTGTGTGGACATCAGCACAGTGATGCCGGCCTGACTGATGGCGTATAGCAGATCCATGATCTCCTTGCCGGTCTCGGCATCCAGATTGCCCGTCGGCTCATCGGCCAGAATCATCTCCGGCGAATTGAGTAGTGCACGGGCTATCACCACACGCTGCTGCTCGCCGCCGGACAACTCGTACGGACGCTTGTAAGCTTTGGTCTCCATGCCTACTTGGCGAAGCATCTCCAGCACATGGTTGCGCATCAGCGTCTTGTCTTTCCAGCCCGTCGCGCGAAGCACAAACAGCAGGTTCTCCTCCACTGAACGGTCGGTCAGCAGCTTGTAATCCTGAAAAATGATACCCATCCGCCTTCTCAGATAAGGCAACTGACGGCGGCGGATACGAAGCATGTCATAACCCAGCACATTCGCCTCGCCGGCTACTGTCGGCAACGCACCGTACAAAGTCTTCATGAAGGTGGACTTGC
This sequence comes from Paludibacteraceae bacterium, assembly GCA_017478725.1. Lineage (GTDB taxonomy): Bacteria > Bacteroidota > Bacteroidia > Bacteroidales > Paludibacteraceae > Colicola. Next base: position 9,319 of record JAFVDD010000053.1, read on the forward strand.
CGCTGCCTACTTTGCCCAGCAGATAGACCATCTCGCCGCTTTCTACGCTGACGTTAATGTCGTGCAGCACTATCTGGTCAGCCTGGTGGACCTCAACGCCTTTGTATGTAATCAGTGCGCTCATTCTTATTCCTCCTCGGAAACTTTGATTTTCTCTTTCACTTCCGCCAACTGGGCTTTCAGTTCGTCTATCTTACGTTGCATGTTATCCACCAGCTTGTTTGCGCCTTTCGACTTGGCGGTAAAGAACAGGATGTTATTCTCCGCTGTCTTGATTTCCTGTTGCAGGTTGTCGCGCAAGCGGTAGAGTTTCTGGTTGTCGTTCAGGTTCTCTATGCGTTTGCTGAACTGCGCTTTAGCGTTGTTACGCCTCTCTTCACGCCCTGCACGTTCTGCTTTCTGAGCCTCGCGTTTGGCGTTGAAGAACTCGTCGCATGCACTCGTAAATTGTTTCCACAGATCGTCGGAATATTTGCGTGCAACCGGACCTATCGTCTTCCATTCGGCCTGCAGCGCGCGTACTTTGTCGGCTGTCTCGTTCCATTGGATGGCTGCATCGCTCTTGGCTTGCTCGGCTATTGTTTTAGCCTCTTCCGCCAGCGCGCGTTTGCGTTTCAGATTGTCATTGAACGTATCGCGAACCTCCTTGAAATGCGCGGTCTTGGCGTGGAAGAAACGGTCGCACTCGGCGCGATATTCCTCGTAAACCGACTGGTTGTATTTCTTCGGGGCAAAACCGATGGTACGCCATTCGTTCTGCAATGCTTGTATTTTCTCGGTCAGTTCGTCCCATTGTTTGCTACTCAGCGGCTCGTTGTTCACCACCGGTGCATTGATCTCGCGCAACTGCTCTACAATCGCCTGTTTTTTCTCCAGGTTGGCCTGCTCTTTGGCATGCAACTCGTCGAAATACGTCTGGTGTTTCTTGTTGATGACGGTCGATGCGGCTTTGAACCGCTCCCACAGTTCCTCTCGCAACTCACGCGCCACGGGACCTATCTCTGCCCATTCTTCATGCAGTTGCTGCAGCGCGCGGTTGGCTTCGATCACATTCTCGTTCTCCTGCAAACGCTCTGCCGCCTCACACAGAAGCGTCTTCAGCTCCAGATTTTTCTTGAAATCCAAGTCACGCAGTTCTATATTGATTTTCACCATGTCATAGAACTGCTCCTGGTATTGCTGATAAGCCTTGCGCACTTCCTGCACTTTCTCTGCCGGAACAGCACCTATGCCTTTCCATTCGGCCTGCAGTTCGCGCATACGCGGCAGCGCGGACATCACTGCATCCGTCTCGCCTTCTGCCAGCGTCTTCATCTCTTCCAGCAACTGCTGCTTGCGTTGATAATTGGCCTGAAGCTCAGCGGCGGCCTTGGCGGCTATTTCGGCGCGCTTGGCTTTGTATTCCGCCAGCAGCGCTTTGAACTGCTCTTCCTGCTCATCCGGCTGTTCTTCGGCCTTTATACCTTGTACTTCCTCCTCATTCGTACCTGAATCGTCATTCGTACATTCGTCCTTCGTACTTGGTTCTACCTCCGCACGGTAAAACTGCGTTTTGATATGTTCCACTTGGTCTTTAATGGCCGTTACGTCCTGCTCAAGCAATGCCTTGAGTTCATCTACAAGTTGTTGTCTTTCTGCTGACATGGATTTACTTTTTAACATTTGGGCACAAAGTTACGAAATTATTTTGATATACGCAAAAAAAATTGTAACTTTGCACGCAATTTTGTAAAATCATGAATACTCATTTCGCTTTAGTCACCGGAGCATCCTCCGGAATCGGGCTCGCTTTGGCGCAAGGATTAGCCAAACGAGGCTTCAACTTACTCATTGTCAGCAACGAACAATCCATCCACACGCGTGCCGGCGAACTCCGGCAGACCTATCCCGAACTCACGGTCATTCCGCTGGTTCGCGACCTCAGTCTTCAAACCGCCGCACGCGAACTGTATGAATACACACGCACGCAGGAAATAGAAATCGAGGTGCTCGTCAACAATGCCGGCGTGTATCACGACCGCGATATTCTCGATGATTCAGAGGCATTCACCTCGCTCATCCTCAACCTGCATATGTACACGCCTGCCATGCTGTGCTATCTCTTCGGACAGGACATGCGCAAACGGCGCCACGGATATATCATGAACATCTGTTCGGTCACCAGCAAAATCATCGCGCAACGCCTTGGCACATATGCTTCCACCAAATCGTTCCTCGCGGCTTTCACACGATCGCTGCATATCGAGCTCAAACCCTTCGGAGTCTATGTCACCAACGTCAGCCCGGGAGCTGTGGACACCGGCCTCTATAACATCCGTCCGTGGATGACCAAAGCCGGCAAATGCCTGGGCATCATCGCTTCGCCCGAAATGCTCTCACGCCGTGCCCTGCGCGCACTCTTCCACGGACGAAGCAAAGTCACCATTCCCGCCGTCTTCTGGCATCTGCTGACCTTCATCATCCTGCTCATCCCTACCTGGCTCCTCCGCCTCATCCGCCGCATGAAACTATTTTGAAAAAAACAAGGGCTTCTCCGGAAATACGCAAAGGCTTTTTCTGAAAAAACCACCTCACCCTCGCTTCTCCATCGGATGCCCATCGGATGCTCATCGGATGCTCATCGGATGCTCCGTACGACGTCGCTACGACGAAAAACAGGTGATACCCCTCAATGATACCCACAATTGACTACATACAGACCCGGTTTGATGAATACAACGAGCGGTTTTTCAACGGCTCGCTGCCGCCCATACCTATCCGCCTCAGCCATGCGAAGGGTTTTCTCGGCAAAGTCACCTTCACACGCAAACCCGCCAACCCTTTCGCCCTTCGCCCATTCGCCCGTTACCAGAACACCGATTTCGTCCTGCGCATCAATGTGCGTATCGACTTGCCGCAGGAGGTGGTGGACGACACGATTCTCCATGAGATGATCCACTATTACATCGCTGTCAATCAGTGGAATGACACCTCAACCCACGGCCGGCTCTTCCGCCGCGAAATGGCACGTATCAACCGCGAAGGCAACCGGCATATTACTATTTCCCACCGCCTCTCGGACGCCGAACAAGCGCAGGCGCATATCCGCAAAGGACGAGTGGTGGCTATCGTCACTTTTGCGGACGGCAGAACGGGCGTCAAAGTCCTTCCCAAGCAGATCCGCCACATCCTCGCCTGGGACAAACAGGCCCGTCGCACTTTCGCCCCTTCACCCCTTCGCCATTCGTCCATTAACCCTTCGCCCATTACCAATATCGAATGGTATTATACAGATGACGGGTACTTCGCCAAGTACCCGTCATCTACTGCCCTGCGGATCTATCTGATTGACGACATCTCGCCGTTCGCCTCAGACCATTCGCCTTTACAAAATGCCCACCGGCTGTCGCTCGCCGACGGCAAAGTGCGGCTGATTCTTAATCCAGATAATAATCTACGGTGGTAACTACGCGCACATGCTTGATCCACGGCTGGTATTGGTCATTCTCCACGGAGAACTGACCTTGGCTCGCACGACGGATACTTCCCAATGAGCATTGTGCGTCATCGGCGAATTTCTGTGCCACGGCACGCGCATTACGCGTTGCTTCTTCTATCATGGCAGGCTTCAACTCCGGCAAACCGTTGTACTGGTAATCCAAATCCCACTTGTTGGAGTTGACTATGATTCCCTGCTTGAGCAGATCCGCCTCTTTGCCCTGCGACGCTACCACCAGTTGCACTTTTTCGGTCGAAACGATAATCGACGTACGAAGCGTGTACTTGAACTCTGGACGGCGGTCGCCGTAATAGTTCTCCCAGTTGTTTTCCACGCTGATAGGTCCCTGACGCAGATCGCTCTCATCGAAGCCAAGCGACAGCAGATGTTTCTTCACTTTGTCGGATACATTGCTGATCTGCTGGTAGAGGCTCGGCAGGTCGTTGCCGTTCCATCCGAAACTCAGCGGCCATACGGCATAATCCGCTTCTACCTCACGCGTACTCAAACCCTTTACTGTTACTGCGCGGTCTTTGTCAGCGAATTTGCTGATGCCGCAATACACAAACAAGCCTGCAAGGCTCAGTCCCAGCGCAATCAGTGCGCCGGCTAATACATTGTTCTTCATAACTTATTGATTGTTTTGGTGATTTTTTTTGATCATCGCTTTGTTGGCAAAGCCGTCAATGTACATCTCCAGCGGTTTTTCCATCCGCACATGACGTACCAATTCGGTCTCTGCTACTGCAGGCATGGTATCCAGAATACTTTGGTCATAACTGTCCGTCAGCGGTCGTGCCCACGGATCGACATTGATATACCCGACATTGAAACTTGTCATGTTCTGGAAGAAATGGCTGCCCTGGCTCGGTTCTATGCGGAAGTTCTCAAGCGAACACTCCGCGATTGCTTTTGCCTCGGAGATATCACCCCAAGCCACCGGCACGCCGAGTGTCGGAATCTGCGAACCCCAACGCCCGTAACCGATAAGCAGATACTGGCGTCCCTCCGCGCGCATCTTGTTGTTCCATTCGCGCAAGGTTGCCGCCATCTCCTGCGTGCGAAGTACATTAAACGCCTCTTTCTTGAGGTAGATAATATCGCTTACGTCTTCGGTCTTTCCTACGCCCAAGGCGTTGCCGCTTCTGAGGAAAGCACCGCCCTCGTCTATTTTCTCCCACTCCACTTTCGCCGTCAGGCTGTCCGCCGAGATAGGACGGATCTGCAGCACATGGAAAATCTGCGGCTCATGCTCCAGATTAACGGCAAACTCAATCTCCACTGGTGTCTTGATCTCCTCGCGGGCTACATCCATCAGCGTCTGGATGATTTCAGCCAGAGGGAAAGTATTGAACTTCAGCTGAGGCGCAAAGGTCACAATCCTCGGGCCGTCGGGGTAACACGAATCCACAATCCGCATATTCTCTCTGTCGTACGTCGAGGCAATCAGTTTCAGGCTCTCAAACTGCCCGCACTCATGAATCGGGATACGCTCCAGATTGACCGCATCATCGATGCTGGTCTTGAACCGCTCAGGGCTCAGCGAGAGTGCCAGCATGGATTGCTGCGTCTCACGCATAGCCAGATCGACCGTGGAGGTCTGCAGCACATGCTTCGGATACTTGGGCGAGAAACGCAGTACTTGCTCGCCGTCCACAACCGCCTTGCCCAGACCATAAGCGATCTTGACGATGCCGTCTTCTGGCTTCTCCTTGCCTACAGGGTAGAAATTGATGCTTCGCGCCACACCGGAGATAACCGGAAAATAGTAATTCCCTTCCTGCTCGCCGCAAACCTCCTGCAATACGATCGCCATTTTCTCTTCGCTCGGCACATTGCCTGTCGAGATAATATAGCCCCTCGATGCCGCGAAATACACACTCGCATATACGGACTTCACCGCCTTGGCCAACATTCGCAACTGCTGGTCCTCGTTCTCCGTGTGCGGAATCATATAGGTGCTATAGACCCCTGCAAAAGGCTGATAGTAATTATCCTCCAGCTTGCTGGACGAACGGATTGCCAGAGGCCGGTGGGTGGCACGGATAAAATGTCGGAGTGCATCCATCAGTTCGGAAGGCAGACTCGCCGATACAAATTCCGACAACAGTTCTTCGTCCGTCAAATCAGAATTGATGACATACTGCAGTCCATTATGATTGATAAAACGGTCGAAATAATCGGTCGTGATAACCATCGTACGGGGAATCAGAATACGGATATTCTCCCATTTGTCAAACAAGTCATGCTTCTGCAGCATATGGTTGAGAAACGCCAGCCCGCGCGCTTTCCCGCCCATGGCTCCGTCGCCGCAGCGTGAGAAATAAATAGTGCTGTTATAGGTCTGGGGATCGTATTTGGCTACCACGCCGAGTGCCTGATTGATACGATAGTCGTGAATAAGGCGGATATTCGTCTGGCGGATATTCTCTATGTCTGCCTCGTCCTGAATGGTCAGTTTGTGTACCTCGCGTCCGATGGCAAACAAACCGCGCGCAAAGAGCCATTTCGACAAGTAGTTATTGTCGCTCAACCGCCTGAATGCAGCCGAAGAGATGGTGGAAATAATACGCTCGAAGCCCTCCAGATCCGACGCACGCGCAATCTCCTTGCCCGTACGCGGGTCGCGGGCGATGAAATCACCGAAACCGAACTCACGTTCGATATATTCACTCACATCTTGCGACAGCGTTTTGGATTTCTTTACTACAAATCCTGCATTCAGTTTCTTTGCCACTGAACGCATCGACTCCTGCGAACTCTGCATCAAAAACGGCATCGTCGGATTGTCCTCGCGAATCAATTTGCACAAGTCAATACCGGCATCCAGTTTCTCGGAACTGGAAGAGTCTCCTTTATGAATCACAAACCCAATATCGGAGATTACGCCTATCATGTTCTTGCCGTAACGGTTGTATAGTTCCACCGCCTCGTCGTAACACGTTGCCATCAGCACTTTGGGCCTTGCACGCTTGCGGAGCAACTGCTGTTTCTCATTCAGCGCATCGCGGATAGCGATCGAGTTCTGCTGCAATACTAATTTGTACAGTAACGGCAGATACGTCGAGTAATACCTTACGCTGTCTTCCACCAGCAGAATAGCCCGCACGCCTTCATCTAAAATATCATGCTCCGCATTCAGCCGGTCCTCAATCAGCTTGATAATCGCAATAATCAGGTCGGTCGAGTTGTTCCAGTTGAACAGGTAATCGATATTTCGTTTGTCCTGCATCTCCATGCGGCGATATACTTCCTTGCTGAATGACGAGAGCACCACAATCGGACATTCCGGCAGGCGTTTTTTTGCTTCAGCAGCAAAATCCCATACATCATTTCCTCCCGCCGAATACACCAGCAGAATCAGGTCGAAAGAATCCTCCTTTGATTGCTCGACATCCCGATCTTTCGACATTTCGACATTTCGACATTTCGAGACTTCGGCTAACGCTTCTTTGGGACTTTCCGCCCGCACGATAGCCGGCGGATTGCTCAGATTGAGTTCAAGGTACTCCTGCGCGATCTGCACATCAATCCGCCCGTCCTCCTCCAGTGCAAAACTGTCATAGTTATTGCACACAAGGAGTATCCTCCTCACGCGCCGCTCCATCAACGATGTGTACGTATTATTCGTCATGTAATCTGTTTTTTTTCGACATTTCGATGCCTCGATATTTCGACACTTCGACATGGTGGATTATTCTATCTTCCTTGTCCCGCGGCAGTCTGGGAAACCGCTGCAACTCCAGAACTCCTTGCCTGAATTAACGCCTTTCTTGGCAACGCGTTTGAGCATCGGTTTGCCACATTCTGGGCACATCGGCGCGTCCTCTTTGACACTCTGCTCCATGCGGTGTTGCAGCCGCTCGGCAGTCAGTGCCTCGGTAAAACCGCCTTCGTCCTTGAATTCGCCCAACAGCGTCTCTATCTGCTTTTTCAGCATCATAATAAGCCTGTCGCACAGGATTAACAGACAGTTGGCGGCAACAATAGAATCATCCGAATTGAGCCACTCGTCAAACTTGTGCTTCTGTTGCAAGACATGCAGACTGCTCTCGTGAATGACATCTTCCGTGTATTTCGGTTTGTCAAACTGCACGGCGTAAACGCGTTTATACTCGTCCGATTTGACCGACCATGGTGCCTGTTCATGCTGCATCAGCCAGTTGGCATAATCGCTCATCAGTTCGGCAAGGCTTGCACGTGCCACATCGGTCAGTTTCATTTCCGTCTCTCTGGATGTCGAATGGCGGGAGTTTCCCTCGGCTATATTGGCTGTGCCGGAACGTGCGGCTTGGGTCATTTGGTCAAACTGTCTGCCGCACGGGTCATTCTTAAGGTTCAGAAACTTCTTGCAAAAGTCCTGTGTCGCCAGTTGAATGACATTCGCCATCACCCACGTGTTTAGCCAATAATACCCAAATCGCCGTATCACTAACATTGCTCTTGTTATTTTGATTTATTCGTATTACTATTTATTTTATTTTGATTTATTCTTTTACTGTATAATATTTATTCTTTTACTATGTATAATTTGTCATATATATGCTTCCTCACCCCTCTGAGTTTCGACACTTCGACATTTCGATTTCTCGAAGTATCGACATCCCGAATAATCCCCCTCTCCATTTCGAAATACTGGCGTTTCGGTGTCTCTTTTCTTCGTACACCGCCTTGCCTCGCCCAACACCCCCTCGACATTTCGACACTTCGCCATTTCGACATTTCGAGATCCCGACATTTCGAGATCCCGACATTTCGAAGTACCGGCATTTCGAAGTACCGGCATTTCCCTATCTTCCACCTATCTTCCACCCGTCTCCATCGGATGCTGATCGGGTGCTCATCGGATGCTCATCGGGTGCTCTCTATGACGTCACCCTGACATCTACCCGACATCTCCCTGCCTTTCACCTTTCAATTTTCAACTTTCAACTTTCAACTTTCACCTTTCACCTTTCCCTTTTCTCTCCTCACTCAACTCATGTTTGATGTAGTCGTACAGCCTCCCCTGTATCGGCTTGTTATATTTCCTCGCCTTGCGCACAGCCTCATCATATCGAGCCTGCCACTCTGCCTTGCGAACCGGATCATGCATGATAGCCTTCGTCTCCGCCATCAGTTCCGCAAAAGCTTTTGCCGTCGGATGTTCGGCTTTGGCTTTCTTGACCTTCTTGCTCAACTCCGGCTTCGAGCACACCGCACCCCACTCATCATTCCCCGGTATCCTCCGCGCGTAGTGCCTGCTATCCACACTCCCCCGCAACTCATCCACTATATTCACCCACTTTGCTTTCATCTATTTGCGGTACACTTGGTCTAATGTCTTTCCTTCTTTGTCTTTCCATTCTGTCCATCCATTAGCACTACCGCCGATAAACATACCAGCAGCCACAGATGGTGACGAAAACAAGTAATCACATTTCGTTACTGGTGCACCTTTTACGATGCTACATTGTTTCTCAACGAATATCTTCCTCTGTTTTTGAAAAAGTGTCGTTGCTGATGCGCGTACTCCCACCCTCAATACACTCCCTGCAAATACAAGAAAACCATTTTCTTTCAATACGCCAGATGCATCACACCCGCTCTGCTTACAATAGAAGATGTGCTCGTTTGATTGTATTTGTTTCTGTTTTGCAGCAAAAATATCACACCCTATAAATTGTGTCAAGAACTGCACATATTCAAAAAATTGTTCCGCTGGAATGCGGTGTTGAGGAGTAGTTGCAGGCTTCTTTGGAACTAAAGTATTCTCTGTTAAATCATATCTGCCAACCTTTTTCGCCAACTCATAGGCTAAAGCTTCCAAATAATGAATACTTGTTAAATGTAGCGAGTTGTCATTCGCTTGAAAACAAAGTGCCTCCGTCCAGAAGGTCTTGCTCCAATGTTGCTGTAGCCGTTTTTTGAAAGAGTCTGTCTGGCCAATATAAGCCTTCCTGTTTTCTCTATTTAAGAGTATATATACGGCTGGTTTATCTATTTCCTCTGCCACTTGAGAAACTACATTTGTGTCATCGTGACGGATAAGATACAATTGACAAACACAATTATCTATATATACCAACCTTGAACTATCTGGATTTTCGTCAAATAATATGGTATGAACTATTTTTGCCATTTTGTTCTATATTATTAGATTTAACGATTATAACTTTTCTTACAAACTATCGGGTGTCGTTTTATATTCCCTTTAGTTCTTCTGCTGCATGTTCCAAAATGGAACTAACTGAAGTTCTGGATTCCTATTTCTTGGGTAGTGCAAATTTTGCATATACCAAAACTTTTCTATTGTTCAGTAGATTGCGTTTTTTGCAATAGTAGCCTTGGTAGGCGCAGATTTTGCGCCTACCAAGAACAATCTATCTTATACCAACCCTTGCTCGACCATGGCGTTCGCCACTTTCATGAAGCCGGCGATGTTGGCACCCTTGACGTAGTTGATATATCCGTCCTCTTCGGTGCCGTACTTGAGGCAGGCGGCATGGATGTCCGCCATGATGGTACGCAGACGCGCATCCACTTCCTCCGCCGTCCATTTGAGGCGCATCGAGTTCTGCGTCATCTCCAGACCGCTGGTAGCCACACCTCCGGCGTTGGACGCCTTGCCCGGGCTGTAGAGTAGTTTGGCGCCTTGGAAAATAGCGATAGCTTCCGGCGTGGTCGGCATGTTCGCACCCTCGCACACGCAGAAACAGCCGTTCTTGACGAGGTTCTCCGCGTCGGCTTTCTCTATCTCGTTTTGCGTAGCGCAAGGCATGGCAATGTCGCACGCAATCTTCCACGGACGCTCGCCTGCAAAATACTGCGCTTGCGGGTACTTGGCGGCGTACTCTTTGATACGTCCGCGGCGAACGTTCTTCAGTTCGAACACATAGTTCAGCTTCTCTTCGTTCAGACCTTCGGGATCATAGATAAATCCGTCGGAATCGGACAAAGTGAGCACTTTGGCACCGAGCCGCATCGCTTTCTGCGCCGCAAACTGCGCCACGTTACCTGCGCCGGAGATGCACACACGCTTGCCTTCGAATGACTCGCCACGGGTAGCCAACATCGCCTCTGCGAAATAACATGCTCCGTAGCCCGTTGCCTCGGGACGCATGAGACTGCCGCCCCAAAGTTGTCCTTTGCCGGTAAGCGTGCCGGTGAACTCGTCACGCAGACGCTTGTACTGGCCGAACATAAAGCCTATCTCACGTCCGCCGACGCCGATGTCGCCTGCCGGCACATCCGTGTCAGCACCTATATGACGCTGCAACTCGGTCATGAAACTCTGGCAGAAACGCATCACTTCGGCGTCGCTCTTGCCTCTCGGCGAGAAATCCGAACCGCCCTTGGCACCGCCCATCGGCAGCGTCGTCAGCGCGTTCTTGAAGGTTTGCTCAAAAGCCAAGAACTTCATAATCGACAGATTGACAGACGCATGGAAACGGATTCCGCCTTTATACGGACCGATGGCACTGTTCATCTGCACGCGGAAACCGCGGTTGATCTGCACCTCGCCTTGGTCATCCATCCACGGCACGCGGAACATGATCACGCGCTCGGGTTCTACCATGCGCTCCAAAATCTTCTGTTCGCGCAGATAGGGGTACGCCATAATCATCGGCGCTACCGATTCCACTACTTCGCCTACTGCCTGGTGAAACTCATGCTCACCCGGGTTCTTGCGGATTAACTCTGCCATGAAGGCATCTACATACGCTTGGGTTTGTTTGTCCATAATTGTACCTTATTTATAAAACCGGGCGCAAAGGTACAAAAAAAAAATGATATAAACAAATAATGCTTGCATTATTTTCTATTTTATCAGCAAAGCTGGTTGCGTATATCGGGAAAAAGCCGTACCTTTGCACTCGAAATTGTAAATTGTAAATGACCAAATTGTAAATTCCTTTATGAAAACGATTTATGAATGTTCGCAAAGCAAAGGCATCAAATGGCTCACAGCAACAGGCTTGCTGATTATCACGAGCGCCATCGTCTATGAACTTTGGTGCGTCCGGCAAGGCATGGACGTCTGGCTCGGCATCATCGTGACGCTTGTTCTGCTCATCGCTCTGGTCTCTGTTTTCTTCTGTTACCCGCAGTACATCGTTGCCGACGATGAAGGTATCGGCATCCATACCGCCTTGCGTACGCGCACGATTCCTTATGCTTCTATCAAGCGCATCGAGCGCGCAGACGAAGATGTTATGCGCTGGAACAACACCATCCGTCTCTTCGGTATCGGCGGAATGATGGGCAATATAGGCTGGTTCCGGAATGCCCGCCTTGGTACGTTCTATGCCTACGTGACCGACTCTTCCAAGGCTTTCATCATCTATCGCACCGACGGCAAACCGATTGTCATCAGCGTGAGCGAACCCGATGAGTTCATGCCCTATTATCTGAAAGGCGGAGAAGGAAAGGAGGATTGACATGGATATATTGCATGAATTCTCTACGGCTTTGCTGCAGGCGCGCCAACGCAAGAACGCCACGCAGGAACAAGTGGCATGGGACATCAACGTATCGCAAGCTTCCTACAACGCGTGGGAGTGCGGTCATCGCCTCTGCCCATACAAGCATATCGTCTCGCTCATCAATTATTTCGATGACGAGCAGTTCACGCGCCGCGTATTACGCATTCTGCTTATGCTCCAGCATAACATGGCAGGCCTCGACCGACTGCCCAAAGAGGACATGAAACATTATTACCGCCGACTCCTCGCTCTCCTTTCCGATGAGTGCAACCGATGGCTGCAATCATTGTAACTTTTTCGGATTTCATGTGTCTAATAGATAGACATACAACCTGCACAACAATGAAACATCTTATTCTGTCTATTTTTCTCTTGACGGCGTTAAGCCTCTCTGTCTCAGCGGAAACTATCAAGGGTTCGGTCTTCAACCTGGCCGGCGAACCCATCCCCTTTGCCACCATCTCCGTCCTCGCGCAGGACTCCACGCTCATCACAGGAGCAATAACGGATGAGCAAGGCACATATTCCATGGAAGTGACGGCAAAGAATTATATCCTCCAAGCCTCCTTTGTCGGCTACCAGACTGCCTTCGGCGGGCCGGACTTTGTGCTCCGCGAAGAGACCGAACAACTTGCTGAAGTACAAGTCAAAGCCAAGAAACCCCTCATCGAGCGGCAGATGGACAAACTGGTGGTCAATGTGAGTGCATCGCCCCTTTCGGCTGGCTCCAACGGCAACGATATTCTGCGTCGTGCTCCGGGCGTGCGCATCGACAAAGACGGCAACATAACGGTCAACGGCAAGTCGGTGGAAATCTGGATCGACGGCAAACCGTCCTACCTCTCCGGCAACCAACTCAAAGCCATGCTCGATGGCACCGACGGCAACACCATCGAGAAGATTGAGATTATCTCGAATCCCTCCGCCAAATACGACGCGTCCGGGCAGGGCGGCATCATCAATATCAAGACCAAACGCAATATGATGAAAGGCCTCAACGGTATGCTTTCTGCGGCGTACGGCGGCATGTATTTCGGGGATATCAAGCGCTACCTGCAGATGGACATGGTCTCGCTCAATCTCAACTACCGCACGGCGAAAACCTACACCTCCGGTCAACTCACGCAAGTCTATTCGGACATTGACCAAGAATTGGAGACCAGCCGCACTACACCGACGCTGACCAACTACTCCAAGTCCGGTTTCACCGGCAATTTCCAGTACTACATGTTCAAACTGGGCAACGACTGGTACATCGACTCGCTCAACACCTTTGGTTTCATCCTGCAAGTGCCGTATATGCGGTTCAATCTCAACACACCCGCCGAGCGCAATTTTGCGTACGTTACGCAGGGCACGGACACCATTGACCGCAGTACAACCCTCAACCGTACGCGGATGGCGAATCCGCAGCACACGGCGAACCTCAATTTCACGCACACCTTCAGCGAGGCCTTGGAGCGCGAACTGACTGTCAATGTGGATTATAACCGCTACCGAACCAACCAGAGCAATTACCAAGCCACGGACTACACCGCCCGTTCGCTCGCGCTGGATATTAACACGCGTCAAGTGGCTCAGATATATTCGGCAAAGTTGGATTTCCAAACCAAGTTCTGGCAGACAGGTATGATTGAGTGCGGCGTCAAATACGGTCTCTCGTCCACAAACAATGCCATGACCACCGACTCCACATTAAACAATATCCAACTACCGCAAGTCACCTCTTCTTTCCTTTATCAGGAACACGTGGCTGCGGCTTATATCACAGCCGGCAAGCAGTTTGGCGAGCACTGGTCGGTTAAACTGGGTCTTCGTGGCGAATATACGTATTCCCACGGCGACTGGACAAGCGCCGACAGCGTGACCAACAAATCCTATTTTGACCCTTTCCCGACGGCGTATATCGGGTATAGCCATCAGCCATCAGATGTCAGCAATCAGATAGCATCTTTCAGCGTGAGCGCCAGTTACAGCCGGCGTATCAAACGACCGAATTACTATATGCTCAATCCGTTTGTGATGAACCTCGATGCCTATTCCTCGCAGGTCGGCAACACCGAACTGACACCTGAATACAACAACGATGTGGAGGTGCATTTCTCATGGACGCAGTACCTCAACATGACCTTCAATTTCGCCCACACGCAGGATATGTTCTCTCAGAAGACTTTTATCAATCCCGATGGCACCGCGCAGTTGAAATGGGTCAATTTCGGCACTTGTACTACCCACGGGGCTAATATCTCCTTGACCGAACTACCGCTTGTGCCCAAATATGCGAAAGCAGAGGATGGTAGCAAGGCGATGCAAGGAGCTTGGTTAGCCTTGACCGTTAATGCCGGCTGGCTGCATTTCATCAACCGCTCCTACGACAAGAACGCCGATGGCACGCCTGTCTATGAGAACCGCAGCCATTACGGCTATGTCAGCGGTACGCTCTCCGCTTACTTGCCCAAAGACTGGACGCTCACCCTCGACGGCAACTGGTCATCGCCGATGACCACGGGCTATGAACGCATGGGCAGTATGTACTATACGGGCTTCGGCGTGCGTAAGATGATCATGAAGCACGGCCTCATCCTCAACCTCAACATCCAGGATATGCTCCGCTCGATGCGGTTCACTTCCGAAGAACAGGCGCAGGAACCCGGCTATGCCTCTTGGTATCGGAATACGATGCACCAACAAAAAGTTATCTTCTCCCTCACATGGATGTTCGGCCAGCAATCATATACCAAGCAACGCCGCGTCGGCAACCTGGATGAGTCTTCCCGTCTCGGCAGCGGCGCTTCCGGTGTCCGCACAGCCAATTAGCGTCTTATGTCGGGACAACATCGGATCCATACCGTAGGATAACCGTAAAATAACCGTAGGATAACCATAGGATAAAAGCCCGAAAATGCAAATTTTCGCGAAATACTATATATACTACGTATATATACTTTTTGATGGAGTTTGTGCGATAACATAGAACTCAAAATAGGTGTTTTGAAACGCATTTATCATCATTTTACCGGGAAAAGCGCATACGCTCTTGCGTATGTCGTTTTTTTTTTGTAATTTTGCAGCGGATTTGTGCTTTTGCTAAATAAATATCTAAAATATAATGGAAAATCTAAACGAACAAGAATTAGTACGGAGGCAGAGCCTGCAAGCGATGCGCGACCTGGGTATTGACCCCTACCCTGCTGCCGAGTACGTAGTAACAGGGTATTCAACAGATATCAAAGCCGATTTCGAAAACTGGGATGGCAAAGAGGTGCGTATAGCCGGACGACTCATGTCCAAACGAATCATGGGCAAAGCCTCGTTCATTGAGCTCCAGGACTCCAAAGGCCGCATCCAGGTTTACGTCTCCCGCGATGACATCCAGGCGCCTGTAGCCGAAGGCGAACAAGCCACGACCGTGGAACAGCAGATGTACAACGTCGTTTTCAAAAAACTGCTGGACATCGGCGATTTCATCGGCATCGAGGGTTTTGTCTTCCGCACGCAAATGGGTGAAATATCCGTGCATGCCAAAAAACTGACTGTGCTTGCCAAATCGCTCCGTCCGCTGCCTATCGTCAAATACAAAGACGGCGTAGCGTATGACGGATTCAACGACCCGGAGCAGCGTTATCGCCAGCGTTATGTGGACTTGGTGGTCAATGACGGAGTAAAGGATACCTTCCTCAAACGCGCCACGATCCTGCGTACGATGCGTCAGGTGTTCGACGAGGCGGGTTATACAGAAGTCGAGACGCCTATCCTGCAGCAGATTGCCGGCGGCGCATCGGCGCGCCCGTTCATCACCCATCATAACTCGTTGGACGTGGATATGTACCTGCGTATTGCCACCGAACTTTACCTCAAACGACTCATCGTAGGCGGTTTTGAGGGTGTGTATGAGATAGGCCGTAACTTCCGCAACGAAGGCATGGACCGTTCTCACAACCCCGAGTTCACCTGCATGGAGCTGTATGTCCAATACAAGGACTACAACTGGATGATGACGTTCACGGAGAACCTGCTGGAGCGCATCGCTATCGCCGTCAACGGCACCACCAAAGTGCAGATAGGAGATCACGAAGTGGACTTCAAGGCGCCTTATCACCGTCTGCCTATCCTTGATGCCATCAAAGAGAAAACAGGCCTTGACCTCGCGTCCATGGACGAAGAAGCCATCCGCGCGGAGGCGAAGAAACTGGGCGTAGAGGACACCGAACATATGGGCAAGGGCAAACTGATAGACGAAATCTTCGGCGAGACTTGCGAGGGCACATTCATCCAGCCTACTTTCATCACCGATTATCCTGTGGAGATGTCGCCGCTGACGAAGATGCACCGCAGCAAACCGGGCTTAACAGAACGCTTTGAGCTGATGGTGAACGGCAAAGAGCTGGCGAACGCCTATTCCGAGCTCAACGACCCGATTGACCAGTACAACCGCTTTGTGGAGCAGATGAAGCTTGCCGACAAGGGCGACGACGAAGCGATGGTCATTGACCATGACTTCATGCGCGCATTGGAATATGGTATGCCGCCCACTTCGGGTATTGGCATCGGCATCGACCGCCTCGCTATCCTCATGACCGGGCAACCCACCATCCAGGAAGTACTCCTTTTCCCCACGATGAAACCGGAGGCATGATATGTATCGGAAAATAGCAATATTAGGCTCAGGTTCTTGGGCAACCGCATTGGCGAAGATCGTCATGCAGAACCAGCCAGACATCAACTGGTTCATCCGTCGCCAGGAAGTCATCGACGAGTTCATAGCCTCCGGCAAGAACCCCTCATACCTCGGAGCCGCCAGTTTTGATGTCAGCCGCATCCATTTCTCGTCGGATATCAACCAGACTGTAGCGCAATCGGATGTGCTCGTTGTAGCCATCCCTTCGCCCTATCTCAAACAGACACTCAACAAGATCCGACGCGACATGACCCACAAAGTGGTCATTTCTGCCGTCAAGGGCATGATTCCCGATGAGAACCAAATCATCACCGACTATCTTCATCAGCGCTTTGCTATCCCTGTGGATCAGTTAGGCGTCATTGCCGGACCGTGCCATGCCGAGGAAATTGCGCTGGAACGCCTCTCCTACCTCACTATCGGCTGCGAGAACCGCCAGAACGCCGAGGTATGGGCGAAACTCTTCCAAACGCCTTTCGTTCACACCGCCACATCCAATGATGTCATTGGTTTGGAGTATAGTTCGGTGATGAAAAACATCTACGCCATCGCAGCAGGCATGTGCCAGGCGCTCCATTACGGCGATAATTTCCAGGCGGTGCTACTCAGCAACTCCATTCAGGAGATTCAGCGTTTTGCTACAGCCATGAGCAATGTGCCGCGCGACATCACCGCATCCGGCTACCTTGGCGATGTGCTCGTCACCGGTTATTCCCAGTTCAGCCGCAACCGCCAATTCGGACAAATGCTCGGAATGGGTTATTCCGTCAAAGCCGCACAGATGGAGATGGAAATGGTAGCCGAAGGCTATTATGCCACCAAGGCTATCCACGAAGCCAACGAGCGTATGCGCGTCACGTTGCCTATCGTGGACGCTATGTACGAGATTCTCTACAACCGCCAGAAAGCCAAACCGATTATCAAGTCTCTAACCACTAAATTACAATAAATACTTATGAAACTATGCTTGAAGAACGCTGCCGGCTTCGTTAACGCCGACGCGCTGAAGAAACTGGAGTCACAAACCGAAGCTGCCAACCTGCTGCTGGAGAACGGTCAGGGCGCAGGTAACGATTACATCGGTTGGGTACATCTGCCCTCGTCTATCACCGAAGCCGAACTGGCTGAGATTCAAGCCTCTGCGGACGAACTGCGCAAGCGCTGCGAGGTGGTTATCGTGGCGGGTATCGGAGGTTCATACCTCGGCGCACGCGCTGTCAACGAAGCCCTCAGCTCTGCTTTTGATGCTTTCGTTGCCAAAGACCGCAAGAACCCGTACGTCGTTTATGCCGGCAACAACATCGGAGAGGACTACCTCGCGGAATTGATGGAGTTCCTCGCGGACAAGCAGTTCGGTATCATCAATATCTCCAAATCCGGTACTACCACCGAGACCGCACTCGCTTTCCGTCTTCTCAAGACCATGCTTGAAAAGCAAGTCGGCAAAGAGGAGGCACGCCATCGCATTGTAGCCGTAACCGACCGCGCCAAGGGTGCGCTCCGTTCGCTCTCGACCAAAGAGGGATACAAGACCTTCGTCATCCCTGACAATGTGGGCGGACGCTTCTCCGTACTAACGCCGGTAGGCCTGCTGCCTATCGCTGTTGCCGGTGGCAACATCCGCGAACTGGTACGCGGTGCCGTTGAGATGGAGAAAGCGACGGATGTCAAAGTGCCGTTCGCTCAGAACCCTGCCTGCCGCTATGCCGCTATCCGCAACGCACTCTATCAATCCGGCAAGAAAATCGAGATTCTCGTCAATTTCAACCCCAAACTGCACTATTTCAGCGAGTGGTGGAAACAACTCTACGGTGAATCAGAAGGCAAGGACAAGAAAGGTATCTTCCCTGCTTCTGTCGATTTCACGACTGATCTGCACTCCATGGGCCAGTGGATCCAGGACGGCGAGCGTACCATCTTCGAGACTGTCATCTCCATTGAGAAAGCCAACAAACAGGTGCTCGTTCCGATGGACGAGGAGAACCTTGACGGTCTGAATTTCCTTGCAGGCAAACGCGTGGACGAAGTCAACAAGAACGCCGAACTCGGCACCCAACTTGCCCACGTGGACGGCGGTGTGCCTAATATCCACCTCACGTTCGAACGTATCGATGAATTCAATATCGGCCAGTTCATCTATTTCTTCGAGCGCGCCTGCGGTATCTCCGGATATGTGCTGGGCGTCAATCCGTTCAACCAACCCGGCGTCGAGGCGTATAAGAAGAACATGTTTGCTCTTCTCGAAAAGCCAGGCTACGAGGCTGAATCCAAAGCCATTAAAGAGCGTTTGGCTAAATAACATTAGCCATTCGTCCATTCGCTATTATGAAAGTTATCGTACAACGAGCCCTCAACGCTGCCGTCACCATCGACGGCAGCGTTGTAGGTCAAATAGCCAAAGGCTTTGTGCTGCTGGTAGGCGTCACCCATTCCGATACCGAAGATGACGCACGCTATTTAGCGAAAAAAGTAGCGGGTATGCGCATCATGAGTGATGCCGAAGGCAAAATGAACCTCACTCTTGCCGATGTCGGAGGCGAAGTGCTCTCTGTTTCCCAGTTCACGCTCTACGGCGACTGCCGCAAAGGCAACCGCCCCTCATTCATCGAAGCAGCCCGACCCGAGCAGGCCGAACCGCTGTATAATTACTTCAATTCTCTCCTCCGCGAAACGTACGGTCTGCATGTTGAGACAGGCGTCTTCGGCGCAGACATGCAAGTCTCTTTCACCAACGACGGACCCGTGACCATCATCCTCGACTCCGCAAATCTATAACAACAAAAATCGGCACTCATCAGAGCGCCGATTTCAGTATCTTTAATCCTACCAGACGGTCATACCTCGCGCCGAAAGGACGCCAATACACATATACCGTATATTCATTCTCCGTCTGCCAATAACTGCCATCCACTCGCTGGGTGGAAACTGAAGGCTGAAGACTGACGGCTGACTGCTGACTGCCTTTCCCCACAAACCAATACTGGTAATCATACCCGCCTTGCTTTACCAACGCCGTAAGCCAGTAGCACTTGGCTTCCGCGTCATACTGCATCCGGTTGCGCAGGCTCATCTCATTATTGAAGATGTCGCCGCCCACATAAACTGCTCCGTCAAACCACGGCTTCCCTGCCGGCAACGTCCAGTGCACCCACATATATTCCGCTTCCGTATCGGGATAAGAAGTACGTTCGGCATTGACGATAAACCGCCCGTCCGAATCAAACTGGTGAATATACTGCCCCGTAGTGATCTCGTTAGCAAACAGCACTGCCTGGTAATCGCCGTTTTGATAGAACACACGGTCAATGCCTGTTCCGGCATAATACGTGGAGAACGCATCAAAATGGTGGTACTCGTTGCCACCCTCAAAAACGAGCGCTTTGTTGTTCATATACCGCAAACGGTTGTTTTCCAAGAACGTGGGACGAACCAGCCACACCTGATTGTCCCTACGGTTGTTCTGTTGTACCAAAACCTTCACTTCGTTCGGGTCCTTGACTTGGATAGCCTGCGTCAGTACATCCACATCCAACTGCTGGTACCGGCCGTTAAACTCTATATCTGTATTGCTGCGCACCTTGCCGTCTATCCCGGTCAAAGGCTCTACTACGCAGAAATCCACTTCCGCCACATAGTTGTCACGGTTGCCATCTTCATAGATGACAAGACGGTAGTTACCGCTCTTGGTAAGCGCCATCTCTGAATTGGGGAAGACCAACTCATAGTGCGTATAGATGCGGCTGGTGTTGAGCGAATGCTCATAGGCGGTAATATCCTGCGTTGTGAAACCCGTCAGATACTCGCTGCTCAGCAATCCCGATGCCGCCGTCCATTCGGCGTTCATATGTTCCACCGTATAAGTGTAGAAATGCACCTCATGACTCATTTCGTCGAAACTGATGTGCAAGGTGTTCGCTGCATCACTCCCGTCCACTACCCCGTCTGCCAACACTAAGAACGGCCTCTGCGGCGTCAACTGCACGCCTTCGGCTATTTGATCATACGTCAGCACGCGCAGCGTGCGTATCTGCTCGCTGTATGTCCGCAACGACACCTGTGCGTTTGTGCTCATCGCAACGGCCAAGAGGAATAATATGACGCTCGTTTTCTTCATTTCCGCCTGCAAAGATACAAAAATTATTCCATTCTTGCAAAAAAATGCCGAATAATTTGCACAATTCAAAAAAATGTAGTACCTTTGCACCCGCTTTTGCCACTTTGGCTCAGTTGGTAGAGCAACGCATTCGTAATGCGTAGGTCCCCGGTTCGAGTCCGGGAAGTGGCTCAAAACGAGAAACCTCATCCAATCGGGTGAGGTTTCTTGTTTTGCACTCTCCATAAGCCTTGCCGCCGGAGACTCTTCAGTAACTCCCCCACTCGCTGCATTGGAAAGGTTCGC
>JAFVDD010000054.1 GCA_017478725.1 Paludibacteraceae bacterium
ACACGGAGGTTTGGCGGAGAAGAAACAGGTTGAGTTCAAGATTGCGTACTTGGAGACCGTTCAGCGTCTGTTGGCAGAGAATGCCGATGCTGAAGGATTCTTAGCAGCCCTGAATGCCGCTTATCCGGAGTTGCCGGGAGACGCAGCCGCTCTGGCTAACGCGCTCTACGCCAACAAATAAACAGTTAATAAAGCTTTAAAACGAATCAGAGGAGCTCGCGAGAGTTCCTCTGATTTTATGTGATAGTTGTGTACCGCTACTGCTTGAGGTGTTTTTCCAGCCAGCGGCAGAGTTCGGCTACTTGCTCCGGGGTGTTGCCCATGAAGACGGCGCACTCCTTGTGTCCCTCGAATTGCGGCGTGACACCCTCCATGGCGCTCAAGGCTGCCACGGTGACAAGTTCTCGCTCGGCAGGCGTGAGTTGGTCGGAGGCGTAGATGTCGCCGAAGAGATGCGACTTCATGTAGTAGTCCGCCTGCGGGCAGAAAGTGTAGTCCCACGGCGTGCCTCCTTCGTCGCGTGTCTGCATGGCGGTACCGGTGCGCAACGCCTCCGCGGCATCGTCCCACACGGCAGGACGCACAAACGGCTTACCCCACTGCCAAGTACCAAGGGACAAAGTACCATTTACCATTTTGGCATTCAGGATTTTCTCCAGCACGCCCAGGGCATTGAGCGAACGCGGGAAGCCTGCATAAGCGTACAACTGCGCGAACGCGTCTTTCAGTTCGTTGATGGTCACGCCGTGGTCCAAGGCTTGCGGAACAGCCGTTTCCAAGTGCTCCAAGTCACCCTTTGCCGCCCATGCTACGCAAGTGCAGAGGTACAATATCCGCTCTGAAAGCGCAGAAGTCGTCGTTTTCATATGCTGTTTCATATATGGGAAGTTTAGAAGTGCCCTGTATTATTGTTTCTTGTAATACTTGCTATGCTGGTATTGCCCGTGAGCCTGCGTCTTGTTATTGTAACTGATAGCGAACTTCGGGCAGCGGTGGAGGCAGCCAAGGCACAAGGCGCAACGCTCTGCCGTCCATACGGGGTTCTTGCCAAGTTTGTTGGTCTCCGTCTTTTCCGTTTCCTGCATCTTGATAGCCTGCACGGGGCATTTCTTGGCGCATAGCCCGCAACCGATACACTTGCTTTTGTCCACGCCGAAGAACTTGGTCTGGCGTTCGTAGGTCAAGAGCGGGTCAGTCACCACGCGGAAGAAATAAGGCATCCGGTCATGGCTCTTGTTGCCTTGCGTTCCGGCTTTGATCATGGCTATCACCTCATCTATCTGCGGCTCTGCGGCATCGACTTGCTGCTGCACTTTCGCGGGATTGGAGAGGTCGAACATCGGCGTCCAGTTGTCTGGCATCTTGACAGAATAACCGGCATTCATGGTGATGCCCTTTCGCTTCAGTTCGCGGCGTGCGTCTTCGCACACAAATCCTTGCAGGAAACCGTAGGTGGCAACGGTGAAAACATAGTTATTCAGAGCCAAGCGGATGTCGGCTTTGCGGATGAAGTCGCGCACCAGAACCGGCAGTTCGTTCCAGTTGGTAGGCGTAACGAACCCCAACGGCTCATGGTCTGTGAGGCGGATTTGAGTATCGGCGGTCTCGATGGACTGCGCCTGTGTGCCGAGTGCTTCGGCTATACGGGTAGCCACATGCTGACTATTACCCGTGGCGGAGAAATAATATATCATGGTTGTTTATTTATATTTCACACTGTTCATTGGGACCGCAGGCATTTCCGCTGCGCCCATCTTCTGAACCATTATTTGATTTCCTCCAATGCGCCGGTGACGGAATCGATGATGAACCCGCGGACGGTGACATCTTTCGGGATGAGCGGGTGCGTCTGAATGGTCTTGACGGTCTTGCGGACGGAGGTCTCCGTGTCGCGGAATCCTTCGAGCCAATGGTTGAGGTCGATGCCGCATTCGCGGATGACATTGAGCGTCTCATCCTTGATACCGCGCGCTTTCATCACGTGGTGGAAATGGCTGTAGCTCATGTGACACGCGCCGCACTGGGAATGTGCCACCACCATAATCTCCTCTACGCCCAATTCATAAATTGCCACTATGAGGCTGCGCATAGCCGAGTCAAAGGGCGTGATGATCAGTCCGCCTGCGTTCTTAATAATCTTGGCGTCGCCGTTCTTCAAACCCAATGCCGCCGGAAGCAACTCCGTCAGACGTGTGTCCATACATGTCAGCACCGCCAGTTTCTTGTCGGGGTACTTGTCGGTCAGATACCGCTCGTAGTCTTTCCGCTCCACAAACGAGCGGTTGTAATCCATAATCTGGTCTATCATAGTTTGTATTTTATTGTCCTTTGTGTGCCCGCACTAATTCGATGGCTTCTTTGCCGCTCAAATGCTCTATCTCCATGCAGAGAACCGCCACACGCGTGTGAGGAATGCCGCCGGGCATGGCGACCGACTTGTCTATCTCGTGCTGCAAACCGGCATGGTCGCCGGGGTTGTATTTGCCACCCAGAAGCCGCAAGCCGTGCAGGATTTCCTCCATACTCTCCAACCGGCGGATCCGTCCGAAGGCAATCACGCTGCGGAAATAGGTTGTGTATTTGTCCGGATGAATCTCGTCTTGGTCAATGACCGTGAACGAGCACTTGTCTTCACGGGCGATGGCATCCAACTTGTGCCCCTCTACCGCCGAATGAAAATACAGTTTGCCTTCGGCATAAACATAACTGATGGGCACGCCGTACGGATAGCCGCCGTCGCCCAGGACGGACAGCACACCGGCGGTGGCGTTATTCAAAATCTTCTCACACTCCTCTTTCGGGAGTTCCTGCCGTTTCCGGCGCATAGGTCTGAAGTCCATATTACTCTATTATTGTTACTATTAGCCTCGCTACTTCTTCTGGACTGTCGATGAGCAGCTGGCCGTGGTTCATGCCTTGGAAGACCTCGACGTGTGCCTGCGGGCAGAGGGAAAGCAGGTGTTTCACTTGCGGTTTGGCGACAAACGCTTCTTTCGTGCCATACCAAAAATGAATGTCATTGCCGAAGATGGATTCCAACTTGTTGGAATAAACGGACTTGTAGCCATCTAAGACGGCTTGTCTTCCACCCCACGGCCAAGTCTTCTTGCATTCATCAAGGAGTACATCGAAATAGTGGCTACGGAAGACTGCTTTCCAAAATCCCGTCCAATGGTAGCAAGTCCAGACGTTGATTGCCTGATAGTGCCGCAAAGGGTTTATGAGCCAATTGGGCAAGGGCAACAACGGGGCCGCATCAAGGATAGCGTGGTCGATTACCATCTCATTACGTTCCAGTATCCGCGAGAGGATCTTTCCGCCGAGCGACAAGCCATACGCACAATCCAGATACCCATCGTAATGCGTCTGCACATAAGCGATTATTTGCGCCGCTTGGTCGTCCACAGAGGTGAATTGTGTGTGCTTGCCGAGCGTGAACCCGTCCACTTCCACCGCAATGACACGAAACCGCTTTTCCACCAAACGGATAAGTGGAAGGAAGATCTCGTACGACACTCCCAAACCAGGGATGAGCAGTAATGTCGGGGCTTTTGTATTGCCAAAGAGTTGGAAACTCATATCTTTGTGGAACTATTTTGATACTCTGTGGGTGAGATGCCGGTGTGCGCTTTGAAGTACTTGCGGAAAGTGAACTGCTCGGGGAAACCTAATTCATCCGCTACCTGCTTGACGCGGATGTCGGGACGGCGCAAGAGGTGTCTCGCCTGATTGACGGTCACCATATTAATCCACTCCATCGGGGTGTAACCGGATTCCTGTTTAATGATGTCCGCAAAATGCCGCGGTGAGAGACCTTGCTCTGCTGCATAGTATTGCACGGCGCGATGCAGTTTGTACTCCTGATTGAGCGCCAGAAGAAAAGTAATCAGCACTTGGCGTTTGTTCGATGGGGTAGCATCAGCATGGATCAGCTGATCCGTAAAAAGAAAACCATGCTCCAAGAGGGTCTCCTGTCTGAGCAACGAAATGATGGTCGTGAGTAGTTTCCGCTGCATGGGATGGTTCGTGTAAGATAGTTGCTGCTCTTTTACGCGAATCCGCTCCACGCATTGCCGGAAATGGGCTTGCTGCTCGTCGGTCAGGAGCATAAACGGCGTAAGGGAATAGATATGCGGCGGAGAGGTCACATTCGACACAATGAGCGAGTAGATATTCTCTATGCTATCTTGCAGCATAACGGACGCGTAGTCGTCACTACGGCTCAACTCCAACATAGGGAATACCGGCGAATGAATCATCAGCGTTCCAGCGGAGATGGTACATTGCCCCTTGACGGTCAATTTCTCCGCCCTCCCTGCTGTGCATAACTCCAAACCGATCTGTGTTTGCATATTCGCGTCCTTCATTCGTTTTCGGGTGCAAAGGTACAAAATTTCTCTCTAAAATCCAAATATTTTGGCTTAAAAAGTATAAAAACGTAAAAATTGCTCAATAATACCGATATTTTGCTCTTTAGTAATCTGAAAATAAGCAGTACTTTTGCGGCAGATTTCGTTAAATGAATAAATGGTAAATGTTTAACCTTTAAAATAGAGAGAACTATGTGGAGATTTATGAAATTGTACGCATTGGAGATTTACACCGTAATCGCAATGCTTTTGATTACGCTGGTAGCAATGTTCATGGATGGGCTGACGGTCATTCAGCAGTTTGCCGTCTGGGTGTCGTTCCTGTGTATTTTGCACGAATGGGAAGAAGGCCGTTACCCGGGCGGGTTCCTTGATCTGATTCAGAAGAACGTGCTACAGCGGGATTTGGACGAGGAGACCAAGAAAGGCAGCCGTTTAGTGACCGCAGTGTTTATCTATGTAATGACCATCGTGCCGTTTTTCTTCGGCGATCGGATTCCGATGTTTGTGGTAGCACCGGCGACGTTCTGCATCTTTGAGGGCATCATTCATGTGGTCGGAATCAAAATCTTTGGTTTGAGCAAACCTTATACGCCGGGCTTGGTAACGGCAGAGATTGAGTTGGTTTCAGGTGTGGGCATGATTGTCTGGATGGCGGTTAATCATGTCGGCGCGTGGTATGATTACGTCTTCGGTCCGTTTGTGTTCATCGCTTGTTTCGTCTGCATGCAGCGCACGCTCATGGCGATGGTCGGCGGTATCGGCTACAAGGATGTGTTAGCGAACGTCCGCCGACGCTTCGCGGCGAAATAGTATAATGGATATGTTTTAATGTCCTCTTACAAATTGGCACTCGGGCACATCGGCGATGAAGCACGAGTCATCTCGTGTTTCTTC
>JAFVDD010000055.1 GCA_017478725.1 Paludibacteraceae bacterium
GCGAGGAGGGCGGCAGCAAAGAGAGTAAAGATTTTTTTCATAAATTTAAAGGGTTTTTGAGGGTTAGTAGTATTAGGATGTTTTTAATCCAATTGTTGGTCCAACTCCAGAATAATTTCATCCAAAAATGCATCAGACACATTTTGCATATCACTCTTGTCGTAGATATACAAGAACGACAAACAAGTATCCTCAACCGTTAGGCGAATAATGACTCGTCCTCCTCCTCTTTTACCACGCCCCTTGGACGTAAAAGCAATACGCACTTTACGCATCCCGTCATATAACTCATCTCCCTGATAGGGGTTTTCCGCTAACGCTAACAGCAGACGATTGAAATCAACAGGCAACGAGCGATAGCGTTTCTTCAATTGCTTGAAGGAGCGTTGAAAATCGGACGAAAATCGAACCTGCTGAATCATAACCGATGTATAAATTGCATCGCTTCGTCAACGCTCATTGAGGGTGCCATCTCGCACTCTTTCTTGGCTCTTACCACAGCATTAGCCACATGATAAGCATGCTCTAACTCCAATAATCTATCCCAGCGGCGCGGAGACATCCGTACCGTAATACTTCTCGTATTTCTTTCTAATACACACATGATAAGTAGTCGTATTTGAATTCAGGTGCAAAGGTACAACTAATTTTTGATATATGCAAGAGAAAAGAGAAATAAATTTCTTTTGCCTGCCATATTCGCCAAAGCGGGGCAAATAGAGGGGCTGAAAAATCGGCCATAATCATTATAAACAGCCTTAGATAGATTTGCCGTGAGCGGCACGGTAGAGCTGGGCGGAATTGAAGAAATTCTGCCAGATGATATACGCCGTGGCACCGATAGCGGAGAGGGGATTGAGGAAGGTTTGCGCCATCCAGACTCCGAGTGTGGTGTTTTTCTGTCCGAACGCCTGTCCGGCAGTGACGGATGAGACGGAAGGCATGTCACGCGGTGCGTTGGGATTGAGGAGAACATCCTCGTAGTCCTTGCCACGGCTGGGAGCCGGCATACGGCGTCCTATCCATTTGCCTATGAAGAACTGGAGAAGGCAGGAGAGGAAAGAGCCGATGAGGAGCCACAGTAAAGTTGAAAGTTGAAAGGAGGGTGTCGGTCATGGACGCCATGAGGATGATGATTGTACCGACCCAGAGATAAAAAGGCACCTGCGCCAACGAGGAGGGGAGAGAGAACTCGCGAAGAGCCGTTTTCTCGTCATGTCGGGATGACGACATGTCGATATGTCGATAGTAGGCGTTGACGCCTATTCTGAGAAGCCAGGCGGCGAAGAAAGGTCCCAGGAGGAGCGGACTGATGCGGCGGAGAAGAAGCGTAAAATGATAGATGAAAGGTGAAAATTGAAAGGATGCAGGGACTGTAGCCAGTTCAGGATTGATGAGCGGGAAGAAGGCGGGTACGATGAGGGATGTAGCAAAATTGGAAAGGAGCGTGAAAGTAGTGAGGTTCTGGATAGAGCCGCCCAGTTTGCCGGCGATAATAGGCGCGGCGGTAGCTGTAGGCATGATGAAACACATCATGAGTCCCTGTGCGACAATCTGATCGCGGGTAAGGGCAAAAACGGCGTAATAAGTGGCTACCGCCAGAGATATCTGCACCGCCAGAACCGCCCAGTGCCAGCGATGGAGGCGGAGGTCTTTGGGGTCGATCTTGCAGAAAGTGAAGAACAGCATAAGGAAAATCATCGACGGCAGAAGCGGTGCTCCGTAACGGAAGCATTTATAACCAAGGACACCGATAATCATCGAGAGCCAGAGGGCGTTGGAGTCAAAGAAACGTTTGAAAGTTGAAAGTTGACATTTTTTCGGGATATCAGGATAGCGGTATTACTGGAGTTCCGGATTACTGGAATTCTGGAGTTCCGGGGAGCCCCAGCGGGTGACTATATCATCCATGATGGTGAAGACATCGGCGACTGTGTCGGCACGGAGGAGGGCAATGCGTGTCTGGCGGAAGTCCGGCAGCCCTTTGAAGACAGGCGATGCGGCAAAATGACGCCGGGAATGGATAATACCTTTGCGCTCGTCGTTGTCACACCATGCGATAGAGGCCAGAACGTGCTCTTTGAGCACGGCTACTTTGTCTGCCATGGAGCGAGGGAGGAAGCCTACCCCCGACCCCTCCCTAAAAGGAAGGGAGGATTCCGTCATGTCGTCATATCGAGATATCGTCATGTCGAGATGGTGATTGCCGAGTGCCTCTTTGATTTCAGCGAAGAGCCATGGGGCGCCAAAGGAGGCTCTGCCTATCATGACCGCATCCACGCCGTAGCGGTCGAAACATTCTTTCGCGCGGGCGGGCGTACACACGTCCCCGTTTCCTATAATAGGTATATGTATGCGCGGGTTGTTCTTGACCTCGCCTATGAGCGTCCAGTCGGCCTCACCGCGGTACATCTGGGAACGTGTGCGTCCGTGGATGGCAAGTTCGGTGATGCCGCAGTCTTGCAAAGCTTCGGCGAGAGATACCACGAAATATTCCGGATTTCCAGTTTCCCAGATTCCCTGTATTCCAAGGGGATTGACGCGAGGGATGAGATCTTTGTCATCCCATCCGAGGCGTGTTTTGGCAGTAACGGGCGTATGGACGGCGTTCACCACGGCACGAGCTATATCCAGCATCTTGGGAACGTCTTTTAACAAGCCAGCTCCGGCACCTTTGCCCGCCACTTTCTTGACCGGGCAGCCGAAATTGATGTCGATAAAATCGGGGTGCGCCTGTTCGACGATGCGTGCCGCCTCTGCCATCGCCTCGGGTTCGCGTCCGTAGATCTGGATAGCCACGGGGCGTTCGGCGTCGTGGATAGTAAGTTTGCGGGTAGTGGACGCCACATCGCGTACGAGCGCGTCGGCATTGACGAACTCGGTATAGACACGATCGGCTCCGTAGCGTTTGCAGAGGGAGCGGAAAGCCGGATCGGTGACATCCTCCATCGGAGCTAAGAACAGCTGTTGGCTGTTCGACCGCCCTACGGGCTGACAGACCGTTTCACTGACAGACCGCTGCGCTGATAGACTATTTTCCATTGTTGAGTGTCGGGTAACTGATGCGGTGATGATTGAAGGCGATGAGGCGGGATTTGAAGACACGGCGGATATCCTCCACATCTTTGAAAGAGAGAGGGGTATCGGCAAACTGTCCATCGGCAATCTGCGCGTCAATCATCTTGTCCACGGCGTTGCTGATAGAGGCTTCAGTATATTCGGAGAGGCTGCGTGAGCGCGCCTCGACGGCATCCGCCATCATGAGGATAGCACCTTCCTTGGTAGAAGGTTTGGGACCCGGGTATTGAAAGAGTCTGGTATCAACCGGTTCGTCGGGATGGGCGTTGCACCAGGTATTGTAGAAATAACGCACAAGGGAGGTGCCGTGGTGGGTAGTAATAAAATTGATGATGACCTCGGGCAGGTGGTTGCGCCGTGCAATCTTCTCTCCTTCGGAGACATGCGATATAATAACCTGTGCGGCATCACGCGGATCCATTTTGAGGAGCGGGTTCTCGACCCCGGTCTGGTTTTCCGTAAAATAGAGCGGGTCAGTCATCTTACCTATATCATGATAGAGCGCGCCCGTGCGGACCAGAAGGGTATTGGCACCAACAGCCTTCGCCGCCTCGGAAGCGAGGTTGGACACCTGCATGGAATGCTGGAAAGTGCCGGGCGCCCGTTCGGCGAGTGCATGCAGGAGGTCGGAGTTGATATCCGTGAGTTCGATGAGGGTGATAGAGGATATGAAACGGAACATACGCTCGAAGACGAAGATCAGTCCGTAGCAGCCGATGGTGAGGATGGCGCAGATGAAGAAATAGAGGAACATCCATGGATCAATAGCCGAGAAGACACCCGTCTGGGCGAACGAGAACGCCATATAAGCAATGAGCTGGGTGAGCAGTATCCATCCGGCCGTCTGGACGAGCTGGGCACGCCGTGTCATGTCGCTCAACGAGGAGACAGCCACCATTCCGACGGTGATCTGAATGAAGAAGAACTCCACCGGTGCCGGGGCGATAAGCGAGGCGATAAGGATAGTCGTGAAATGGAGGAAGAGGGCAGTACGCGAATCAAAGAAGACACGTGTGAGGATAGGCACCCAGGCAAAGGGGATGAGGTAGATAGAGAGGGATGAGAAACGCAACAGGCAGCATGCCAGACCGATGACGATAAGTATCTGGAGACAGAAGAAAAGGATAGTAGATGTAGAGCGCAGATACTGCGGGCGGAAGACATAGAGATAGAGCACAAACATGGAGAGGAAGAGCAACACCAGTATCGCCTCGCCGAGGATAGAGAGGGTGTGCTGTTTCTGTCCGAACGAATCGCCCTCCAACGTGCGGCGGAGCGACTGGAGAATCTGGTAATGACGATCGGTAACGATATCGCCCTGTCCGATGATTTTCTCCCCCGCCTGGACGAGTCCCTGGGTAGGCGAGATAGTAGCCAGCTGTTTCTCAAGATAGGAATTGGTCATGGCAGTATCGAGCGTGAGGTTTTGCGCACACTCATAGCCGAAACGCTTGTAGGCAGAAGCGGGTGTATAGACATCCGCGAGGGGATAGGTTTTAGCGAGACTGTTCTGGACGATAGAGATGCGGCTGTAGCCGTTCTCCTGAATATATTCCATATCCTGAAGCGAGATGACCATGACCTGGCGCTGCACCCTCGGGATATAGCGGAAATAGGGAGCAAAGGTAGAGCGCATACGCTCCTGCTCCTTCGCCAGCTGTTCATCGGTTTTGTAGATAGGGAAGTCGTACTCGGCACGAAGAGTGGAATACGCCCAAGGTTTGCCCACCTCGTAATGATAGCGGAGAGAGTTGTTGTACCGCGGGAAGAGGAGCACCAAGACGGCTGCCAGCATGGCAAACGCGCCGATGCGGATAATTCGATTGATGATTTTATCGTTCATAACTTATCTGGAGTTCCGGATTTCTGGATTTCTGGAGTTCTGGTTAGCGTTTTTGTGCGAAGAAACGCTGCATGAGTGCTTTGCACTCGTCGGCGAGGACGCCGGCAGTGACTTGGGCTTTGGGATGGAACGCACGCGGAGCATAGGCGGCATAACCGCGTTTGGGATCTGGTGCGCCATAGACGATGCGGCTGATCTGCGCCCATCCGACAGCGCCGGCACACATGACACAGGGTTCGACGGTGACATAAAGGGTAGCATCCTGCAGGTACTTGCCACCAAGAGTCTGGGCAGCCGCCGTAATCGCCTGAATCTCAGCGTGTGCAGTGACATCGGCGAGCGTTTCCGTGAGATTGTGTCCGCGTCCGATAACCTGCCCCTGAGAGACGATGACACAGCCGACGGGGACTTCGTCCGCCGCGAGGGCTTTCCCGGCCTCGGCGAGGGCGAGGCGCATGAAGCGGATGTCGGAGGAGGAGGCAGAAGAGACGCTTTCGTCATGACGACATGACGTCACAACGTTATGACGACAGAAATCTTTCAGCGCCTCGGGATGGGACTCAAAATGGTTGCCGATGACGACGATGTCGGCTCCGGCATCATAGGCGGCTTGCATCGCTTCGGGCGTTCGGATACCTCCGCCGACGATGAGGGGGAGGGCAATCTGCGCGCGGACAGCGCGTATGATATCCGGCGAGACGGGGTTGACGGCTCCCGAGCCGGCTTCCAGATAAACGGCCTTTTTGCCCATCAGTTCGGCGGCTATACAGGTGTCGATGATGGTTTGGATGCCTTCGTCGCTGGAAGGGTTTAACGGTTTGGTTCCCGTGACACGCATGGTAGAAGTAACGACACCTCCGTCGATGAGGATATACGCGGTAGGGATGACCTCCACAGACGAGTCATGAATGGGGCGTGCGGACTTAATATGCTGACCTATAAGGTATTCCGGGTTATCACCGGAAAGCAAAGAGAGATAGAGGACAGCATCCGCCTCGGGTGTAAACTGGGAGGCATTGCCCGGGAAGAGGATGACAGGAAGTTGAATGTTGAGCGTTGAAAGTTGACATCTCAAGGAACGGATGAAGGCTGTGGGGTCACCACCGGTGGAGCCGCCGACAAAGATATAGTCGGGAAGGCATTCCGCGGAGAGCGGAAGGCGGGAGAGGTCGGCTTTCTCGGGATCAAGAAGAAGGGCCAGGGCTCTTTTTTTCGACATGCCGGCATGTCGGTATGACGATATGTCGAGTGCTTTATTCATTCCATTCAAAGGTTTCAATCATCTTGATAACATCCGTGCGGAGGTATTGATAAACAGGAGCGAGGGAATCGGCATTGGGGGGGCAGTTGCAATAGACCGAAGCACGGAAGAAATGATGGGTGGAATCGGTCAGGAAGAACTGGCATGACGAGGCCGTATTCCCCTCTAAATCAAAGAGTACGCCATAGACACGGTCGTCAGGCCGGGCGTAATCGCGTTCCGGAATAGCCGAGGCATGGGAGGCATTGCGATAGACCAGTTCGAGGGCATCCTCGGTGAGTGCGCGGAGATTGCCGCGGACGGGTTTATAGGAACAATGGATCGTAGCATCCAGAGAGGGATAATAGAGATTGATCCAATAGGGTTCGTTCTGATCCGTGCGCGGCTGAACGACCGCGTTGCGGGAGAGGGCGAAGGTATAGGGATAAGTTGAAAGGTGAAAGTTGAAAGGTGAAAGTTGAAAGTCCGTATAGGCGGTGTCGGGCGGGGTGATACGGAAATAGCCGTAGGGCTTAGGCGTACTCACTTTCGTGCATGAGATACACAAAAGCAGTACGACATCCAAGATTATTATTTTTCGCCCAAAGCCCATACTATTCCAAAATACGGTACAAACCGGTTTAGAACCGGAGCATATTATTCCAAAATACGGCACAAACCGGTTTAGAACCGGAGCATATTACTCCAAAATACGGTACAAAGGTAGTAAATTTGGGCGAAAGGCGAAAGGGGAGAGGGGAAAGAGGGCATAAAAAGAGGCGTTTTTTGCACTTTTTTACAAATAATGTACGCGTGCGCTTGCGTATATAAAAATAATTTTGTATCTTTGCACGCTAATTGGGAGGTAAAGGCAAAAAGTGAAAGGTGAAAGCTGAAAGGTGAAAGCTGAAAGGTGAAAGCTGAAAGGTGAAAGGTGAAAGGTGAAAGGAAGGGGGGATTGTCAGGATAATGTGAGTACACCGACGTCATACCCAGCATCCGATGAGCACCCGATGTGCATCCGATGAGCATCCGATGGAGAACCGAGAAATGCGACACATACAACAAAATAGCGACCAACATACCAATATAGCAAAAACATAGCAAAAACATAGCAAAAACACAGCAATCAACCAACATACCATAAAACACACATTCAAATCAAAAATGACTAAAAACGAGAACAATTATTGCGTAATCATGGCCGGCGGCATAGGCAGCCGGTTCTGGCCGTATAGTACAGAGAAAAGACCGAAACAGTTTTTGGACTTTTTCGGAACGGGCAAGAGTCTGCTGCAGATGACTATTGACCGCTTCAGACCGCTTGTTCCGATAGAGAACATGCTGGTGGTGACGAATGTGGCGTACAAGCAGATGATTTTGGAGCAAATACCTGACATAAAAGAAAATCAGGTGTTGTGTGAGCCTGCGCGAAGGAACACGGCTCCCTGTATCGCTTATGCGACGGCGCATATCCGGGCACTGTGTCTGCAGAGAGCCTATGGATGGACGAAAGACGAATGTACGAAGTACGAAGGATACACAAAGGAAGGAAGCATGAAAGGAAATGCCAGCCTTCCGAGTTATCTGGACATTGACTGGAAGAAGCCGGAGATGCAGGCGAATATCGTTGTAGCGGCAAGCGACCACCTGATATTGGAGGAAGAGAAGTTCCGCGAGGCGATTTCGAAAGCGTTTGCTTTTGTGAGCGAGAACAAAGCCATCTGCACGTTAGGCATGCAGCCGACGAGGCCGGAGACGGGGTATGGGTACATTCAATATTTGAAGCCGTCAACCGTCAGCCGTCAGCCGTCTGAAAGTATTTATCCTGTGAAGACGTTTACGGAGAAGCCTAACCTGGAGATGGCGGAGGTGTTTTTGAAGAGCGGCGATTTCCTGTGGAACAGCGGCATCTTCATCTGGAACCTGCAAACCATCAGCGAGGCATTCCGCGTGTACCTGCCGGAAGTGGCGGACAAATTCCGCGAAGGCGAGTTGCTGATGGGCACCGACCAAGAGGAGGCGTTTATAGAAGACATCTTCCCGAAATGCCCGAATATCAGCATCGACTACGGCATCATGGAAAAAGCGGAGAACGTGTTTGTACTGCCGAGCAGTTTCGGCTGGAGCGACCTGGGCACATGGGGCAGTTTGTACGAGTTGAGCGAGAAGAGCGCAGAAGGCAATGTGAGTCTGCACAGCGAGGCGCATTTCTATGACGCGAAAGGCAACATCGTCGTGCTGGAGAAAGGCAAAAAAGCCATTGTGCAAGGCGTGGACGACATGATCATCGCGGAGCAGGAAGGCAGACTGCTGGTGTGCAAACGCGCAGAAGAGCAGCGTATCAAGCAGTTTGTGAGCGAGCTGTAAGAGAGGACAGCCGACTAGCTGACTAGTTTACTAGTTTACTAGATAAAAAGAGAAGTATAACCAACTAAATATTTTACTTAATATTAAATCACACATCATGAGTTATCTGAATTTTGACAAGACTGTGCTTGTTAATCTGGAGCGTTCGCTACAGAAAGAGATGATTCGGACGAACCGTGCGGGTGTATATAACTCGACCACGTTGGTTGATTGCAACACCCGAAAGTACCACGGCCAGCTGGTGATGCCTTTGCCGGAGATGGGCGGCGGCAATTTTGTGCTGCTGAGTTCTCTGGACGAGACAGTGATCCAACACGGCGCAGAGTTCAATCTGGGTCTGCACGAGTACGGCGAGAACCATTTCAGTCCGAACGGGCACAAGTACATCCGTGAGTTTGACTGCGAGGTCATCTCAAAGACCATTTACAGGGTAGGTGCGATGATCTTGCAGAAAGAGCGAATGCTGGTCAGCTTTGAGCCGCGCGTACTGATCCGTTACACGCTGCTGGAGAGCGGCAGTCCGACCATTCTGCGTTTCAAGCCGTTCTTAGCGTTTAGGAACGTGAACGAGCTGACGCATGAGAATCCGCTTGCCAATGCGAACATGGACGAGTGCGAGAACGGCCGGTATAACCGCATGTATCCGGGTTTCCCGACGCTGTACATGCAGTTCAGCAAGGCGGTGGAATATCACCATGAGCCGACCTGGTACAAAGACATCGAGTACCGCAAAGAGCGCGAGCGCGGTTATGCCTACAAAGAAGATCTGCTGGTGCCGGGCTATTTCGAATTGCCGATGAAGAAAGGCGAGAGCGTTATTTTCGCCGGCGGCGTGACGGAATGCAAGACGAGCCAGCTGAAGAGCATCTGGAAGAAAGAGATGGAGAGGAGGAACGCCCGCGAGGACATGTTCTCGACCCTGAAGAACAGCGCGAGCCAGTTCTACAAACGCGAGGGAGACAAGTGCTATATGTTAGCCGGTTTCCCGTGGTTCCAAGCCGATGCGCGTAACGCTTTCTTCTCGACGCCGAGCTGCACGCTGGATATAGACCGTCCCGAATACTGGGAAGCTATCATCGACAAGACGGCCGTGCCGGAAGTAATCAGTTTCATGAAAGGCCGTACGGACGAAGTGAAGATGACCGGCATGGACGAGCCGGACGCGCTGCTGTGGTTTGTCCGTGCCATACAGAAATACACCCACAAATACACCATCAAAGATGCCGCCGGCAAATACGGTCAGTTGTGTCTGGACATAGTGACCTACTACCGCAAGCAGAACCATCCGCGTGCGTGGGTTCACCAGAACGGTCTGGTATGGGTGGACGGCACCCAGCGTCCCGCCACATGGATGAACGCGACGGAGAACGGCTGGCCGATCACTCCGCGTACGGGTTACGTGGTAGAGATCAACGCGCTGTGGTACAACGCCATGCTTTTCACGGCAGAGTTGCTGCGCGAGATGGGCAAAGAGACGAGTGCCGACCTGATGGAATATCAGGCAGAAATCACCAAGGATGCCTATGTCAAGACATTCTGGAACGGCGTCTATCTGAACGACTACGTAGTAGATAACTACGAGAACAAGGAGGTTCGTCCGAACCAGATATGGGCAGCCGGTCTGCCGTACAGTCCGCTGGACAAGAAACAGCAGAAAGCGGTAGTAGATATCTGCACGAAAGAGCTGCTGACTCCGAAGGGCCTGCGTACGCTGAGTCCGAAGAGCGGCGATTACCGTCCGATCTATCACGGCGGGCAACAAGAGCGCGACAGAAATTTCCACAACGGTCCGATATGGCCGTTCACGATAGCCGCCTACGCCCGTGCCTATATGAACGTATATAAATACAGCGGCATCAGTTTCATGGAACGGTTGCTGGTAGGTTTCGAGGCCGAGATGAGCGAGTTGACCATCGGTACGCTGAACGAGATGTACGACGGCAACCCGCCGTACAAAGGCCATGGCGGCATGAGTTACGCCCCGAGCGTAGCCGCCGTAATCAGCGTATTGGACACACTGAAGAACTACAGGCTGTCAGAAATCAAAAACCAGCAATCAGAAGGAAAGGAGGCAGAGCTATGAAAGCGTTAATGTTCGGATGGGAGTTTCCTCCTCATATCTTAGGCGGTTTGGGCACAGCGAGCTACGGATTGACCCGCGGCATGTCCCAACAGGAAGATATGCATATCACGTTCGTCATTCCCAAGCCATGGGGTGACGAGGACCAAAGTTTCCTGCGCATCATCGGCGCGAACAGCGTGCCAGTAGTATGGAAAGACGTGAACTACGACTACGTCAAGCAGCGCATGGAGGGCAAGATGAGCCCTGAGGAGTATTACCACCTGCGCGACGGCATCCAATACGACTACCGGAGAATAGGAACAGACGACCTGGGCTGCGTAGGTTTCTCGGGAAGGTATCCCGACAACCTGATTGAAGAGATAGGCAACTATGAGGCCGTAGCGAGCGTGCTGGCCCACAGTCTGGATTTCGATATTATTCACAGCCATGACTGGCTGACTTATCCGGCAGGCGTGTTCGCCAAGCATATCAGCGGCAAGCCGCTGGTTATCCATGTGCATGCTACTGATTTTGACCGCAGCCGCGGCAATGTCAACCCGACTGTTTTTGCGATAGAGAAACGCGGCATGGACGAGGCTGACCATATCATGTGCGTGAGCAACCTGACGAGACGTACGGTGATTGAGAAATACGGCATTGACCCGCGCAAGGTAAGCACCGTACACAACGCCGTAGAGCCTCTGGCCCATCCGGAGGAGTTCACCAAGCCTGAGCGAAAGGACAAGCTGGTGACCTTCCTCGGCCGTATCACGATGCAGAAAGGCCCGGAGTACTTTGTAGAAGCCGCAGCACGCGTGCTGAGCAAGACAGACGGTGTGCGGTTCGTGATGGCCGGTAGCGGCGACAAGATGGCCGAGATGATTGATCTGGTAGCCAAGCGCGGTATTGCCGACAAGTTCCATTTCCCCGGTTTCATGCGCGGCAAGCAGGTACAAGAGATGCTGGCGATGAGCGACGTGTATATCATGCCGAGTGTGAGCGAGCCTTTCGGAATCAGTCCGCTGGAGGCTATGCAGGTGGGTTGTCCGTCGATAATTTCTCACCAGTCCGGTTGCGCAGAAATTCTGCAGCACGCCATCAAGACCGACTACTGGGACATTGATGCGATGGCGGACGCCATCTATGCGATTGTCAAGTATCCGGCGATGTACAAGAGTCTGCATGAGTTAGGCCAAGCGGAAGTGAACAATATCCGCTGGTATGACGCAGGCCTGAAAGTGCGCAAGATATATGACGGAGTGATCAACCACACGCTATAACTCGTCATGCCGACATGACGTCACGAGGACATGACGAAAAAAAATTAACCATTAAAATTATCATTTTATGAAAAATATATGTTTCTGCTTTCAGATGCACAGTCCGTATCGTCTGAAACGCTATCGCTTCTTTGAAATCGGGAATGACCATTACTACTATGACGACATGGCCACCGAGGAGCACATCAACTGGCTGGTTGAGACATCGTATATGCCGCTATGCCAAACCATCCGCGACATGATCAACCTGAGCAAAGGCAAGTTCCACTGCGCACTGAGTGTGAGCGGTACGATGATTGAGATGTTCGAACAGTTCAATCCGGAGATGATTGACGTGCTGAAAGAGCTGGCCGGCACCAAGTGCGTGGAGTTTCTCGCCACCCCGTTCAGCTATTCGCTTGCCGCCGAGTATAACGAGAGTGAGCAGAAAGAGCAGTTGAAGAAACAGAGCGCTCTGTTAGAGAACGTGTTAGGCGTCAAGCCTCAAGCCGTATGGAACACCGAGTTGCTCTACACCGATGAGATTGCTTATAACCTGAACAAGCTGGGCTACAAGCTGATCCTGACGGAAGGAGCCAAGCATGTGCTGAGCTGGAATACCCCGAACAAGGTTTACCAGTCGGCAGGCGCTCCGAAAATGAAAGTGCTACTCCGCAACACTAATCTGAGCGACGAGCTGAGTTTCCATTTCTCGGATCCGGGATGGGGCAATTTCCCGATAGACGCGGAGAAATACGCCAACCAGCTGAACGCTCTGCCGGAAGGCGAGGACATCATCAACATCTGGGTAGGCGCCGACACGTTCGGTGTACGCCAGAACGCCGGCACCGGTATCTTTGATTTCCTGAAAGCTCTGCCTTATTACGCTCTGGAGCGCGAAATGGGCTTCATGACGCCCAGCGAGGCTGCCAAGAAACTGGCAGCAGAAGATGTAGTATCCGCTCCCTACCCGCTGACATGGAGCGGCGAGGCCAAAGACCTGAGCGTGTATGTAGGCAATGACCTGCAGCAAGAAGCGGTACAGAAACTATACGCCGTAGCCGAGCGTGTTCATCTGTGTCAGGACAAAAACCTGAAGACCAACTGGCTGCGTCTGCAGGATGTGAACTACCTGCATTACATGAACCACATCGACCAAGGTGAGACACAGTTTGAGTCCGCCTATGATGCGTTCATCAACTACATGAATATCCTTTCCGATTTCCTGCAGACGGTAGAAGAGCAGTATCCGACCACTATCGAGAACGAAGAGTTGAACGAACTGCTGAAGACCATCCGCAACCAGGAGGAGGAGATTCAGAAGTTGCAGGCTCAGTTGAAAAAGAAGAAGTAAGCCTACCCCGTCCCTCCCCAAAGGGAAGGAGATCAGCCTTTGAACAAGCGGTTTATCATAGTATTAGTGCTGTTGGCAGCGACCCTATGGGCCGCTGCCAAGCAGCCCCGCACCCAAACCGTGGTGAATACCTGGCAGATGCCGGGCTACACGGCTGTAGCCGACACGATACTATTCAATGACACCGCTACGCTGAACTACCACGACGTGGATGTGCAGCAGAACTACTCGCTGAGCAGTACGACCAACGGCAACGTACTGGTATCACCGATAGAGAGCCGGATCATACAAGACCGGCTGCGGAACATAGACGACCCGTTTGCATGGAGCTTGACGCCCTACGTGGTAACCCCTCAGCAACAACGGTATTTCAACACCACTACTCCGTTCAGCACAGTAGCTTACAAGAGGGGATTTGTGACGGGTCATGAGGAGCACGACATTGATTTTCTATTCACCGGCAATATAGGCCGCAAGCTGAATCTGGGTTTGGAGATGGACTATCTGAATTCGGCAGGGCACTATGCCAACACAGCGGGCAAACTATTCCGCGGGTCGGTATGGGGCAGCTATACCGGCGATCATTACAGCATGCATGCAGCCTTCGGATGGAGCAGGCTGAGTTCGTTTGACAACGGAGGATTGAACGATGTGGAGGATTTGAGGAGCAGTCTCAGTTCCGAGGACTTGCCGGTACGATTGAATGCCATGGCTGGTTACCGGTATCTGAGCGGCTATCTGCATAACCAGTACGCCATCACCCGAGAAAGGGAGTATATAGATTCAATAGAAGTGATAGAGGACGGCAAAAGGGTGAAGAAAGACACGCTGAAAGTACAGTTTATCCCTCTGATCACATTCTCGCACATTTTCGAGACCAACAACTCCAACAGACGTTACATAGAGAAGACAGCCGACCAGAATTTCTATGACACCACCTATTACGACCACAGCCAGACCAAGGACTCGACAGACGTGCTGACCATCAGAAACACGATAGCAGTGACGTTTTGCGAGGCATACAACACCAAGCTGAAATTCGGCGCAACAGTGTTTGCCATGAACGAGTGTCAGCGATGGCTGAACGACAGTGTGCCGTATGACAGTATATATGATTACAAATGGTCGAACAACACATACGTAGGCGGCGCAATACACAAACACAGCGGCCAGTATGTGCGGTATAATGTGGAGGGCCGTGTGTGCCTGATAGGCTACAAGATAGGCGAGTTTGACGTAGAAGGCAAGATCCGCACACGTATTCCCATAGGCAAGGACTACCTGTTTATCAACGCACGGGCTTTTGCGAAGAGCGAGACGCCAAGCTGGTATTTGCAGCACTACAAGTCCAACCACCTGCAATGGGAGAACAAGTTCGGTTTCACCTACCGTTTCTTAGGCGGAGCGACCATAGCCTACCCCACCCAATGGATAAAGCCGAGCGTAGATTTCAGTTTTGAAAACCGGACACGGCCTATCTATGTTTCCGCCGCCGACTGGAAGCCCAGACAGTTTGACGGCAATGTACAGATTATCACCGGAGATGCCGGGCTGGACCTGACCACGCCGTGGGTGAATCTGGAGAACCATGTTGTGATTCAGTACAGCACAAACGACAGCGTACTACCCGTTCCCTTGGCGATATTGCAGCACAGGCTGTATTACCACGGCACGTGGTTTAAAGCACTGGATGCCCAGATCGGCGTGGATTTACGGTATTTCACCCGCTACCATGCTCCCGTGTTATGCCCTGCCACCGGCATGTTTGCCAACCAGCAGAGCGAGACCGTAGGCAATTACCCGTGGATGAACGTGTATGCCAATTTCTATGTACGGTCCATCCATTTGCGTTTTTTCGTACAATACCAGCATTTCAACTCCCTGTTTATGCGGAGCAACATCAACTACCTGACCATGCCCGGCTATCCGACCAACAGAGATGTGTTCCGCGCAGGGTTGGCATGGCATTTTTATAATTAAAGGCGGAAGGTGAAAGGCGAAAGGTAAATAATTGACAAAATGGCAGTAAGGGACTGCCATCTATAGATTAGCACGATTTTTGAGGGACAGAAAATAATGCAAGTAACACAACGATTAAATAAGATTTTGTTTTACGCCCGCGATGAAGCGGAGCGATTGAGTTGTTCACAAGTGACCGCAGAGCATCTGCTTCTCGCTATACTGCGGCTGGGAGAAGGTTCTGCCTACGAATTGCTGAAGCATGCCTCGCTTCAGCCGGATATAGCCAAAGAGCAATTGGACAAGAACCTGCGCCAAGAGCCGCAGCAGATGGTAGTCATGGCTACCCGTGCACCTCAGATAGACCGCCTGCTTCGGATAGCCGAAGGTATCAGCCGCGAGTATCAGTCAGAGGCTGTTTGTTCAGCCCATTTGCTGCTGGCTATCATGCGTGAGCAGGTGAACGGAGCAGCCGCTTACCTGGAAGACAGCTGGGGCATGAGTTATGACCAGCTGGTAGAGTTATACGGTCAGCCGCACTACACATCCCCCGTACCCTCCAACGGCTACGGACAAATGGGAGATGTGAATGATGCACCCCAGCAAGGCGGACAGCCCCAAGAGCAAAGCAAAGGCAAAAACAAGACAACAGCTCTTGACAAATACGGCCGCGACCTGACCAAACAAGCCGAAGCAGGCAAGCTGGATCCGGTAGTAGGGCGTGAAAAAGAGATAGAGCGTGTGATACAGATACTCAGCCGCCGCAAGAAGAACAACCCGATACTGATAGGCGAAGCCGGAGTAGGCAAATCGGCTATCGTAGAGGGCTTGGCATTGCGTATCAAGAGTGCCGAGGCGGGCGCGCTGCAGGGCAAAAGGATTGTCACACTGGACATTGCCTCGATGGTAGCCGGAACGACCTACCGCGGCCAGTTTGAGGAGCGGATGAAAAGCGTCATCAGCGAGTTACAGCGTCATCCGGAGATTATTCTGTTTATCGACGAGATACACACGATCATCGGCGCCGGCAATGCGTCGGGTTCGCTGGATGCCGCCAATATACTAAAGCCGGCATTAGCCCGAGGCGAGGTACAATGTATCGGCGCCACGACAACAGCCGAGTATGCCAAGTCGATTGAGAAAGACGGTGCTTTGGAGCGACGTTTCCAGAAAGTGCCCGTCCGTCCTACGACGACCGAGGAGACGCTGGAAATACTGGACAGGCTGAGTGAACGCTACGGAGGCTACCACCATGTAGTTTACTCACATGAGGTATTGCAGGCATGTGTCAATATGGCAGAGCGGTATCTGACCGACCGTGCATTCCCGGACAAAGCGATTGACGTGATGGACGAAGCAGGTGCGCGGAGTCATGCGCGTCAGCAGGCTCTCGGCGAGGAAGATCAACCGCCGTATAGCATTACCACGGACGATGTAGCCAGCGTAGTGAGTATGATGTCGAGTGTGCCTGTCCAGCGCGTTGCCAGAAACGAGAACGAGCATCTGCTGCACATGGCGGAGCGCTTGCGCGGAAGGATATTAGGGCAAGACAAAGCTGTCAACAGCGTAGTCAGAGCCATCCAGCGCAGCCGTCTGGGTCTGCGTGACCCGAAAAGGCCGATAGGCACGTTCTTCTTCCTTGGCCCGACAGGCGTAGGCAAGACGTATCTGGCACAATGTCTGGCAGAAGAGATGTTCGGCAGCAAGGATGCCATCATCCGTTTCGATATGTCGGAGTATATGGAGAAGCACACGGTGAGCCTGCTGGTAGGCGCACCTCCGGGATATGTAGCTCATGAGGAGGGCGGCAAACTGACAGAGGCTGTGAGAAGAAAGCCCTACTCCATCGTGCTATTTGACGAAATAGAGAAAGCGCACCCGGATATCTTCAATGTGCTGCTGCAAGTGCTGGATGAAGGCCGACTGACCGACAGGCAGGGACACGCAGTAGATTTCAGAAACACCATTATTATCCTGACCAGCAATGTAGGCACAAGGCAGTTGCAGGAATTCGGTTCGGGTATAGGATTCGGCACGCAGGAGATGGATCAGCAGACCGTAAACAAGACGCTGATCAAAGCCCTGCAGAAACAATTCCCGCCGGAGTTTGTGAACCGCATTGACAATGTGATTACCTTTGAGCCGCTGAGCCGTGATATTATCGCCCGCATCGTGGGCATAGAGGTGAGTCAGTTGCAGCAACGCCTAAAACCTCAAGGCCGCACATTAGCTGTAGCCCAAGAGGCGATAGCCCAGCTGGTAGAGCAGAGTTATGACCGCAAGAACGGAGCACGGCCCGTAAAGCGCGCA
This sequence comes from Paludibacteraceae bacterium, assembly GCA_017478725.1. GTDB lineage: Bacteria > Bacteroidota > Bacteroidia > Bacteroidales > Paludibacteraceae > Colicola. The sequence goes on from JAFVDD010000055.1 coordinate 17,476, forward strand.
GTACAGACCTATCTGGAGGATCCGCTGACGGATATATTGCTGCGCAAACCCAATCAGAAACGAATAACCATCAAACATATCAAACAAGAATCATTATGACAGTAGAGATTACTGACGCTAACATCAAGGATGTGATTGCGTCCGGCAAACCGTTAGTAGTAGATTTCTGGGCTGCTTGGTGCGGTCCATGCAAAATGATGCTACCTATTCTGGAAGAGTTGTCGAACGAGTATGAGGGTCGTGTGACCGTAGGCAAACTGAACGTGGATGACAACCCTGACACGTGCGAGGAGTACGGCATTATGAATATCCCGACGATGCTGTTCTTCAAAGACGGCCAGTTGGTCAACCGCCACGTAGGTGCAAGCCGCAAGCAGGATTTGGCTGCTATTTTTGACACACTTTTGTAAAAAAGTGCATTATAATTTGCATATTTCAAAAAAAAGCAGTAATTTTGCACGCTTTTTCTGCACACAAACGGTGTGGGGTCCGGTAGCTCAGCTGGATAGAGCAACAGCCTTCTAAGCTGTGGGTCTCGGGTTCGAATCCCGACCGGATCACATCGCGCGGGCTACGGCTCAATACGACTCGCGACCTCGTCGCTCGTATGAATTTTCGCCGTGCTCTCGCTCTCCCCACAAATTAAAATTTGCGGGATCCCAAAAGAGAAGAATATATATTTATATATATGCGTCAATTAAAAATCACAAAATCCATTACCAACCGCGAATCCGCGAGTCTCGACAAGTATCTGCAAGAGATCGGTCGTGAAGAGTTGATTTCGGTAGAAGAGGAAGTAGAACTGGCCGGCCGTATCCGTAATGGCGACCGCGCGGCATTGGAGAAACTGACCAAGAGCAACCTACGCTTCGTAGTGTCTGTAGCCAAGCAGTATCAAAACCAAGGTCTGAGTCTGCCTGATCTGATTAACGAAGGCAACTTAGGTTTGATCAAGGCTGCAGAGAAATTTGATGAGACCCGTGGTTTCAAGTTTATCTCGTATGCCGTATGGTGGATCCGCCAGTCGATTCTTCAGGCCTTGGCAGAGCAAAGCCGTATTGTTCGTTTGCCGCTGAACCAGGTAGGTTCGATGAACAAGATCAACAAAGCCTACCAGCGATTTGAGCAGCAGCATGAGCGCAAGCCGAGTGCAGAAGAGTTGGCCGAGATGCTGGACATGCCTGTTGACAAGATTGCCGACACGCTGAAGATGTCGGGTCGCCACGTGAGTGTGGACGCCCCCTTTGTGGAAGGCGAGGACAACAGTCTGATCGATGTGATGGTGAACGAAGATTCGCCCAACGCCGACCGCGGACTGATCAACGAATCGCTGGCCACGGAAATCGACCGCGCGCTACAGACCCTCACCCCGAGAGAAGCGGATATCTTGCGTAAGTTTTTCGGAATCGGAACTCCTGAGAAGACGCTGGAAGAGATAGGTGACGAATTGCACCTCACACGCGAACGCGTACGCCAGATCAAGGAGAAAGCCATCCGCAAACTGAACCAAGGTCAACGCAGCCACATTTTGATGACCTATCTGGGTTAATAGAAGCCCGATAGTGACGACAGCGCCTTCCGAAAGGGAGGCGTTTTTTATTTACCATTTAGTCATTTACTATTTGATCATTTAATCGAAGAGGGTCGGTTGGTCTCCCTCTTGTTTTTTGAGGATAGCCCGCATGAGTGATTCGCGGACGAGCCGGCTGCGGTTAGTAATACCATAACGGTCGCAGAAACGATCGAGTGCGCGCTGCTCGCTCTCGTTGAGCAGGATCGTGATTTTATGGTCGCGTGGCTGTTTTCTCATCAGAAATAGAGACTTAGTTTGAGTCCTGTTGCAAGGAGGTTTCGTCCGGTAGTGTTGGTAAAAGCAACCTGCTGATCCGGTGTGCCGGAGACAGGAACCCATTCCGTTGCGGTTATACGGGCTTGCTGGAACTGCACAAAAGCCGTGAGAGCAAGGGCGGTATTGGGATTGAGTTGGCAGCGGTAGCCCAGGTCGATGCCGGTATAGATTCCTCCCACATAATCACGGCTCAGCGCAATGCCATAACCGACAGCCACTCCGAACATCGGCGCGTGCTTCTGCTCCATGAAGGGCATTCTGACCGCCACTTGGAGGGGCAGGAAATTGTATTTGGCACCTCCCAGGAAGAGTCCGTGGTAGCCGACTCCGGCTCCGGCGAAGATGTGGCGGTTGCGGATATGATGGCTGCCGACGAGGAAATCGACCGAGAAAGCTCCTCCGAGTGTGTCTTTGGGCTGAATGCCCGCTCCTCCTGCCAGTTCAAGGAGAATGGAGACTTTTTTTACCGGCATTTCGGGTTCAGCCTGAGCAGGTTGATTCTCCGTAACGGCAGGTGCGTCCGCCTCAATGCCCGCTATCTCCGCGCGCGGATATTGGGAGCGTGCTCCGGAAGGGTCACGAACAATCACCACTTCTTCGTTTTGGAAGACAATCTCTCCCTTCACGCGTGCGCCCGTACGCAATACTATTGTTTCCGCGTACGCGCACGAGGCGAGTACGAAAAAGAGGAGTATTATAGCAAAGCGTTTACGCATAGAACGGAGGTGTTTTCTCATTAGCGGCACAAAAGTACTAAAAATTTCGCATATATGCAAGTTAAACCAGCAAAAAATCTATTTGTGCGCGATTTTCATCCACACGGATGACTTTCACCATGACCGGATCACCAAGAGTGTAGCTATTTACTATTTGGTCATTTACCATTTGGTCATTTCGTTTTTTTCTGCGGGGAGGATGATTTTCGCAAACAAGGCGGTAGTTTTTCTCGTCATACTGCCAGTATTCCCCGTTGTTGCCGATAGTAGAGATGTGGACAAGTCCCTCGCAGTGTGTCTCGTCGAGCTGGATAAAGAGTCCGAAATCGGTGACACCGGAGATGTGTCCGGGGAGTGTTTCGCCCAGATGATCCGCCATGAACATCGCCTGAAAGAGCTTGATCGAGTCGCGTTCCGCCTGAACGGCATCCTGCTCGCAGGCTGAGCAATGATCGCAGATATCCTGCAGTTCCTGCTGTGTCCATGCTGCGGGTTTGCCGGTAAGAATATATTTATCCACCAGGCGGTGAACCATCAAATCCGGATAGCGCCGGATAGGCGATGTGAAATGGGTGTAATGGGTGAAGGCAAGTCCGTAATGGCCGATGTTGCGTGTAGAATAGACGGCTTTGGCTTGCGCGCGAATCGTCAGTATTTCAAGCACTTGCGGAGGTATGCGATTGCCCAGGTGCTTCGTAAAATCGCGAAGGTTGTCCAGTTTCTCCTGATTAGGCAGATCGTGCACGCGATAGACGAAGGGTCTGCCGGAACCGACAGCTCGTGCCACCGTACGGTTGGCAAGCAGCATAAACTCCTCGATGAGATGGTGCGCTTCGTCGGGTTCCTCGAAATAGATTTCCGTAGGATGGTTGTTTTTGTCAAGGCGGAAACGCATTTCCGGCTGCTCAATATCGAGTGCACCGTTTGCCATCCGTGCGGCACGCAGTTGGAGCGCGAGGGCATTGAGGGTGGTCAACGCCTCGGAAAGGAACTCAATTTGATTAGAACTTGCTCCCGAGTTGCTCCCGAGTTGACCCCGAGTTGATCCCGAGTTGATCCCGACTCGATTCTCTCTCGATAGTGTCTCGCCAGTCTGATTTGGCGTTATAACGGGTTCTTTCCCCTTTAAGATTTGCAGGGCTTCCGCGTAATTGAGGCGGAAATCGGAGCGAATGACCGTGCGGCAGATTTTGTGTTTGATCACGCGTGCTTCGGCGAAGCGAGGCAGCCCCTTGGCGTCCGTCGGAACCGAGAAAGTGAAGATGACGGACATACATAGTTTGTCTTCGTGAGGCCGGAGGGAGCAGAGGTTGTTGCACAGGCGCTCGGGCAACATAGGCAGTACGCGGTCAACGAGATAAACGGATGTGCCCCGGCGGTAGGCATCTTCGTCCTCCTTGCTGCCGGGTTTGACATAGAACGAAACGTCGGCAATATGGACGCCAATGCGGAAGCCTTCGTCCATCCGCTCAAAGGAGAGTGCGTCGTCGAAATCCTTGGCATCGGCAGGGTCGATAGTGAATGTAAAGACGTCGCGCATGTCGCGGCGGCGCAGGATTTCCTCAGCGGGTATCGGTGTAGCAGCGTTGTTCTTCATAAATCGGGTACAAAGGTACAAAAAATTTTGCACAATTGCAATAATGAGATACCAAAATCTTAAAAAATTTGTGTATGTCAAAAAAAAGTTGTAATTTTGCGCGACTTTTTATGGGTCAGCCGGCTCATAAAAGAGCAGAAAGACAAGCATATTCATCATCAAACAATCATAACACAATGAAAATCAAAGTTAGTAATGTGAATCAGCCTGCGTGGAAAGAGTGCAATATTCACGCCACTCTGCCAGCAGACCTGAGCAAACTGCAAGAACTTGCCTACAACATGTGGTGGAGCTGGAACGCAGGCGCCAAAGACCTGTTCCGCTCGATTGACCAGGATGCCTGGCATCGCGCCGATTCCAACCCCGTAGTGCTGCTGAACATCATCAGTTACGACCGCATGGTGGAGTTGTCGAAAGACGAGAAGTTCATGAACCAACTGAACAAAGTATATGACGAGTTCCGCGCTTACATGGACACTCCGAAGGACAAGAAGAAGCCGACCATCGCCTATTTCTCCATGGAATACGGATTGAGCCACGTGCTCAAGATTTATTCCGGCGGTCTCGGCATTCTGGCCGGCGACTATATCAAAGAGGCGAGTGACTGCAACGTAGATATGACCGCCATCGGCTTCCTGTACCGCTACGGTTATTTCACCCAGACGCTGAGTCCGGAAGGCCAGCAGATAGCCAATTACGAGGCTCAGAACTTCAGCAACCTGCCTATCACGCAGATGAAGGAGAAAGACGGCTCGAACATGATAGTAGAGGTTCCTTATCCGGGCAGAACGGTGAAGGCCTACCTCTGGAAAGTAGCTGTCGGCCGCATGGATCTGTATCTATTAGACACTGACAATGAGCTGAATAGCGAGTGGGATCGTCAGATTACCCACCAGCTGTACGGCGGTGACTGGGAGAACCGTATCAAACAAGAGATCCTGTTAGGTATCGGCGGTATGCTGACGCTGAAGAAATTAGGCATCAAGAAAGATGTTTACCACTGCAACGAGGGTCACGCCGCCCTGATGGGCTTGCAGCGTCTGGTAGATCTGGTACAAGAGGAAGGCTTGACCTTCAATCAGGCCAAGGAGGTTGTACGCGCAAGCGGCCTCTACACCTGCCACACTCCGGTGCCCGCCGGCCACGACTATTTCGAGGAAGGCTTGTTCTACAAATACATGAACGAATATGCAGCCAAGTTGGGCATCGAATGGCACGACCTGATCGGAATGGGCCGTACGAACCCCGATGACAACACCGAGAAATTCTCGATGAGCGTATTCGCGCTGAACACCTGCCAGGAAGCCAACGGTGTGAGCTGGCTGCACGGCGAGGTAAGCAAGAAGATGTTCAGCCCTGTATGGCCCGGCTATTTCCCTGAGGAACTGCATGTTGACTACGTGACCAACGGTGTACACATGCCGACCTGGGCTGCTCATGAGTGGAAAGACATCTACACCAAGTACCTGCCGAAGGGCTGGTATGGCGACCAGTCGAACATGGAGATGTGGAAGCCGTACAACGACATCCCCGACGAGGTGATCTGGCAGACCCGTATGAGTCTGAAGCGCAAGATGATGGACTACATCAAACAGAAGTTCCGCGAGGACTGGATGAAGAGCCAGGGCGACCCTGCACGCATCGTACGCGCGCTGAACGAGATGCACCCCGACAACCTGATTATCGGTTTCGGCCGCCGTTTCGCCACCTACAAACGCGCCCACCTGCTCTTCACCGACCTGGAGCGTCTGGACAAACTGGTGAACAACCCGAACTACCCTGTTCAGTTCCTTTTCACCGGTAAGGCTCACCCGGCTGACGGCGGCGGTCAGGGACTGATCAAACGCATCATCGAGATCAGCCGTATGCCGCAGTTCCTGGGCAAGATCATCTTCCTGGAGAACTACGATATGCGTCTGGCCAAGCGCCTGATCTCGGGTGTGGATATCTGGCTGAACACGCCGACTCGTCCGCTGGAGGCTTCCGGAACGAGCGGTGAGAAAGCACAGATGAACGGCGTATTGAACTTCTCCGTCAAGGACGGATGGTGGTATGAGGGTTATACCGAGGGCGCCGGATGGGCACTGACCGAGCACCGCACCTACGAGAACCAGGCTCACCAGGACCAGCTCGATGCCGCTACCATCTACCAGATGCTCGAGAACGAGATCATCCCGCTCTACTACGCCAAGAACAGCAAGGGCTACAGCCCCGAGTGGATCCAGTATATCAAGAACTCAGTGACCAAGATCACCCCGCGTTTCACGATGAAACGTATGATCGACGACTACTTCAGCAAGTTCTACAACAAACTGGCCA
>JAFVDD010000056.1 GCA_017478725.1 Paludibacteraceae bacterium
ATTCAAGTTGCGCATAACGAAGATGATTAACTTTGTTGATTAGTACACTACAAAGTTACTAAATATCAACGATATGTGCAACTTTTTTGTCGCTTATTTTAAGTCAAAGAACACTTATTTTTAATTCCGCCAACAGGTTAGAGATAATAAAAATGTTTTGACCCAACGAACTCCCGACTTGCCTCCGATGTGCCTCCGAGATTACCTCGGGATGCCTCCGATAAGGTGTTTGTAAGTAGTTCATTTACAATGTTTTATGGATGTTCGTTAGAGACCAGTTTGTAGCCCTTGTACCGCACGGCGATGATGGAATAGCCGGCGGGCGTGAGATAGCGGCGCAGGTGATTGATGAAAACCCCGAGGCTGCGGGCAGTGAAGGCGTTGTCCTCCTTCCATAGCGCTGCCAGGATAGCATGTTTGTCCACCACCTCGCCCTCGCGGCGGCACAGCATAAGGAGCAACGCCGCCTCGCGCGAAGACATATGTTCGCCGTCGAATGTCTCGCGCACCGCATTGAACGTGTGCCCGTTGAGGTCAAACACTTTTTGCTTGTTCTCCTCATGCTCTCTTACCCTCCTGAGAATAGCCTCGATGCGGCAGATGAGAATATCCATCGAGAACGGCTTGGTGACATAATCATCCGCTCCCAGTTGGAACGCCCGGATCTGTGCTTCCCTTTCGCTGCGCGCGGTGAGCACGACCAGCGGCAGGCGTGGCGAACGCCTGCGGATCTCGCGGATGAGGTCGAAACCGTTGATGGCATCCACGTGCAACTCGGTGAGTACTACGTCTATAGCGTTGTGCTCCATCAGCTCAAGGGCAGCCTTGCCGCTGGTGAGGAACTGCGCCTGATAGTTGCGCGACGAGAGGTAATCGGTCAGAACCGTTGCAAGCGATATATCGGTGTCAATAACCAGAATGCGTGCCATAGCAAAATCCAAAAATTGTGCACAAAGGTATAAAAAAATTTGCATATATGAAAATATTTTTGTACTTTTGCATCGCAAAAGCATTGATTTATGGGAAAGACCCTTCACAAAGTACTGCTCATCTCCACAGGAGGCACGATTACTATGGTGCGCGACCGGGTGTCGGGTGCGCTGGTGCCTGCGGACATGGAAACCTTCAAGGCTTACATGCCCGAACTATTTGCCGGTGAGACTCATGTGGAGATAGAGGCCTTCAATCCCCTGTTCGACTCGTCGGATATAGGTCCGGACAAATGGGCGCAGATGGCGCAGATGGTTTATGACCGCTATGAGGACTACGACGGTTTTGTCATCCTCCACGGCACCGACACGATGAGTTATTCGGCTTCGGCGCTCAGTTTTATGCTGGAGGGGCTGAACAAACCTGTGGTCTTCACCGGCAGCCAGTTGCCAGTGGGCGTGCTGCGCAGCGATGCCAAGGAGAATCTGATGACCGCTATCGAGATAGCTGCGGCGCAAGACGAGGACGGCGATGCTATCGTGCCCGAGGTGACGGTGTTCTTCGAGGACCGGCTCTTCCGTGCCAACCGTACTACCAAACGCAACGCCGAGCATTTCTCCGCCTTCAACAGTTACAACTATCCCGCGCTGGCGAAAGCGGGCGTACATATCACCTACCAGCCGCATCTGGTGCATTACAACGATGTGAACGCAGCGCTCAAACTGCACACGGCGTATGACCCTAACGTAGCGGTATTGAAGCTCTTCCCGGGTATCCGCCAGTCGGTTGTTCACGCCGTACTGCGTACCAAAGGGCTCCGGGCTGTGGTGCTGGAGACTTTCGGTGCAGGCAACGCGCCCAGCGACAAATGGCTCTACCGCGAACTCAAATCTGCCGTCAGCCGCGGCATCATCATCGTCAACAAAACCCAGTGCAACACCGGGTCGGTGGAGATGGGGCTGTACGCCGTGTCGCTCAATCTGATGAAAGCCGGCGTGCTCTCAGGCTATGATATAACCACCGAAGCGCTGCTGACCAAGCTCATGTACCTTCTGGGCGAGCATGGCGATGACACCGACACGGTCAAGCAACTGCTGATGACCGACCTTTGCGGCGAAGTGACCATAGATAAGTAATTCCGGAATCCCAGAACTCCGGCAAACCAGAAAACAACTAAACTACTATACATTATGAGAAATTTGGAACCCAAAGCTGTGTGGGAGAGTTTCTACCAGCTGACACAGATTCCGCGTCCGAGCGGCAAACGCAAGGAGATAGCGGAGTACTTGGTAAATTACGGCAAGAGCCTTGGTTTTGAGACGCTGCAGGACGAGATAGGCAACGTCCTGATCCGCAAGCCCGCGTCCGCAGGCATGGAGGATCATCCGGGTGTTATCCTGCAGGGACACATGGACATGGTGCCGCAGAAAAACGGCGACAAGGTCTTCGATTTTGAGAAGGACCCCATTCAGGCGTATATCGAGGACAACGGCGAGTGGGTTACCGCCGACGGCACAACGCTCGGCGCTGATGACGGAATAGGCGTAGCCATCGCTATGGCTGTTCTGGCGGACAAGAACGCTGTTCATCCTCCTTTGGAGGCTCTTTTCACCATCGACGAAGAGACCGGCATGTACGGCGCCAACGACCTGCAACCCGGTTGGCTCAAGGGCAAGTATCTGCTTAATCTGGACAACGAGGACGAAGGCGAGCTCTGCGTAGGTTGCGCCGGAGGTATCGACACCACCGCTACTTTCAGCTACACCCCGGTTGAGACGGAGAAAGGCGACATAGCCATCCGCATTGACGTCAAAGGCTGCAAGGGCGGTCACTCGGGCAGCGACATCAACCTGCAGCGCGCCAATGCCATCAAACTGCTCGTCCGCGTGCTCAAAGATGCCGTGGCTAACTACGAAGCCCGTCTGGCTTGCATCGAGGGCGGCTCGCTGCGCAACGCTATCCCGCGTGAGGCATCGGCGGTGATCACTATTCCGGCTGACAGCTATCAGGACGTGCAGGATATGATTGACCGTTACGAAGACCTCTATCTGCGCGAGTACGCAGGAGTGGACGACGGTATTATTGTCAAAGGTACCGAGGTGGAATGCCCTTCGTACGAGTTGCCGGAGGATGTTCAGGATTACCTCATCCACGCCCTGACGCTCTGTCCGCACGGCGTTTACCGGATGATAGACGAGCGGCCGGACACGGTAGAGACCTCCAACAACCTCGCGATGGTGAAATCCGAGGAGGGCAAGGTGACGGTATTCTGCCTCACACGCTCATCGGTTGAGAGCCGCAAAGAGGAACTGCAGTCGATTATCCAGTCGGCGTTCTCGCTGGCGGGAGCAGAGGTGGTGTTCACAGGCGGTTACCCGGGATGGCAACCCAATTTCCAGAGCACGCTGCAGGCGAAGATGGTTGAGACCTATCGCAAGGAGTTCGGCGAGGAAGCGCATGTGATGATTATCCACGCCGGACTGGAGTGCGGCATCATCGGCAGCAAGTATCCCGGTATGGAGATGATAGCTTTCGGACCTACTATCAAACATCCGCACAGCCCTGACGAGCGTGTCAAGATAGACACGGTAGCCAAAACCTACCGCTACGTACAGGCCATCCTCAAGGCTTTGTAATACAAAATCAGGCAGCCGTTCGGCTGCCTGATTTTTCTTTCCGTAACTCTGGAACTCCGGAGCTCTAGCTGACCAGAACTTCTACGGCTTTCTTGGTAATCTCGTCGTCGCGCTCAAAGAGCGGGAAGAACCCTTCGTCGCCTAATATATTGCGGACAATATAGGCGTTCAACAGACGTGTGATCAGCGGCTTGGATTTCTGAATCTCTTTCTCGTTGGGCTCAATACCTTTCTCCTCGGCATAAGCCACGAACTCGCGCAGGATATTCTGCTTGAGCAGGTGTTTCTCCAGCGCCTTCCAGTCTTTGTAGCGGCTCAGCTCCTTGCGGTGCCGGTCCGTATATTGGTAGGCAAACTGGTAGGTCAGCGCCAGGTTGACGACCTTGTTGTAATAGGGCGTGTTGAGCGTTGTGTCTCTGCCCACGAAAACGTCAGGCATGATTCCTCCGCCGCCACGGACGATGCGTCCGTTCTTGGTGCGATAGGTCGTGGTGTCCGTAAAATGGATGCTATCCGCGGAGTACAACTCGCCATGCTCCCAACGGTCCAAGAGGTCTTTCTCGTAGTCCTCCTGATCACCCAATGTGTACGGTTTCTGGATACAGCGGCCGGAGGGCGTGTAGTACCGCGCTACGGTCAGACGCACCGCTGATCCGTCCTCAAACGGCATTTGTTGTTGCACAAGCCCTTTGCCGAACGAGCGGCGGCCTACTATTGTGGCGCGGTCGTTGTCCTGCATCGCACCCGCAAAGATCTCACTCGCTGACGCGGAGAAATTATCGATCAGTACGACTAACGGCACGTCCTTGAACCGTCCGCCGCCGTTGGCTGTGGCCTCATAGCGTGGGTATGCCTTGCCCTGCGAATAAACGATCAACTCGCCGCGTTGCAGAAACTCGTTCGCCATCCTAATAGCCTGCTCCATGTAACCGCCGCTGTTTTCACGAAGATCCACGATGAAACGGTCTGCCCCCTTTGAATATAGATCCGCCAAGGCGGAGATAAACTCCTTATAGGTAGTCTCGCCGAACTTATTGACGCGGATAAATCCAATCTTACCAATCAGGAACTTAGCGTCAACGGAGTGAACAGGGATGTCGCCTCTCGTAACATTGAAATAGAGCGGTTCGTTGACGCCTGCGCGGAGAACACCCAGTTTAACCTGCGTTCCTTTCTCACCGCGGAGGGTCTTCATCACTTTCTCGTTATTGAGGCGTTTGCCTACGAAGGTGCTGTCATCTACAGAGACAATCTTATCGCCTGCCAGCACTCCTACACCCTCGCACGGACCGCCGGCAATGACGGCTACTATACGGACTGTGTCTTGCTGGATAGAGAACTGCACTCCGATGCCGGAGAATGAGCCCGCGAGCTCGGAATTGACCATCTCCAGATCCTCTTTGGGAATATATGCGCTATGGGGATCCAGTTTCTTGACCATATCGGTCATCACCTCGTCGGTGATACTGTCGATATCGAGGGAGTCCACATAGGCTTGCTCCATCAGTTGCAAGAGCCGGTCTATTTTGGTTTGCTCAAGACTCCAGTGACCGTTCTGATAGACGATCCGCTGGGCGTTAGCTTTCTGACTGATTGCCATGCCGACTACTATTCCGATCGCCACGGCTACTACCGTCAGGGTAGGTAAGATATATTTCTTCATTGTTTTATTTGTCCTGTAAAAACTCAACCTCTATGCCGGCGCGTTTGAGTAGCTCTACACCGTCCATAATACGGTATTCCTCGCCATAGACCACGCGTTTGATGCCCGACTGGATAATCAGTTTCGAGCACTCCAGACACGGGCTCGCTGTCACGTACAGCGTTGCGCCGTCGGAACTGTTGTTGGAACGAGCTACTTTGGTCAATGCGTTTGCTTCCGCGTGCAGTACATAAGGCTTGGATACGTTGTTCTCGTCCTCGCAGATATTCTCGAATCCGGAGGGTGTACCGTTGTAACCGTCGGAGATAATCATCTGGTCTTTTACCAGCAGGGCGCCTACTTGGCGGCGCACGCAATAACTATTCTCCGCCCACGTGCGAGCCATGCGCATGTAGAGGTAGTCGCGTTTCTGTTGCTTGTCCATAATCAATTATTAATTACCGGTTTTGATATATTGCAGCGCTCGCTCAAGTTGGGTGTCCTGACCGTTTAATAAATATTTGGCGGTATCTAAGGCTACCTCGACATCCGGTGTGATACCGATGCCTTCCAGTATTTTCTCGTCCTCGCCGAACAGGGATATGCACCGTGGCACATAGGCATATACCGGCGTTACGTTCTCCACTCCGAAACAACCGCTGTAGTCGAGGCTGTAGTAGGTGGGGTCGTCAATCAGGCAACTCAATCCGCCCCACGTGCGTGTACCAATCAGTTTGCCGTTCTTGCCCGGCATATTCTTCGCACCCCAAGAGGTAATCTCTGCCATGGAAACGGAGTTCACGTTCGCCAATACGACCACCGGCTGTTTGTCAATCACTGCGTGCTCGGTGGGATAGGTGGGGTATTTGAACGTCATCTTGGGACCGTAGTCCAATCTGCCCATGCCGTTCTTTGTACGCATCGTGTGCGAAATAAATCCGCCGGATGGAAGAAGAGCTCCTAACACATACTGGTAGTCAGCTACAGATCCGCCTCCGTTATTACGCACATCGATAATCACGCCGCCCAACTCATTGTTCTTACTTAGAACCTGAATAGTGTCGAACCAATGATGCCATACGCGGTGGATCGCCCATTGATAGGAGGCATAGACAGAGGAACTGTCTTCCTGAAGGTCAGCTGTATGGAGATGGTTGCCTAACGCAAAACTGCTGAACCGCAGATAGGCTATGTTACCCGGGAAAAGGGCATAGCGAATAGATTGCAGTTCATTAGGGTTGGCCATCTGATCATCCACCGGCTGAATATGGAGATCCATCATACCACAGGGTATTTCATAATCCTCGCAGAAGGAATTATAATCCGTAATGAGCGTACGTACGTTGTCGCCTTTATTGATTCGGTCGATAAGACCGTTGGCGCTCGCCTGCATGTTCTCAATCACATTCCTAAGCGAGTCCGCCGCTGCATAGGTGCCTTCGGCAGGCAGGGTGGCGATGAACGCCGGGATCTTACTCAGCACCAGCTTGCTCATTCTGAAAATATGTTCTTTGGCGGCCATGGAGATGTCTGTCTCGTCGAAATCAATCATCTTCCATTCGCCTGCGTTGATATAGTAGTGCAGGTCGGTGGAGTTATTCCTGTTCCACATCAACTCTTCTCCGCGCTCACGCACATTGCGTGCTGTGGAGGGTGAGAAAGAGAGGTTCTTACCGGTTTGCTTATTCTTGATCTGGACATACAGGTGACCGTCATGCAGCCTGTTGAGCACCTCGCCGTATAGCGTTTCCAACTCCTTGTCGTCCACCTTCGTTTGCCGGGTGGTATCGTCCAATGCCTGGAATTTAGGCAGGTACTCTGTATATACCTGATCCCAATCAACGCCTAACTCTTCCTCGTAATCCCAGATGCCGTAATTGCAGTTCATCGCGGTCCAGAGTACCTTAAACTGCTCGGCATAACTCTGTTTCGCAGCTTCGAAAGCCTGACCGTCATTATAACCATAGGACAAGATATCATCTCCTTCCGGACGGCAACCCGCCAAACTCAGTGCGCAGATAGCAGCGAGCGCAACATATATCTTTATTACTTTCATCTTTTGTCCTTTCTTCTTAGAAAATATAACTGAATCCGGCTTGCAGACCGATAGTCGTGTTAAACCTGTAGTCCTTGATGTCCATATACTGCTTGACGGTACTGATGAAACTGTAATAGCACCGTGCCTCTACATGCATCGCCCAGTGTTCTGCCAGTTTCCATTCGAGTCCTAAACCGCCAGCCAGACCGAAGTCGGCACGCTGATCCTTGGTCTTATTGTACTCATAGGCCTGATCGGCTTTTTCTATCTGGTCAGCCATATAGTTCCAGACCTCTCCTTTCATCCGGCTGCCTGCCCAATAACCGGCATAAACACCGATATTCACAAACCCGTGTACTTTCTCGCTACCGAACATGAACTTGGCCATCACCGGCAGTTGTACATATGTATTATAATAATTATAATGTGTTCCATTGTACGCGCCTGAGCGGGTAAACCTGTAATTCTTGGACGATCCCTCCACCTCTGCGCGGAGAGCCACCCATGGCTTGAACTGGTACTGGGTGAAGATAGCGGCACTCCATCCCCATGCGCCTTCATAATGGTAGTCGTTCTGGTATTGGGTGTTGATGGAGAACCAGTTGTAGTCGCCGCCGGCGGAAGCACCCAGACTCCACTGAGCCTGCGCGCCACAGGTCAGCACGGCGAGAAGCATGGTTAATATGATTTTTCTCATCCTTATTGGTTGATTAGTTGTTGTGCAAACTCCTTCACGTTGATGCCGTCGAATGTGCCGGAAGACATCATCAGTAAGGCTGTGTTGGAGTAATTGAGTTGTTGCAATTGCATCTGGAGTGCCAGACTCTCCGTGAAAACCTTCACGTTCGCCGTGCCGAATGCCTCACGTACCTCCTCCGCGGTAATGGGCGTCAGTCGCTTGTGCTCTATCACCTTCGGGTTAAAATAGACATAGGCAATGTCGGCTTCCGCCATGCAGCCCTTGTATTGAGGCAGGAAATCTGCCATCAGACTGCTGAACGTATGGAGCTCCATGCAGGCCACAAGTTGCTTCTCCGGATACCGCTCGCGCACGGCGTTGATGGTCGCTTTCAACTTGCTCGGCGAGTGGGCAAAGTCCTTGTAGGCTACGCTCGTCGCGGTCTCGCATATCTTCTCCAACCGGTTGCTGGCACCGGTGAAGGTGCTGATCTCGCGGTAGAAATCATCGGGGGCTATGCCTATGCAGTGACATGCCAGCATCGCTGCCTGCAGGTTTTGCATGTTGTGCCGCCCGAATACCTCCATCTCCACCTTGCCTTCATAGGCGTCGTAAGGGATAACGGAAACCCCTCCCGACCTCCCCTCAAGGGAGGAGGATTGCTTTTGCTTTACTTCCTCCGCCAGGCGGCGCAGGTTCTCGTCGCCCTGATAGTAGATGAAACTGCCGCCGGGTTCGATCGAGTGAACGAACTTGCGGAAGGTGTCCACGTACTGCGGGAAGGTGGGGAAGACGTTGATATGGTCCCACGCGATGCCCGTCAGGATAG
>JAFVDD010000057.1 GCA_017478725.1 Paludibacteraceae bacterium
TATGCCACGGGAGTCCGAATTACTATTACGGGTATGCATATCAAACGCTTATTTCTCTGTTCTGGCGGTACTCGGTAGGAGTGATGCCGTATTGCTGGCGGAAGAGACGGAGAAAGTTATTCGGCGTGAGACCAACTGCCGCCGCGATGTCCTTGATGGGCTTGTCCGGCTCGTTTTGCAACAGCGTACAAGCCCGCTCCAGACGGATATTATTGAGCCACTGCGGGAATGAAAGTCCATCGGTATTGGCGGACAGGAGGTCGTTCAGCTCATGTCGCGAGATATTCATGTGTGCAGCGAAGGTCTCACGGTTCATCTGCTGGTCTGCATACAGTCGTTCAGAGAACGTCTTTTCCAAGATCTGCTGGTAGAGTTCTTTGGTGTCCTTGTTCTCCGCGGACGCAAGTGCTTTTCGTTTGCGTGCGTTCAGTTCGTTGATCATCTTGACCAGCGCGTAGTTTTTCTCTTTTATACGTCGTTTGGTGATGATGGCATAGGCTGCAAGGATAGTGATGACAATCGTGATGAAGATAACCCACAGTAATATCCTGATGATCCGGTGTGTGCGTGCGTGTTCCCGCTCGCGCGCCGTCTTTTCTTTTTGGAGGTCATGGAGCACCATCTGTTCGGCTATCTGCTGCTGCATCTGTTGATCAGCCAAATCGTGTTGGAGGAAAAAAGCGCGGGTGCAGTAGCCCAAGGCCTCCTTGTACCGTCCTTGCTCGCGCGCTGCCTGCGTGCGGTAACGCAGGAAACGGATGAACTCGTAATTGAGCGTGTCGGTCAGTTGCATCGCGTCCGCCTTGACAAACACACGCTCCGCCTCATGCCACTCATGCAAAGCAATGTACATTGGCAGGATGGTAAAATCAAATCCGCTGCTCTGTGCCCAGACCGTTTGTTTCGCCCGAGCCAGACAATGGTGCGCTTCCGTTGGATTTTGCAACCCGCCGTATGCCAGCGCCATATGCGTGTATATCTGACCGCGGCTATAATCCACAAACTCAGCGGTATTGAAATTCTCCGGCAGGTCGGTACATTGCTTCGGGTGCGCTTCGAAACGTGCCAGCTCTGCTTCCGCCTCATTTGCCAGCGTAAGAACCTCACCGTAACGGCTAGTGTCATAGAGGATCTTCATCAGCGATTTAACGACCGAGATATATGTCATTTCACCGCCGAAGGTGTGAAGCGCCAACACTTGTTTGCGGGTATCTTCCAGACGGACGATAGCGCTGTCTATATCTCCTTTATGCGCCATGGAGAGGGTGACATAACTCGCCATTCGGGCGGCATCGTCCTCGAAACCTAATTGGATAGCCAGTTCATATGCCTTGGTGGCGTATTGCAAGACATTCACATCATTGCCCTCCGCGTGTGCCATAATGGCCAGCAGCATATAGACCTGCTCATGCAGCAGGTCCTCGTTCTCCACGTCATCCCGCATCAGCAGTTGGTGGCAGGCGGTCTTCGCCTTCATGGGGTCGTGCTGACCTCCGTAATAGACTACTGCGCGCAGATAGTCGGCTTTGTCGGGGTCTATGTTCCCCGCGATAACCGCTGAATCAATGATCGTGAGGGCGCGTTCCGGCTCCTGCATATACACGCTCATTGCAGCGGACTCGGTGTACTGCTCTAATGTCTTGGAACTCTCTTGGAGATTGTTTTTGCAGGAGATTATACACGTCGCTGCAAGGATCATAATTAACAATTCTTTTCTCATTGTTTTTAGCCATGCTACTTCCTAATATCGCACAAATGGTGTGTAAAGGTACGAATTTTTCTTCAAACAAGCAAAAAAACGACCCGCTGATTTGGGATGGCAGGTTCAACATCAAAGTGCAAAATTAGTAAAAATGTTTGAAGAAGCAATCCTGTGGTGTCATAAAGTTGAGTTTTTCTCTTGGTCTTCTGTTGATTTTATATTGTATTTGTGCGATAATAACGTCATCAATCGTGTCA
>JAFVDD010000058.1 GCA_017478725.1 Paludibacteraceae bacterium
CCACGGCGTGGGATGCGCTTCTGCTGCTATGACCAAACGGCAGATGGGGAGGTCATTCTCGAAGATGTGTTTCTGCTGCAACGCCACCGCACGGTCATAGAAGAAGGTGTTAATCTCGTAGTCAATGCCGAAACTGCGGTAATCAAGGTTCGCCGACCCGACGCACGAGAGGTAATCGTCGCAGACGAGGGTCTTGCTGTGCATGAACTCGCCCGAACGGACATAGAGCTGCACACCCGCTTCCGTCAGTTCGGCGTAATAACTCTTGTTAATGGGACGCATGATCGCTGTGTCGCAATGTTCGGGCACCATAACCCGCACCTCCACACCGCGTTGCGCCGCATTGCGCATGGCACTGATGAGCGACGGCGGCGGTGCAATATACGGACTTTGGAACCAGACGTATTTCTGCGCATGGTTCAGAATCCATTCATAGGCTGTCAGCAGCACCGGCTCGGGCGAGGTCGGGTCATCCGGAGTGACCTGCGTTAGCGTGCCCAAAGACTGACTGCAGGAGGGCTTATCCAAATGGAAGAAGAAAGAGTTTACAGCAGAATAGAGTTGCCCTCCTGCGGCGAGCCATGTGTCTAAAAACGCGTATTGCAGCGAAGCGACCGCCTTGCCCGTGAGACGCAGGTGCGTGTCGCGCCACTGATAGAAATAATGGTCGTTGATGTTCATCCCGCCGGTGTAGCCGATCCGGTTGTCAATGACCACTATCTTCCTGTGGTCGCGGTAACTGAGCGTCATTAGAAAACGCAGTAGCGAGAACCGCGAATCGGAGAAATTGACTACCTCCACACCTGCCTTGCGCATGGAGCGGAAATAGAGGTTCGGAATAGGCCAATTAGCAATGTTCTCGTTGATGAACCGCACTTTGACGCCCTGCCGCGCTTTCGCCATCAGAAGCCGCCTGATCCGTCTGCTGCTCTTGTCGATGCCGAAATGGTAGTATTCCATGTGGATGGACTCTTTGGCGTTCAGGATGTCGCCGATGAGCAGGTCGTGTTTGCGCCTGCCTGAAGTGATGATCTCCACCTCGGAAGCGGCAACACTCGGTCTCCCATCCTTGGCAAGCAGCATGGCTAACGGACGGAAACGCTGCTCCACGCGCATCGTGAGGCTGTTGGAGAACAGCAGCCGTTGCAGTGCTTCGGTGTCCTCTGCCTGCATCCTCGCGTGAAGCCGGCGGTGCATGCGTTCATAGTTGCGGCTGCTGCGCCAGTTGATACCGAACACCAGCCACAAGAGCACTGCCACGCCAAACAGCGTCAGTAATATGATTATTAGCGGATGCATCAGTCGATTTTACTCTTGTTGGATGCAAGGAGCGGCGCGAGGAACTGCTCCAGTTCGATGGCGTCGTACAAGACGGGAACGGGGTACATCGGTGCCGCTTCCTCGAAAGCGTCGTCAATGATGTCCTCTATGTCCGCCTGCCGCAACTGCTTGATATGGTCGGGCAGACCAAGCACCACCCGCTGCTGCTCCATCCAGCTGATGAACAGCCGTGCCGTGCGGTCGTCTGGCTGCGTCGGATCGACGATACCTGTCTCGCGGGCAAGACGCGCCAACGGCTGCTCTGCCGCTGAGCCGTATGAACGCAGCAACTCCGGCAGCACTAATCCTTCCGTCACACCGGGCGGGACATGGTAACTGAACGTTACCGACTTGCCCAATGTCTGCGCATACCCTTTGTAACCCTGTTCCGCTAACAGATGGGCTTTGTTGACCGCCTCTTGTAGCAGTTGCAGGCTCTCGGCGTTGCTCTCTCCGCCATGGACGCAGGTCATGCTTCTGCTCAGCAACGACACCACCTCCACCGCCGTCTTGTCCACCGCCTCCGTCCTATGGATAGACACTGCTGCTTCCACGGCTTGCGTGAGGGCGTACATCGCTTCAGCTGCCAACTCGTACCTGCCGCTCGGCAGTGTTATCTCCTCTGCTTCCGGCTCGAACCACCGGCGGAACACGCTCGTCACCCATTGTACTGCGCGATAAAGTATTTTTCTTCCCTCGGTCATGTTATTTCTTTCGTTTCAGATGTTTCTCTTTCTATTGTTGCCATTTGTATCGCCTGCGCTGGCGGTTGAGGGCGCGTTCCTGCTGACGGGCATAGAGTTGCTGTTGCCATGCCGCAATCTCGTCGCGGTGCTCTTCCATATACCGCTCCAAACGACTCTTCCGTGGTTTGATCTCCTCCGGCGGAGTGGGCGATACATACGAATGGAACGCAAAATAACGCTTGCGGACAACAAACAACCGGATCAGCCATGCCACGAAGAAACCGTCTGATACAATATGGTAAACAATATTCCAAGGATGGGGGATGGTGAGGAATAATGCAACAAACCATACCGCCAAATCAATGCCAAAGACGATGTCCCACCAACGCTCTTTGTCCTTGAAATCGAGGCAGTTATAGCCCTCATCGCTTACCATGATTATCTCAGTGGCAGAGAGTGTCATATCTATTGTCTTGCCTTTCTTGCCGACGGGGATATAATTCCCCGTGCGGATGGTTACGGTATAATATCCGGCAGGCAGATGCAGCCGTGCCTGCGGTGTGCGCATCACTCCAACCAGCCGACCGTTGATGATCACTTGGTAAGGCATCTTCAGCAAGTAATCTTTCTGCCTGTGTGTAATAATCAGTTCCGCCATAACAACTTAACGATTTAACAATTTAACAGCTTAACGATTTAACAATCCATCGTACAAACAATATGCCATATACCCCTTTTGTCAGTTTTCCATATTTCCCTATTGATTGACCTATGTCCCAAAATATGGCATTTGGAAAACTTTTTGCCACTAAAACTTGCACAATTCGTAAAAAAGCACTAACTTTGCAGTCGGAAACGCAAACGGTAAAAAACAAATGCCCTTATGCTGAATCAGGATATTATCTTTTCGGAAAACTTGGACGAGTTGTTGCAACGCTTCAGTAATGAAAACGACTGCGCGCTCATCATCTATTGTACGGAAGGCAAACTGCAAATCGAAATCAATGAGCAGCAATATCTCATCCGTCCGCACGACATGTTGTTATGCCGGCCGGATCTCATCATCGGCAACTACATGCGCTCTCCGGATATGAAATGCGGAGCCGTGGCGGTGCGCAAACATGCACTGGACGATATTTTCTACCTCTGCGTGCGCGAAGATACCAAGTGGTGGGAGAAATCGAATTACATCCTGCAACATCCGGTAATCCACTTGGACGAACGGCAACAGGAACTGAGCCAGCTCTTCAACCGGCTGTTTCAGCTATACAGTGAAGACACCCGTTCGGGACTGAGCGAAAACATCCGCCGCATCTTTGCGCAAGCCGCCATCTATGAACTGCTTTGCTGGCTCGAAGAAAGCATCGAACAAACGCCGGAAACGGAGCACAAGCAAGGGCGGCAGGAGATCCTTTTCCGGGATTTTGCCCGCCTGTTGCAAGAAAACAAAGGCCGTCAGCGTGAGGTTCGG
>JAFVDD010000010.1 GCA_017478725.1 Paludibacteraceae bacterium
CGCTGAAGTACGGCTTGCCGGCGAGGATACGCTCTTTCTTGTACGTACCGGCTACCGGGTGCTGGAAGCGCGTCGGGTTGGTCGAGTTACCGGTGATCGATACATCCACGTTCTCATGCCACAGGATAGCTACGCCTTCGCGTACATCGTCTGCGCCGTAGCAGTTCACTTTCGCACGCGGACCGTCGCTGTACGCTTTCTTGCGCACGATTTTCAGTTCGCCCGTGAAATAGTCGAACTCGGTCTGTACGTAGGTAAATCCGTTGATACGGCTGATAATCATGGCTGCGTCTTTGCCCAGACCGTTCAGGATGCAACGGAGCGGGTTCTTGCGCACTTTGTTCGCCATCTCGGCAATCTTGATAGCGCCCTCGGCGGCAGCGAACGACTCGTGGCCGGCGAGGAAAGCAAAGCACTGGGTCTCTTCGCGCAGCAGACGGGCTGCCAAGTTACCGTGACCGATACCTACCTTGCGGTCGTCCGCTACAGAACCCGGGATACAGAAGGCCTGCAGACCGATACCGATAGCCTCGGCAGCGTCAGCGGCGTTCTTGCAGCCTTTCTTCAGCGCGATGGCGGTACCTACTACGTAAGCCCATTTCGCGTTCTCAAAACATATACGTTGCGTCTCTTCGCAGGTCAGATAAGGATCCAGACCATACTGCTCGCAAATCTGGTTAGCCTCCTCGATGGAAGCGATGCCGTTGGCATTCAATGCGGCGAGAATCTGTTTCTCGCGGCGGTCTTGCGACTCAAATTTTACTTCACGAATCATAGTCTGTCCTCCTTAGTTTTTGCGTGGGTCAATCGATTTAACGGCGCCTTGCTCTTTGGTCGTGCGGCCATATGTGCCGGTAACGGACTTCAGTGCCTCGTCAGCCGGAACACCTTTCTTCACAGCGTCCATGAACTTGCCCATGTGAACATATTCGTATCCGCAAACCTCGTTGTCCTCGTCGAGGAACTCCTTGGTGATATAACCCTCGGTCAGCTGCAGGTAACGAACGCCCTTGGCTTTGGTCGAATACAGCGTACCGCATTGCGAAACCAAACCTTTGCCGAGGTCTTCCAGACCGGCACCGATGGTCAGACCGCCTTCGCTGAACGCGCTCTGCGTACGGCCGTAAACGATCTGCAGGAACAACTCGCGCATCGCCGTGTTGATGGCGTCGCAAACGAGGTCGGTGTTCAGCGCTTCGAGGATCGTCTTGCCCGGCAGGATCTCAGCCGCCATGGCAGCGGAGTGGGTCATACCCGAGCAACCGATGGTCTCCACGAGTGCCTCCTCGATAATACCGTCTTTTACGTTCAAACTCAGCTTGCAGCAGCCCTGTTGGGGTGCGCACCAGCCGATTCCGTGCGTCATACCGGAGATGTCCTTGATCTCAGTAGCCTTCACCCATTTGCCCTCTTCGGGAATGGGAGCCGGGCCGTGCTTCGGACCCTTCGCTACCACGCACATTTCTTGTACTTCTTTCGAATAGATCATGTGTATTAATATTGTTTGTTAATTAGTATGTTTTAATCGTCTTGATGGCGTTTATGCGCCGCTCATTCATGTGCGGCATTCCGTCTTTCCTTTGCCTCCGCACGCAAATGGCGTGCAAAGTTACTGCTTTTTTTTGATATATGCAAGTGCGCGCGCGCTTTTCTGCTTTTTTTTTATATTTTGCAAACTGAATATTTGGAATTTCTAAAAAAATGTGTTACCTTTGCACCCGATTTCCAAATCCGCTTCTTTTCTTTCTCTTTTATGCTACTTGTATGGCCAAATCAGACTGGCGAGACACTATCGAGAGAGAATCGGATCGGGATCGGATCAG
The DNA here is from genome assembly GCA_017478725.1 of Paludibacteraceae bacterium. GTDB lineage: Bacteria > Bacteroidota > Bacteroidia > Bacteroidales > Paludibacteraceae > Colicola. Next base: position 1,824 of record JAFVDD010000010.1, read on the forward strand.
GATCGGATCAGGGGCAAACCACCATCAGCATCCGCCCGCCTTGGCGGATTTACACCCAAACAACAACAACCCATATGGCTAAAGCTACACTCAACAAGAAGTTCAAAACCTATACGGGCAAACTACCGCCCAACAACCATCGTTTCTATCTCACCAATCGGTTCGGCCAGGAGGTGATCTCGCATATGCCCGAGCACCGCGATCCTGACACCATAACGGATGCCCAGCGCCGTGCCTTCCAGCTTATCAAAGAGGCCTCTGCCAAAGCCGATGCCGAACTCCGCGACCCTGCCAAGCACGACGACTGGCTACAAAAATGGCACGACTCGCTTTCCAACCGTCGTGCCAAACATTACAAAACCCTCCGCGGCTTCGTCATCGCCTCCATCCGTCAGCAAATGAACTGACCCATTCTCATCATACCTTGCTGTAGATTCTTATTCCTTGCTCTTTCATTCCCAAGGTAGTAAAAGTGGTTCTTCTGCTTCTTTTTCTTCCTCCCTTATAGGGAGCGTAGGGGCGGGGTTATAGGCTTGTTTGATGCTGTCGCAGACATGGCGGGGATTCCTTAGTAACGGCCGTGTCGAGTAGAAACACTCGCCGCTGATCTCAGGAATTGTCCGGTTCAGCTCCATCTGCCGCTTAATCTCATTCCCTTGTCCCCAAGCGGTCTTGGGAGAAGCGCCTTCCAATCGGTACGGCGCCATGCCGATATAGAGTTTGCAATTCGTGCCCCGCACCTCATTCGCCCACCAGTGGGCGAGGATTTCATAGTCGGCTGCCGGCTTGCCTATTTCCCAGTATAGCTGGGGCAGAACGTAGTCGATCCAGCCTTCGCGGATCCACAGGCGGATGTCGGCATAGAGATCGTCGTAATTGGTGATTCCGGCGGTGGTTTGGCTGCCTGTAGAATCGACGGAGGCGTTGCGCCAGACGCCGAAAGGCGAGATGCCGAATTGTATGTCGGGGCGGCACTCACGGATGGTCATGCTGATTTCCTCTATTGCCAGATTGACATTGTTGCGCCGCCAGTCTTCTATGTTGTCAAAGCCTCTCGGGTAACGGGCAAACGTACCTTCGTCGGGCAGTTTTTTCCGTCCTGCGGGGTAGGGGTAGAAATAATCATCCATGTGAATGGCTTGGATGTCGTAGCGCGAGATAATATCTTGCACAACAGTGCAGATCCATTCGCGCGTCTGGGGCAAGCCCGGGTCAAAATACCATTGTTGGTTGTAGCACCAGAACCACTCGGGGTGGCGGCGGAAGATATGATCCGGCGCCAGCATGGATGTGTCTGTCTTGGCAAGATTGACGCGGTAGGGGTTGAGCCACACATGCACCTCCATTTGCCGTTTGTGCGCCTCGTCGATCGTCCATTCCAGCGGATCCCACGGAGTCTGATGGCTGATGGCTGATGGCTCTCCCAGCTTCCTTGTTTGCCGGTGAGCCAGTGAGAGACGGGTTCCAACTCGCTGTAATAGAGCGCGTCGGCGGTAGGGCGGACTTGAAAGATGATGGCATTGATGCCGATGCTCTCCAGTGAATCAAGAATCCACACCATCTCCGCCTGTTGCGCTTCGGTGTTGCCGACGGCTTCGGGCGATGGCCAGTCGATATTAGCGACCGTGGCTATCCATGCGCCGCGGAAGGTGATGCCTGACCGCTCGCCGGCGCTCGCTGAAGGAGCAAAGACCGCTGTCGCTAAAAGAATAAGGATTAATATGGTGAGGAGTTTTTTCGTCATGTCGTCATGTCGTCATGTCGTTATGTCGATGGGGCGAATAGTTTTTTAGTTTGTGATTTTAGTGGATTACTCCATTTTCTACATGGAAAATCTTGGCGTTTTCGTTGGGGCGGAGGATATCGGTGAGATGTTCGCGGTCGGTGTCTGTGATGAATATCTGGCCGAAATCATCCGACTGGACGAGCCGGACGATGCGCTCGACGCGCTCGGAGTCGAGGCGGTCAAAAATATCATCGAGCAATAAAATCGGTCTGACGGCTGACGGCTGACGACTGATAGCCCCCAAATATAGCGCCTGTGCCAGTTTCATGGCGAGGACGAAAGTGCGCTGCTGTCCCTGGGAACCGACCTGCTTGAGGGGATAGTCGCCGAGACGCATATCAAGTTCGTCTTTGTGAATGCCCTGGGAAGTCCAGCCGAGAATCAAGTCGCGTTGGCGCGTGCGGATGTACGCTTCGCGCAGGTCGCGATCCTGAAGCTGGGAAACATAGCGCAAAGAACTGACTTCAGATGGCTGATGGCTGATAGTTTCGTAAATCTGCTTAAAGAACGGCACAAATGCCTCAAAGAACTCTGTACGAGCCTTGAAAATATACTCCGCAGGCTCGGTCATCTGCCACTCCAGCACCTCTAGTAAATCAGAGCCATTTACCATTTGGTCATTTACCATTTGTTCATTTTGATCCGCGAGTTGTTTGAGGAGGGCGTTGCGTTGTTTGAGGAGGGCGTTGTAGCTGGTCAGACAATCCAGATACTTGCGGTCCAACTGGCTGATTACCACGTCCATAAAGCGTCTGCGCTCATCCGAACCTTCTTCGATGAGTTGTTGGTCGGACGGGCTGATCATCACCAACGGGATGAGGCCTATATGGTCAATGAGCCGCTGGTAGTCTTTCTTGTCGCGGCGGAACTGTTTCTTCACGCCCCGGCGGAGACCACAGGAAATAGTAAAAGGCTGAATGCTGACAGCTGACGGCTGATAGCTTCCTTGCACCATCGCCATTTGTTCGCCATGGGTGATGTTGAGCGAGTCCTGGGCGGTGTAAGCTGATTTGGCGAAGGAGAGCAGATAAATGGCGTCGAGGATATTGGTCTTACCCTGGCCGTTGAGACCCACGAAACAGTTGAGCTTGGGTGCAAACTCAAGAGAGGCTTCGCGGATGTTGCGGTAGTTGAGAATATTGAGGGACTGTAAGATCATATTGTTTTTACTGGCTGACTATTCGTCTGGTATGCTAAGCATAAAGTTCGACGTCAGCGGCGGTGATGGCGGAGCCGGCAAGGATGATGAGACGCTCGATGACATTGCGCAACTGGCGGATGTTGCCCGTCCAGTCTTTGGACTGCAGGGCTTTGATAGCAGCGGGGTCGAAGGTCTTCACGGCGATGCCTTGTTCGGTGCATATCTGCGCGGCGAAATAGTTGACCAGCAGCGGAATATCCTCCAGCCGCTCGTTGAGCGCCGGTACATGAATAGGAATGACGTTGAGGCGGTGGAAAAGGTCTTCGCGGAAATTGCCTTTGGCTATCTCCGCTTGCAAGTCTTTGTTGGTAGCAGCGAGCACGCGGACGTTCACTTTGACCGGTTTGTCGGAGCCGACGCGCGTGATCTCGGACTCCTGGAGCGCCCGCAGCACTTTGGTCTGTGCCGCCAGCGACATATCTCCTATCTCATCGAGAAAGAGCGTGCCTCCGTCGGCTTGCTCGAACTTGCCGGCTCGGTCTTTGACGGCGCCGGTGAACGAGCCTTTCATGTGGCCGAAGAGCTCCGATTCGATGAGTTCCGAAGGAATGGCGGCGCAGTTGACTTCCACCATCGGGCCGTTGGCGCGGGCTGAGTTCTCGTGAATAAGATGCGCCACCACCTCTTTGCCGGTGCCGTTAGGACCGGTGATGAGCACGCGTGCCTCGGTAGGCGCTACCTTATCTATTATTTCGCGTACGCGCATGATAACCGCACTCTCGCCTACCATCTGCGGACCTTTTGCCGCCACGCGTTTGCGCAACTGCTTGGTTTCCTGTTTGAGGTCTTTCGACTCAAGAGCATTCTTGGTAGTGATGAGGATGCGGTTGAGGTCCAGCGGCTTGAGCAGGAAATCATATGCACCGAGTTTGAGCGCCTGGACAGCTGTCTCTACATCGCCATGCCCCGTGATCATGACCACGGGCGCTTCGGCGCTTTCAAAAGAGTCTGACGGCTGATTTCTGACGGCTGAGAGCTTTTCCAGCAATTCCATGCCGTCCATTCCCGGCATTTTGATGTCGGAATAGATGAGGTCATAGGCATTCTTGCATGCCATCTCCAGACCTTGTGCGCCGTTCTCCGCTACATCCACTTGGTGACCTTCATCCGCCAATATCTCACGTAAGGTATTCCTGATACCTCTTTCATCGTCTATAATTAGTAATTTTGCCATCTTAG
>JAFVDD010000059.1 GCA_017478725.1 Paludibacteraceae bacterium
CCAGTCCATAGATTCCATCTGCCTCGATGATTTCGAACGCTCTATCTATTCATCCATCCTCTTCCGTGCCACCACCCACGACCACAAAGTCTTCAAATGCCCGTCACAAATTAGTGTTAGTCCCTTGATTCGGGACTGTATCCGGCACCCTTCAGTACGTCCTCTTTAAGGAGCGTAAACTCAGCCTCATTGTAGCAAGAAACTATCGATTTGGCTGAATTTGGATGCTTTAATCAGTGGATTTTAGGCAAAACAATCCAATTTCCGCTGATTAAGGAATACATTGCCCGCGAAACTAATAGATTTTTCACGCTTTTCGCGGGTAAAATTGGTAGATAGGCCGCGAAATTAAAGAAAAAAATGCATTTTTCGCGGGCAAGGTCTTGCATATTTCAGAAAAAAGTTGTAACTTCGCGCACTTTTTTGTGTGCAAAGGCACAAATCGGGGTATTAGCTCATCTGGCTGAGTTTGCGGCCGTTACTCCCGCTCCGGCAGCATCGGATACCATCACTTGGGATAATGACTTCCGCAACGGCATGCTCCTCATCGAGAAGAACGGCAAGATCTACAACGTACAAGGTCAAATGGTAAATGATAAATGACCCATACGGCGAAGCCGATCGTTCGAACGAAGGGAGATTAGAAATGGGAAATAGAAAAGAGACCGTTAATTCGGTCTCTTTTCGCTTGCTAATACCGCTCTCACAAAGTTTGGAAACTGCTTGCAAGGCTCGTTGGAACTCAGTTGTGCGCGCCAACGTTCGTACATCTCCATAAAACGAGGATGATTCTTGTCACGGCAGATAAGAGGCGCTTCACGGCAGGCTTGCGACCATTTGCCACGTTGCTTGGTCTCGCCCTGCGTCAACGGGTTCTCTTTATAGTCACGATGATTCTGCGAGAAGATCTCCTTGGGTCCAAAACCGACCACCTCGCCCGTCAACGGATCCTTAACCTTTTTGCGGCGGGTAACAGTCATGTGATGAACGCCTTGAATTTTCTTTTTGCTCAATGCGCCGGTGAAATTCTCAAAACCGTCTGTAGGTACATAGTGTGCCATAAATTCTTTTCCTTTCTTTTAAAATTTTTTTGATCTGACCGTTTTGACCGTATTGACCGTTTCATACTCCAAACGGTCAAAATGGTCAATATGGTCATGTCGATTTTTTAATTCATCAACCAAGTTTGCACTTTCTGGGGACCCCGAAAATTTTAATTTTTGGGGAGAGCAGAGGCACAAGTCGCCCGTCAATTTAGCGGAGCGGTATTGACCTTTGCGACTTTGTTGCCGAATGCTCACGTTATATGTTCTTAGTCATTCTTAGTTATTCGTTATAGATTCACAGGGGTATGTCCTATGCGGAAGCGAGGATCTTCCTATATACTCCGTGCCGGATCTTTTGAACAACTCCTGTCTGCTGCCATTCATCATTCCAATAGATTACCGTCCGACGTGAAATTCCTTGAGACTTCGCTTCGTCCAATAGCGTCTTCGTCTCAAACTCGGCGGGGAGGAGAGAGAGGAGCATAGCGCGTTGATCCAACGGTTGCACTTTCGGTACACTCACCTGCTCTGCGCCTTTGATCATTCGGTACGCCGCTGCCATATGCAATATCAGCTTATTCCCGATCATCCCCGCTGTCTGATAATCCACATCCGAGCAAACGAAAGCGTCGTTTATTTTGCCGAATGTCATTCGGCTGTCTGTATGTTCATTCTCCCGCATTGTATGCGGGCTTTTTAGTTCGTCTCCTTCTCCGCGTGTTAGCGCGGAGTGTCTCATCGCCGTAAGTATCATGGCAATCCTCTCTATATGCACCGCCATACGCAGTACAACGGAGTGGAAATTCACTCCCAATAACTGCATCAGCGCAGGGTACGCGGTTTCCAAGTGATGACCGAGACGGGCACGTTGGTCGGGTGTGAGGGAGAACTCAATAGGGTGAGACTTGTAGAGCGCCTGACAGAGATCGTAGAGTTGCTGAGCCGCAGCACCCATGACGCCGTTAGAACCGCTGGCAGGCTCTACATAACGGCTGGAGAATGCCTGCTGGTCATTGACGATAAGGGTCAGGAGACGCGAGAAATAGCCGTTCTCGATACTCGGCACAAGGGCTTTGTATTGGCTGAAGGTACCGGTGAGGAGTACGGAGAGTTGCGGACATGCGATACTACTATTATCCCGTGCGCGGTTACGCGTGATCGGTTCATGCTCAGCTGCCTTACGCAAAGCGGTGTTGTAGTTCGCTACGGACGAACGCCACACATCGGTAATGACCGAACCTTCGCTCTCGTGGATATAACCGCGACCGTTCTGGCGTTCGAGTTGTTTGTAGAAACCCGGGTACGAGGAGTCACCGGCAATGACCAGCGGAGCCGCTTCATGTACTTTGCTGACCAACTCTAACGCCAAGTTCGCGATACCTTTTCCGCAAGCCGCAGAGCCAACGATGAAGCACTGGAGGTTAGCATAATACCGTTTGCCCGTCAGTCCGTAGCGGAAATAGAGGTTTGGCATACAGCTGCCCGCCGCCGTAAGCAGCGAGAGAAGCAACATATCCCGCTCTCCGTCACTTTGTGCAAGCGACATAATCGGTTGAATCATTGCCGGCAGGTTCTCCGGCTCTACATGTTTAGCGATGTGCAGATCCTGGTCTGATTCCATCGCAGAAGATAGATTTTTAATCATAAAAATAAAGGTTTAATGGGTTAATAATATGGGGTTAATGGGTTAATAATATGGGGTCCCCGACGGATGTAATACATCCGGTGGGGAGAGCGGAGGCATCGGTTGCCTGTCGATTTAGCAGAGCGGTATCGACCTTTGCACACCGATTGCCGAACGCGAGTCCCTCTATATTTTAGAACACAGATAGGGAGCTATACACGTAAATGCAGGTTTTCCGTTTTACGAGTACCTTCAAAACTCGCGACAATTTCACACCCCTCGCGCCCCAGACAATCAACGAATTACAAAAAGCTATGAAAAACCTGTCGCTTTTTCCGTGTTCGTTTTTTTTGATGTTTTTTGTGACATCAATCCGTTATAAAATACAAAAATACAAAAAAAATGGCACTTTTATTTGCGTATGTGCAAAATTTGTAGTATCTTTGCAGCGCAAAATAATTAACACCAAATAGTTATGCCAGAAATTAGTTCGTTTTACGGAATCGTGATCTACATGTATATGAGTGAGCACAATCCACCTCATTTTCATGTGAAGTACCAAGATTATGAGGCTATTATCACCATAAAAGATGGAGTTATTACAGGTTCACTCCCCCGCCGCGCTTTACGATTAGTGTACGAGTGGCTTGATCTACATCAAGAAGAACTGATGGCTAATTGGGAGCGTTTAGGTAAATCTGAAGCTCCCATGAAAATTACACCTTTGCAATAAGAAAGGAGGAAAATATGAATCCTATTTTGAAAGTAACCAGTGCAGACTACATCCGCAATTATGTTTTGCGCCTATCGTTCAATGATGGCGTAACTAAAATTGTGGACTTCTGGCCATTAGCGCAAAAAGGTATTTGCACCAAATTGCAAAATATGGATTATTTCCGTCAATTTAGGCTTGATCCTTTTTCAGTGGATTGGTCAAACGAAATAGGCTTTGCTCCGGAGTATTTATATGAAATAGGCACTCCGGCATAAACACAGATAGCACCGACAGCGTAAAAAAGCGGTGAAAAATATATAAGATAAGATAAGACATATAGGCGCAAGCGTGCGCCAAGAAAAGCGTAATAAGCCGAAAAGCAACAAAATATAAAATGTTAGCACATAAAGAAAATGGTTTAGCATCAGAACCTGCCTTTCAAGAGATTTTGCAAGGTGTTGTAGAGATTATTGAACAATCCCGTAAACGAGTTGCGGTATATGTCAATCAAGAGTTGACAATGATGCACTGGCATGTGGGTAAGTTTGTGCTGCAAAAAATTGACTACCAAGAGAAAGCGGAGTATGGTCAAAAGATTGTGGCGACGCTGTCGCAACAATTGACAGAGCGCTATGGTAAAGGATTTACCGTATCGGCTCTGTTTCGTATGTTGAAAGTAGCTCGCGTCTATCCCGATGAACAAATAATGGCGACACTGTCGCAACAATTGACTTGGAGCCATTTTATAGAGCTTATCACTATTGAGCAAGATGCCAAGCGCCTCTTTTACCAGCAAATGTCAATAGAACAGCGATGGAGTTCACGACAGTTAAGCAAGTACGAAGATGCCATGTTATATGAGCGCTCGCTCATTGCTGCCAAACCGGAGGATACCCAAATTGCTACTATGAAAGAGTTAGAGCCGGGAGAATTGACACCCGAAATGGTATTACGTAGTTCTTATGTAGTGGATTATTTGGGATTACATGGATACTATTCTGAAAAAGATTTAGAGAATGCTATCCTTCAGCAGATGGAGCGTTTTATCCTTGAGTTAGGTCAAGGTTTCGCTTTTATGGAACGGCAAAAGCGCATATCTGTGGACGGTACAGATTATTTTATAGATTTGTTGTTCTATCATCGCACACTAAATAGACTTGTCGCTATTGATTTGAAGCTCGGTAAATTCAAACCGGAGTACAAGGGGCAGATGGAGTTGTATCTGAAATACTTGCAAAAATACGAGCAACGCCCCTATGAGCAATCTCCTATAGGATTACTTTTATGCAGCGAAGGTAATAGTGAACATGTAGAACTGATGATGTTGGATGAAGAAAACATTCACGTTGCGCAATACCTTACTGAATTGCCGGATAAGCAATGGTTCATTGATCGCCTTAATCGATCGATAGCTATAGCAGCTGAACATAAAAATGAGATAGAAACAAAATAGAATACCGTCCCCGGCCCGAGACGTTAAATTAGGGTGGCATACAGGCGCAAGTGTGCGTCTAAAAATAGCGTAATAAGCCGAAAAGCTTGATACTTTGAAACTTCGACAACTTCATTAAGTATCTGACCGTAAGGTCATTGTTAACACAAGTACGGTTTATACACGCTCACGTATCAGCGTGAGTTTTCCGTGTATATTTGTGTTAACAAGGTAGTCGAAGACCTCAAAGTATCAAATTGCAGCAGCGAAAGCCCGCGCTTTTTCGTATCCTTATTAGAAAAAATACTTACAAATCCATTATACTAATTAAAAAACTTACGCTTATGAAAAAGAAACTCTTCTTCGTATTAGGACTGCTGATGGCAGTCGTAGTACATGTTTGGGCAGAGGACGTCGTTTACACCTTAACGGCTGTTCGCAACACGTCCAACACTACCTATGCCAGCACGTATGATGTAACTATCGACGGCATGACGTGGAATGTGCCCGGAAACCAGAATTTCGATGGTTATTGGCGCATTGGAGGCAAAAGTATCACGAACACCAGTCGCGTGATATACAGCAAAACGGCGATGAGCGGAGCGGCAAAAAGTATTGTAATTAACCACAATGGAGTCAGCGCTACATCCGTAAGTGTCAGTAGTGTCAAACTGACGGTAGCAAGCGATGCGTCATTCAGCAACCCAATTGATGAAGTAACCACCGACAGCGTTGTACAAAGTTCACAAATGGGAATAGCCGGGAGATTAGTCTTTTTGCCTTCTTCGGGCGTAACTGCATGGCCGGCTGGTAGTTATTACAAAATCACATTTGTCATTACGAACAGCTCCTCCTCAAATGGTGGTCTGAATTTCGTGAGTGCTGTATGGAGCAGTGACGCTAATGGCGACATACCGGTAGATGAAGAGGTTTACTCGATATCTTCCAGTGATGGAGGCGGATCGGGCTACGCAAGTACATTCGATGTCCGTTGCAAAGGTATGACATGGAATGTCCCGGGAAACAAAATCAATTCATACTGGCGGCTCGGAGGTAACAGCATTAACTCCGTAGAGCGTATCATCACCGGCAAGGATCCTATGAACGGAACTATTCGTAAGATAGTTATTAAGCATAACGGCTTGAGCAATAATTCTGTAGTTCTGGAAAGCGTCAAACTGACGGTAGCGAGTGATGCAGAGTACACAACCGTCATAGATGAAATAACGCAGACACCGGATGTCTCAGTTGGCTCGATGATTGTTTTTACTCCTTCCGCAGGTGTCTCTGAGTGGCCGACAGACAGTTACTACAAAATCACTTTTACCATAACCAACCCCAGTTCCACGAACGGCGGTTTGGATGTTCAAAAGATTACATGGTATGGAACAAAGGCAGAAGTGTATGACCCTGCTATAGATGACTCCCATATGCGGATGGATACCTCTACCTATGAAGAAAGAAAAAATAAGCTTATTATAGGTTTTCCGCAGCAGATAAACGATGTCCTTCTGCGCATTGAGCAAGGAAGTGGAAGCAAAACACCGGATTACGTTTCCTTGTACCAAAATAACACGCTGACGATAGAGAGTTCGTATTTTATGAAGCGGATTCTTATCTATTCTTATTCTGACATGCAGATGTCGGCTTCTGTCGGCTCTTTACGGTACGATTCTGACATTAAAGCCACTATATGGACAGGTTGTGCAAAAGCTGTTACCTTCACCGTGCAGGCCAAAAGTACTGATGGTTTCGGTATTAGTGATATTATTACCAGTTATACCGATACGGATTGTGAGGGTGTCTATAAACCGATTTGTCATGCGGACACGTGCAGCGATGCGGAATATGTATCCGTAGATTTCTATGACAAGAACGATCATAAGTTCGCTTGGCAGGTAATCGCCCGCGGCGGAAATGCCGTTACACCTACTGCACCTGAAGTAGAGGGAGACACATTTGCTTATTATGACAAGGATCTGACGAACGTGCAGAAGAATCTGAAAGTGAGGGCTATTTATACGCTAAATCAACAGCCCGACACCCTGGATTATGCCCTGCCGGCACTCAATGGGTTCTATGACTTTTTGGGTAATGGCAAGAAAGGCGCTGTTATGCCTCAGTTCGGCAAAACCAGAAAAAGCAGTTCTAACTATAGCACCTTCCATCTTGCCACTACAGCCGATTACACCACCGGTTTCCAACCCTTACAGGATATCACGGAGAAACATACCTATAACTCCGCCTATAACGGCTATCAGCCGCATATACAGCATATAGGGGATGTGAATTCGGACGGTATAATGGATTTCAGCGGATGGCGGACGGACAGGTATAACTTTAATAAATTTACTTCCTTCACTTCCAAAAATGGCGAGCATGAGGAGATAGACGGTGTGTTCTATTTGCCAAACTGCGATATCAACCAAGACGGTAGGAATGATTATTTGCGGGCTGAGAAGTTTCAATGCGGGCAAATGTCAGATGGTCTAAATTCTGTCGTCTTTTATGCCTATCGTTGGTTCGTCAATTACCAACAGCCGGATGGCAGTTACATAGAGGAGCAGATGAACCTGATGACCGTCGATGAATATGAAGGCACAACAGAGACTCCGACTTATGACCGCAACAACAGAGGCGCGTTTTCGCTGGAGAGTTTTTGGTCAGGTGGTACCATAGGATGTGACGCACCTTATTTGCCGATAGGTTCAACTCTTGTGCCTGTTTACCCGACGGCTGTTGTGGATGTTGATGGAGACGGCATTCAAGATCTCGTGGATGAGAACAACGGTGCCATTTGGTTCCAGCGGGAAAACAATAAATGGATTCGGATTAACAGTTATGCCCGGACATACATCCGTGATTTGAATAACGACAATATAGCTGATTTCATTTATGTGGACAATAACTCCATGTATGGTGCCATTTCTTTACCCGATAGTACATATGCCAATACGCTGCTGACGGAACTGAAAGTGGATAATCAGATTTACATATACGATTACAACCGTGACGGATATGCAGATATATTGGCAACTCAATCGTCCTCCAACAACCAAACAGGCTATGCTTATGCCCTCCGTTTCATCAATAACGGAAGTGGTGTATTTAATGTTCTACCGGAGCAGAATTTTGGTACGTATCGCCTGCTCTTTGGAGGCTGTCAGGATATTGACGGAGACGGCATCAATGATTTGTTGGCATATGAGTTGGATACCAAAAACAAGACGACCGGTGTCGTATATGCGCTCTACGGGCAAAGCAACGGTTCATTCGGAACTCCTGTGCAATTATTCACAGAGGCAGACGTTACGGATATCCAGAACCGCACGGTTAACGTAGCGGATCTGGATGCAGACGGCAAACAGGAGGTATGGCTCTCCCTTCCTAACGAGGGCGTGCAAATGGAGAATACACGTATCTATGTAAAAAGCATGACCGGCGGCATAGCCAATACGGCGCCGAGCGCTCCCGCAAAACCGCAAATGAATTATAGCGACGGTATTCTGCAAATCACATGGGGAGACGGCTCGGATGCACAAACTGCAATCGCTGATCTCACGTATGCACTCCGCATCGGCACAACGCCCGGCGGTAATGACCTCTTAGCCGCTCATGCCATGACGGACGGTACACGTCTCAACTTTATGAAGGGAAACATGGGCTATGCACATCAGTATGTAATGGATTTGAGCACCTATGCTCCCATGACCATCTATGCGTCCGTACAGGCTATTGACGCCCAGTATACCGGCTCTCCGTGGTCGGAAGAAGCTATGGTGCAACATACCATCCAGCATGTAAACGCAGGGATAACCTTGGATAAAACCGATATTTGTTTCAATGAAACAGTTACGGCTACTTTTGTCGCTTTGCCCGAAGCCTATATCCATGAATGGATTGTGGAAGATGGTGAGGCAACGCCCATAAACAATTCCACCATCGAAATTTCATTCAATGCCGCCGGCAACAAAACAATTACCCATATCATCAAGCTGGATGGTGTAGAGTTAGGCCGTGCAGAGGCAAGCGTCAATGTACTGCCCAACGGTATCGGTCGGCAATTAGCGGCAGGAAGCGACCTGCAGAACGGAGTGATAGCGGACTACAACTTCGACGGTGTGTATGACATTGTAGCCGGCGGGCTGCTCAGGACCGGAGATGTCAAGACGCTTGTTCTTACGGACCCGAATGCTATGGATCCGAATGCTATCACCGTTCGGCTTGCTGCTGCTTGGAGCAATGTTTATCTGTACGCATGGACAGGAACAGGACAGACTAAGCCTTGCGGCGAATGGCCGGGAACGAAGTTAACAGACATTGATGCCAACGGATATTATTACTATTCCTTCAGCCCTACGCTGACTTCCGTCAATATCATCTGGAACAATGGAAGCGGCGCACAAACGGTAGATATTACGAATGTGACTTCCTCTACCTGTTATGCGCTGAATAGTACAAGCGGTAATAAAATTACCGTATCTACACATGAATGCCCTGAAACCGGTTCACAGGAGGTCGATACAGAAGGAATAGGACAAGCCAACTATCAGTTCACCGTGGCTCCGAACATCTGGAATGCGAATATAGGACAGGGTGTATGGGTGGATCATACCCACAACGGCGCAATAGATTATATCTATTCCTATAACAACAGTTACTATGCCCTCTACCATAACGGCGTGGATAATATCAGTAGCCGGCAAACAGACGCACGGTTGTGCTATTATCTGGATCAGGGTTATTATTCCGACGAAGAGATTTCTAATACCCGCGTGGATATAACCCACGACGGCTACTATGATTTTATCAGCAAATCCAAAGATGACGGCTCCTTCCGTTTGGTTACCCGTCAAAGGGACGGCAGTTATACCGAGTCGCCCGTTAACTGTACTGCTACCAATTGGGTAATAGAACAAGCACTCTACGGTATGAGACAATATATGCAAAAAATACACCTTGATTTTGACCACGACGGATTTACAGATTTTGCCTATATTGAATCCTCGGAAAGTGGCAACCAAAAGGAAAAATTGACCGTGTTGTTCAACCGAGGAGAAGGTACATTTGAGCTTCTGGACATTCCTTTTAGTACACCTATGCCGTACAAGGATTATAATATGTTCGTCATCAATGACCTCAACGCTGATGGTTATTGGGATATAGTAGGTGCTAATAATCAAGGAGAGCCGTATATCCTCTATAACAAAAATAACACCTCCTTCGCAGAGCCGTTTTGGTTGCCTCTCGGACATTTTGAGGCTTTCAACACCAACACCGGCAGAATCGTGTTGGAGGACTTGAATAATGACGGCTATCTTGATATTCTTATCCCCGAGCCTATTCCTGCCAAAATCAATGAATACGGCTTGTATGCATGGTATATGGGTGCAAACGGGGTCAGCCAGCACGGTTTCCTGATGTCCTCATACAATGATCAAACGCAGTATGGAAAGTACCTGATAGCTATCCGTCAGCGTGATCATTTAGATCTCTTTAATGCCGGTAATAATCAAGTTTACCAGTTGCTAGGCGCCGCCAACGAAGCCCCTGCTGCGCCAACCGATATCCGCGCGCAACAGACTGAAGACGGATTGCTGATCGAGTGGAATGCAGCCACAGATGACCATACGCCGGCTACTTTGCTCCGCTATAACCTCTCCGTCAAACGAGCAGGCAAGAGCGGCGAGGAAGCGTACCTCATCTCTCCGCAAAACGGAGGAAACGAGCAGGCGGCTGTACTGCCGGATTACACATACATTTCCGCTACGCGGTTCTTCATTCCGCTACACGCTTTGGAATCAAGGGAGTATGAGATCGCCCTGCAGACCATCGACCTCTATAACGCTACCTCTTCCTTCTCAGCCCCGGTTATGGCAAGCGTATCCCGTTCGCCGATTGATGCGCCGAAACTGAGATGCGTCGGGGAACAAGCTGTGATTAGTTATATGGCAGAACCTACGGGCGCAACACCTGTTTGGAACTTCGATGGCGGTTCCGTCGTTGCCGGTAGCGGATACGGACCATACACTGTCACATGGAACTCCGGTGGAGACAAACGGGTCAGCATCACAGTGGATGGTGTCACCTATGCGGATACTATCACCATTAGCAATCCGGAGGAAATGCAGGTTAATCTCCCCACCACGCTTCTCATGGAGCAGGCAGCAACAGCGGTGGTTCCGCAAGAGGCTACAAACTACCATTGGTATGCGAAAATAGGCAACGATGCTATCTATGAAGTAGGTCCGAAGGGTATCAACCTCTCTGCGCTGTATGGCAGAACATATTACGACAAACGTCTTACCGCAGAGGGATTGCAGATCACCGCGCACGAAGTATCCGGCAAAACTTCGCTCACCCAAGAATCAGTAACGATCTATCTGGAAGTGTTTAACAGCAATGGTTGTAGCGCAAGGTTCTATACGCCGGTTACGGTAATAGGCGGTGTCGTAGCTCCGACGCTCGACCTCGTTACGGTGGATGCCAACGCGCATAATATGATCCACTTCTCCGCCGATGCAACCAACTTCCCGCAAGTGCGCATTCTCAAAGAGACGAACGTGCTCAACGAGTTCGCAGAAGTAGCGGTTGTACCGGCCACGAACGGCTCGTACACCGACCTTACTTCCGATGCGACGCAGCAACCCGACCGTTACAAGATACAGGGAGTGATGGCAAACGGCGATTATTCGACCGAGAGTGCGATCCACAAGACCGTACACGCTACCATCAACCGCGGCGTACGCGAAGGCACCTATAACCTCATCTGGAACGCATACGAAGGAGCGGAGATCGTGACCTACAACATCCTCCGTGGTTCATCAGCGGCGACGCTTACGCAGATCGCCTCCGTAGCTTCTTCCGCTACCTCGTACACCGACCAGGCTCCGCTGGATGCCGAGCCCTACTACGTAGTGGAATATGTGCTTGCCTCCTCTCCTTCCGCGTCACCTGCAAGGCGTGCGCCCGCGACATCGCAAGCCACCCTCATAGGACGGTCGAATATCGTGGAGCGAGAAAGCGGACAGACCCCGCCGGAACCGGTTTACTACACCATCCGCTTCTTGAACTACGATAGTTCAGTGCTACAGTCTACCCAGGTACTCGAAGGCGAGAGACCTGTTTACACCGGCGCAACACCCGTCAAACCCGAAGATGATAACTACACCTACGAGTTCTACGGATGGTCACCGGCTATTTTACCGGCTTTTGCAGATACCGACTACACCGCGCAATTCGAATCCACACGAAAGAGCCAGGGCTTGGACGAAGTACAAAGTGACGATATACAATGTACAAAGGTGCTCATTGATGGTATGATCTACATCCTCCGCGGGGAAAAGGTTTATACCTTGCAGGGACAGGAGGTGAAATAGACTTTGCCCCTGATAGGGATTTTATCCCTTCCTACCGCTTGGCGTCCCACGCTAAGCGGTTTTTCTTTGACATAAACACTACCATTTTCCTTAAAAATGCAGAAATATCACTTTTTTTTGCAAAAATGTTTCGATATATGGAAACTTTTTTGTACCTTTGCAGCGATTCTGAGAAACAACTACAATTATGCCGGAGCAAAAACCAAAATTTCAAGTTCTCTATTCCGAGGAAGCCGATGCGTTTCTCGCTAAGCAGTCTGAAAAGGTAAAAGCCAAAATTCTGTACAATGTGACGAGAGCATCATACATCAACGACCCAAAGCTTTTTAAGAAACTGGAGAATACGGATATTTGGGAATTTAGGACATTGTTTGATAGCATCCAATATCGTCTATTGGCCTTTTGGGACAAGCGAGACGGACAAAACACTTTAGTAATCGCCACGCATGGTTTTATCAAGAAATCGCAAAAAACGCCGCTGCAGGAAATCCAGCATGCACAAAGTATAAAAGACATTTATTTTAATCAGAAATAACTAAGGGAGGACAAGATATGAAATTTTACACGCAAGAACAAATGGTGGACAAACATGTCGGAACAAAAGGAACGCCGGCACGTGAAGAGTACGACGAGCAGGTTGAATTGATGCTTGTTGGTGAAGCTATTCGTAAAACACGTCAGGCTCAGCAACTATCCCAGGAACAGTTAGGTGAAATGGTCGGAGTTCAGAAAGCTCAGATTTCCCGTCTGGAGAATGGCAAAAACCTTACGCTTGCATCCATCGTCCGACTTTTCAAAGCGCTTAACCAACGTGTCACGCTGGATATTCCATCCGTTGGTCGAGTGGCTCTTTGTTAATAGTGCCTCTCACAACATAAAACACCTCATCCTCCGTGGGGAGAAGGTATATACCATCACGGGACAGGAAGTAAAATAAAGTGACCAAGGGACTAAGTACAAAGTACAAAATACAAAGTACAAAGAAACAAATCGGGCGGCTCAAAGAATGAGTCGCCCGATTGATGATGGGGTATGGAATTTGAAAGGTAAGGTAAGAGGGAACAATACGCCCAAATCTTAAAAATCGGCAATTGTTTTTATGCAAAAGAGTAGGTGTTAACTCTTACTTGCATAGCACATGCCTCTTGGTTTACCCTTACTTGCCTCCGATTTCTATATTACAAATAATTGAAAATAAGGCATTTACGAATATATCATAAACAGACCTTATTTTTACGGATCTTAATAATCGGCAATAATATATCATATTGTTATTTGGCAGAATAGCGGGGGATTTTGTATTTTATAGCAAATACATTTGCATAATTCATTTATTTTTAGTACCTTTGCAGCCGGGTATGGTATAAAACAAGAAAATATGAACCTGAAAGAAAAGTTTAACAAGCACTCCTTGCGGTCCTATGCAGGGCTGTGGCTGATGCTCGTCGCCATACTGGCGATGGAGTCGATTGCCTGCGTACAGTATTTCTACACGCGCGCCACCATCAAAGCGGATGCCGTCTATCGCGCGCAATCCGAATTACGGTCGGCGGAACAGGAGATCAACACCGCCGCCGTGGAGCTAGAAGCCGCTGCCAAGATGCTTGCCAAGATGGCGGAGTTCTGCCTGGACAACCCTGACGCCATGCCGGGATGCGTGAACATGCTGTTCGAGACATTGGAGAGCGTAGAGGGGGCAGGAATTGCTTTCGTGCCGGATTATTACCTGCAGAAGGGCCACTGGTACGAGGTCTATGGCACCCGCAACGAACGGACCGAGAAGGGTTTTGCCGTCCGTCAGATAGGCGGTGCCGACCATGACTACACGCAGTCGGAGTGGTTCAACAACGGTCTGACGAAAGACCATGCCTATTGGTCAAACCCG
>JAFVDD010000060.1 GCA_017478725.1 Paludibacteraceae bacterium
CATCACAGAGACTAAGAAAGGCAAAATGTTCGGCGAATGGAATGACTACGGCCGATTAATTGAATAAGAAAATACTATGAAAGCAATCTTTATCAATACCCGTTTCCCGCAGGACTTACAGAAAGCGTACGAATTAGGCAAGAATATCTGATAATAGTGCCGAACTAAAGCAAAAATCCTGCATATATTTGCGTATGTGGGATTTTTTTTGTACCTTTGCGCTCGAAATAACAAAGTCGCATTTATGAATGTCGAAGAGATTCGGGATTTCTGCCTTTCGTTAGGGAAGGATGTAGAAGAGAAACTGCCTTTCGTCATGTTCAAAAACGGTGAAGGAGTGCTGGTTTTCTATGTCTGCGGGCATATGTTCTGTTTCTTTGATCTAAATGATTTTCAGGTCATTTCGCTCAAGTGCCAGCCTGAACGGATCGACGAACTGAAAGCCAAATACGACTGTGTCGGCAACCCGTATAACGAGTCTCCCAAACACTGGATCGGTCTTGACCCGCATACTTCACCGGACGACTTGACACGCGACCTCATCCGCAATTCGTACGAGATTGTCAAAGCTAAATACACCAAGAAAAAATGATGACAGAATACGAAAAAATGCTTCATAACTTGCCGTATGATTATACGGACAAGGAGGTTCAGGCGAATATCCTGCGGGCGTATCATGCGATGCGAGACCTCAATCAATGCGGCGCATGGAACATGGACGAGTTACATCGTTGCATCAAAGCCCTCATCCCCGATGCCCATCCTTCGGTGATTATTTGTCCGCCATTCCACTGTGACCACGGCAACCGAATCAGCATAGGCGAAGGTTCGTTTATCAATTTTAATGGGGTCTTCTTGGATGGAGGAGGTATTACCATCGGCTCTCACACGCTTATCGGGCCTAACTGTCAACTGCTGACGCCTGATCATCCGCATGATTATATGGAGCGGCGTCAGACCATAGAAACAGGTCTGCCGATTCATATCGGCGATGACTGCTGGCTGGGCGGCGGAGTAATTGTCTGTCCGGGTGTCACCATCGGTAACCGTGTGATCGTTGGCGCCGGTTCGGTCGTCACTCATGACATCCCTGACGATGTGGTCGTTGCCGGCAATCCCGCTAAAGTAATCAAAAAGAATCAATAACACCATTATGGATAAATTGGAAGATTAGGGAAGGTAGGTTGACAGAATTATTATGACACTGCGAATCTGTGATTTTATAGCCAAATGGATGGGCGTAATCGTGCTGCTGGTCGCCGCACTAAGTCTTATTGTGCCTTCTTCGCTCGCGTGGATCGGCACGTGGGTCATCAATCCGATGTTGGGCGTCATCATGTTCGGCATGGGGTTGACACTTTCAGCGAATGACCTCAAAATAGTGCTGAGTCGTCCCAAAGATATCCTCATCGGTTGCCTCACGCAGTTTACCGTCATGCCGCTGTTGGCATGGGTTCTTACCAAGGTTTTCTCGCTTCCGCAAGAAATAGCGATAGGCGTCATCCTCGTCGGCTGTTGTCCCGGAGGAACGGCTTCGAATGTAATCACTTATCTGGCAAAAGGCGACTTGGCTCTTTCTGTGGGCATGACCGCTGCATCCACTTTGCTTGCGCCTCTACTGACACCGCTTCTCGTCTGGCTCTTGGCAGGTACGATGGTCAATGTGCATACTATGGGAATGTTAATGAGTATCGTCTATATCGTCATTCTGCCTATTGTATGCGGTTTGCTCTGCCAGCGTTTCATCCCTAAACTCACGCAACGCGTCACGCCTTACCTGCCTGCGTTCTCATCCCTTGCGGTGGCGCTTACCGTCGGCATCGTGGTGTCGCATAACGCCGATCGTCTTCTGACCGCAGGTCTGCTCGTCGTGCTCGTGGTGATGCTTCATAATCTTTGCGGACTTGGCATCGGCTATCTGGTCGGACGCGTGTTGCGTCTGCAACGCCCGAAGAGCGTGGCGCTCAGTATAGAAGTAGGCATGCAGAACTCCGGTTTGGCGACCTCGCTGGCGGTTATGCATTTTGCCGCTTTCCCTTTAGCCACCATTCCCGGAGCAGTCTTCAGCGTTTGGCATAATATCAGCGGTGCCATCATAGCACGTATCTATTCACGAAACAGCAATTGAATAAAAATGAACTCTATGAAAAGTAACAAAGTCATTCTCCTGACCGGTGCGAGTAGCGGCATCGGTTATGACACCGCGGTTGCGTTGGCGCAACAAGGACACAAAGTGTATGCTGCAGCGCGGCGTGCTGATCGCATGGAGCCGCTTCGTCAGTACGGCATCGTGCCGCTGAAGATGGATGTGACCGATGAAGCATCGATGAAGGCGGGCGTGAAGACGCTTTTGGATGCCGAAGGACGCATTGATGTGCTCATCAATAACGCTGGTTATGGTTATTTTGGAGCTGTAGAGAACGTGCCGATGGATGATGCCCGTAATCAGCTGGAAGTCAATGTGTTTGGTCTCGCACGCCTTTGCCAGTTAGTGCTGCCAACGATGCGTGCACAGCACTCAGGACGTATCATCAACACGGCTTCGGTGGCCGGCAGAGCGGTCTTCTATTACGGCGGTTGGTATCATGTATCCAAGTATGCCGTGGAGTCGCTTAGCGATGCGATGCGTATGGAACTCAAGCCGTTTGGCATCGATGTGGTTATCATCGAACCGGGTGCTATCAAAACCAATTGGGGCATCATTGCCGCCGATCACCTGATTGAGTCCTCGAAAGGGACAGCCTATGAACAGACAGGAACGATGATGGCGAACAACCTGCGGAATATGTACCTCTCCAATACGATCTCCGATCCGGCTGTGGTACGCAAAGCGATTGTTCGTGCGGTAAATGCACGCCGTCCTTGCACCCGTTACCGTATAGGCCGAATGGCGAACGCGATTGTCTTCTTCCACTGGTTGCTTCCGACACGCTGGTGGGATGCCTTCCTTCGCCTCATGGGAAAACGTAAATTGATGTAAAAACCTTGTAAATGAAGTGACGGATATCGACTGGGAAGAAGTGAAGTAATTATCCCTAATTTCCTAAAAATCCCGCATACTCTTTCTGTATGCGGGATTTTTTTGTTCTATTTTAAACGCTTGCGGACGTTCGCTAACACATCCTTGTAGCCGATACCTCCCACCATCGACATCAGCGTGCGTTGCATGCAGACGAAACAAGCGATGAACACGAACGGACCAAACGTGTAGTCGTACCACGCGCCGACATGATTAACCGCCATCCAGACAATCATGCCGATGCCTGTTACCAACTCTATCTCTGCCGTTACCAAGCCCGGTGAATAAGGTTTATGTAACTGCATAATCTTAATTCCTACCACGTGGATGATACCCTCGAAGATGCAGAATGTCGCCGGTGCTACGACGAACATCGGGATTTGGTCGCCAAAGAAGAACGGCACGATGGTCATCACATAAATAAACACCGCCGTCACTAACCGGCTTCCTTTTTTGGTCTCCTCGTCCAAATCCCGCTGCAGCACGTTCTTCTGAATCAAATCAAGGAATCCGCCCGGGTAACGGCCTTCTTCCCACTCATGCAAGATGCACAGGAACGACACCCAGACAGCAAACTGCTGAATGACCGTCAGTCCGTCCATAAACATCGCTACCAGCGTAATCAGAAGCATGGCAATCACCGTGTAAATCTCCAATGCGTAATGTTTCATAAATCTCCACATAATACTATATTTTTTAAGGTTAAACAGTTGTTTTTGTTTGTTGCAGGGCGTAGAGGGCGGCACCGAAGGCGCCCATGAGTTCGGGGATGTCGGAGAACGTGAGTTCCGTTCCTGTCAGGCGTTCCAGCACACGGACGACGGAGTGATTGCGCATCGTGCCGCCTTGTACCACAATGGATGAGCCGAGGTCGCCCACAGACTTGAGTTTGAGCACTTTGTACAGGCAGTTCTTGACCACCGAATAACTGAAACCGGCGGCTATGTCTTCGACCTTGGCACCCTCGCGCATCGCCTGTTTGACTTTGGAGTTCATGAAGACCGTACAGCGCGTGCCGAGGTCGCAGGGATGGGCGGCGAAACAAGCCATGCGCGCAAAGTCCTCCACGGCATAGCCCAGCTGGTTGGCAAACGTCTCGATGAACGAACCGCAGCCCGACGAACAGGCCTCGTTAATCTCAATGCGGCGGATTGTGCCGTTGTTGACCCAGATAGCTTTCATGTCCTGTCCACCGATGTCGAGTACGAACGAGAGATTCGGGTTAAGTGCTTTGGCGCCCATGAAATGCGCCATCGTCTCCACAATGCCGTAATCGAGCGAGAAGGCGGTCTTGAGCAGCGACTCGCCGTAGCCCGTGGCGCACGAAGCGGCTATATGCACGTCGCCGACAGTCTTTCTCATCCGTTGGAGCGCGTCTGCGAACGTGCGGAAACTGTCGCCGTGATTGCGCTGGTAGTCCGAATAGACCAGCGCGCCTTCGGAATCGAGGAGCACAATCTTGGTGGTCGTACTGCCGGAATCCACGCCCAAATAATATGGACCGCCTTCGGCTGACAGACCGCTACGCCGTACGAACGTATTCTCTTTGCGCTTCAGCCATGCGGCATATTCGTCCTCGTCGGCGAAGAGTTGCGGCAAGCGTTGCGAATAGTCGGCTGCCAACTCATCGGGTGCGTCCAACTGCTCTGTCAAACGGTTGAGAGCGAGGGACTTGTCCTCTTCCGCCGCCTGCAGTGCACAGCCGATAGCAGGGATGATCTGCGCGTCGTCAGGGATGATATAGTCGCTTTCGTCCAAATGCAGCAGCCGCAGGAACGCCTTGCTCAGTTCGGGCAGGAAAGCGAACGGTCCGCCGCAGTAGAACAGTTTCGGGCGGATGTCCATGCCCCGCGCCAGCGAACCGATGACCTGCGTCGCCACGGCATGAAAGACCGAAGCGGCGATGTCGGCTTTGCTCACATTGCGGGCGATGAGGTTCTGTATGTCGGTCTTGGAGAACACGCCGCACCGCGAGGCGATAGGGTAGATGGTGGTCGATTGCGCGGCAAGGCTGTCCAGTTCGGCGGTCGTCACGCCGATGAGCGACGCCGTCTGGTCGATAAACGCGCCCGTTCCGCCTGCGCACGAACCGTTCATGCGGATGTCGGGAATCTTGCCGTCCTCGAAGAAAATCATCTTGCTGTCCTCGCCTCCCATGTCGATGAAGGTCCGGACCTCGGGATAGAGCGTGCGAATCGTGCGTACCGACGCCACCACTTCCTGCGTGAACGTCAGTCCGAGCCGCTCGGCAAAGCCCATACCTACGCTGCCGGTAACCACGACGCGCAATGCACATTCGCCCATCCGTTCGTTAAGCGCACGGAGGATTGTCCGCGCCGTATTCAGCACATCGGCGTTATGACGGCGGTAGTCGCGGAAAAGGAGACGGTGCGCGTCGTCCAGCAGCGCCACTTTCATGGTGGTGGAACCGATATCTATGCCTAAGTTATATGTTCTCATGCTTTGCATTGTTGACGAGGAAATGGAGACGGTTGTAGATATTGGCGTCGCTGGTGGAGCTGTCGAAATCGAGGAACAGCATGTTCACATGCGGATAGATGCCTCTCAGCTTTTTCTCTATTCCCTTGGAAATGATATGGTTGGCGATGCAGCCGAAGGGTTGCAGCGATATGATGTTGCTCACGCCGCTCTGAGCCAGATGGCAAATCTCGCCGGGCAGCATCCACCCTTCGCCGAAATCCGCGGCGGTGGAGATGACCTGTTTGCTCAGGCGCGCTATCTCGAAGATGTCGGAGGAGGGGCGGTAGAACGGATAGATGTTGCAGGTGCGGTCATACTGCTTCGCCACGCGGCGTACGTAGCGGTACAGCAGGTCGGTCAGCCATGCCGGCACCGACTCGCGTTTGATATGCAGCTCGCGGTTGGCGTGACGGCTGACGAACGAGGTGGAGAAGAAATCCATGATACTCGGCGGCACGACTTCCACGCCCTCCTGCAGCAGCCAGTTGACGACGTTCTTATGCGAGAAGGAGTTGTATTTGACGTATATCTCGCCCACCAAGCCGATAACCGGCACTTGTTTGTCCGGGTCGATGATGCTGGCGAAATCCGCTGTGGCTTGTCCGATCAGGCGGAGCAGTTGCCCCGGGCGGTTTGCGCGGATGGCTTCGCTGCCCAGACGGATATACTGTTCCCGTAGAGTGATGGCGGTTGTTGCGGCATCTTCACGGCTGCGCACGGCTGCCGAGTGGTAGAGTTTGTTTAGCGCGTCGGCATAAGCCATCGTGTGCACGGCGGTGCGTGCCAGCTTGCGCCATTCGACGCGGAAGCCCGGCTGGTCGTTCTCCACACCTTCGCCCGTAGCAAGCGACAGGAGCGGCACGTCCGTATAGCCTGCCCGGATCATCGCGTTTTTGATGAGCGAATAGTAGTTCGTGGCGCGGCATTGACCGCCTGTCTGGGTGATGATGACGGCGGTGTTTTGGAGGTCATACGTGCCGCTGTTCAGGGCGTTCATGATCGAACCGATGACGATGGTGGCGGGATAGCAGACGTCGTTGTTCGCGTACCGCAGACCCGCTTCCGCGTCCTCCTGATTGCCCATCGGCAGGTTCACCAACCGGTAGCCTGCCAACTCGAATATGGCGGGCAGAAACTCCGAATAACCTTCCGCGAAATACGGCGCGATGATGGTCTTGCGTCGGTCTTCTTCGCCGAACGGCCGCGTCGTCAGGAAGGGGTCGGGTTCTTGGGTCTTCGTACATCGTACATCGTCCTTCGTTCTTGTCGTGCTCTCAACGAGTGACCTCACCCGCAACTTGAGTGAACCGATATTGTTCACATCGTCTATCTTGAGGATGGTCAGGTTCTTGTGGTATCGTCCGAGGATAGCCTGCACCTCGTCCAGAATGAACGCGTCCGGTCCGCAGCCGAAAGAGGTCAGTTGGACCATGTGCAGCCCCTCGTAGTCATTCGTGCCGACGAAATACGCCGCCTTGAACACGCGGTTCGGGTACGCCCATTGAGTCACGGCGTTCAGTTCGCCATAGACCTCCTGCCCGCTGTGGATAGCCGCATGTTCGGTGATCATATCCACGCCCATTTCCGCTATCGCGTTGGAGATCTTGTGCTCAATCAGCGGGTCGGTGTGATACGGTCTGCCGGCAAGCATGATCACCATTCGTCCTTCCGCTTTGGCGCGCGAGAGCACTTCCAGCCCGCGACGCTCCAGCGTATCTATATATTCTTTCTGCGCACGTGTAGCCGCCTCGACGGCTCTTTTTGCCTCGCGGGAAGGGATGCCCAATGTGGCTAAATACTCCGTGCACGAAGCAGTCAGCATCTGCTCGTCCTGAAACGACACCACGGGCGCATCCAGCGGAATACCGTAGTTGCGCTCTGGGTCAATACTGCTCTTGAGCACATCCGAATAGGCGGACACGATCGGGCAGTTGAACGAGTTGCGACTCCGCGCGTCCTCTTTCTGTTCAAACACCACGAACGGATAGAAGATTCGGTCCACTTTTCGCTCTATCAGGTCCATCACATGACCGTGCATCAGTTTGGCAGGGAAACAGATGTTGTCCGCCATGATCGTCCGCACGCCTTTCTCGTACATCTTCACCGTCGAACCGCCCGAGAGCACGGTTTTTATCCCGCATCGCGCGAACATCGTCCGCCAGAACACCCAGTTCTCATAGATTCCCAACCCCCGCGGAATACCGATAGTTAGACCGCTTCGCTCAAAGTCGAAAGACAGTTCGCTGTGCTCACTAAAAGTAGAAAGAGTCTTTGAGCCCGCAGGGCGGTCTTTTGTCTTTTGACTTTCGACGGCTGCTTTACTAAACAGCAGCCTGTATTTTTCCTGCAGCATATTGATGCCCTTGGCATGGCTTTCGTGCTGCGAGGAATAGATCTTCTCGCAGTTGTTTCCGCTGGCGAAAGTCTTGCCGTTAGCGAAGGTGAACAGCTTGACTTGGCAGTGGTTCTCGCATCCCGGACAAACCTCGTTCCGCGTGGTGTAACTATTGGCTTCTATGAGTTGGCTTAATTGCATATTTCCCAATTTCGCTGCAAAATTACTACATTTTATCTATCCACCAAAGAGCAATACGGCGGTAATATTGAGCAATTTTGACGAAAGTGCATGTTTTTACACCCCAAAACTTGCATATATCAGAAAAAAGTAGTACCTTTGCAGCCGAAAGTTGCAAAGACATGCGAAACGACACAGATATATTTTCGTTGGAAAGCACATTGTCGGCATTTTTTGATTGTGTCACCAAAAGCAATCAAAATGGGTCTGCATATCCTTATTTGGATGCAATGATTTCTATTTTTCGGGGACAAACATCACTTGGAGTTATCCCTTTCGCCTTGGATGATGATTCAACAGCCAAAGTCATTGCCGAATTAAAGGAGCATTTGCAACCTTATGTCCCGGACTTACTAAAGGCACTCAACATGCCACTGACATACCTGTTGGACGAACTGATCTGTAATATCCAACAGCACGCCCAGACGGACAAGGGCTATGCATATCTGATGTACAACAAGGCTGCAAGAACCATAGAGATTATGATAGCCGACTTTGGAATAACCATCTATGGTAGTTATGTAGCCGCTCAAAAGCATCTTGACAAATTAGGAGACAGTGATGCTGATGCGCTTAATCTCGCGCAGAACGGCTATTCCGTGAAGAATCTGCCGGAAACGGAGAACCGAGGCTACGGCATTTCGTCGAACATGAAGATGGTGATGGACGGTTTGCATGGTGAGTTTGCCGTTTTGTCAGGAAATGCGCTGATGTTGCAAGCGCCGAGCAATCGCAAAATTCTTGCACTTCCGTCCGAAATAGATTTCAAGGGCACGATGATTATGGTACGTATTCCGGCGCAAGTGCCCGATGGTTTTAACCTTTATGATTATATGAGTTAGTATGAAACAGATTATCAATATACAAGAGCAATATGGCGCGGAACTGCACACGCGTCAGATGATGGAGCGGTTGGCTGCGACTTTGCAACCGGAAAATGAATATCTGTTGGATATGCGCGGAGTGGAGCAGATTTCACGCTCTGCGGCGGACGAACTCTATAACCTCACGCATAGCGATATGCATGTTGATTTGATTAATCTGGAGCCGTTTGTGGAGAAGATGCTCTCTGCTGTTATCAAAGGTCGTTTTCTGCCTCGTCAGCACACGGCAGGCGATATGCCGATTATCCATTGTGCCACTATCGGCAGCGTCCAACGCCAACTGATGGCAAAATAAATACTACTGTCTCTGCTCCGGGATGTTAAATTAGGTGAAGAAGTGCCTCGGATGGCACTTCGAGTG
The DNA here is from genome assembly GCA_017478725.1 of Paludibacteraceae bacterium. Classification (GTDB taxonomy): domain Bacteria; phylum Bacteroidota; class Bacteroidia; order Bacteroidales; family Paludibacteraceae; genus Colicola. Next base: position 9,321 of record JAFVDD010000060.1, read on the forward strand.
AAGCGCCCGAGTAGTTCCCACTACGAGGAATAGCGCGAACATAGAACAAAATAGCGCGTAGCGACGCGCGATAACATATTGATTAAAAGAAGCGTTTGCTTTATTTGAGGATATATTCATTTCTCGACAACTTGAATTATAACTGTATTCCGAAAATATGGCGAAACGCTCACGTTAACGCGTGGGCTTTCTGCATATATTGGATACAGTGGGAGTCGAGACCCGAATATACCAGTAGCAGTTGGCTCACGTTTCTGTATGCCTATAAACCAACAAATAATAATTATTAAAACCGATGCTCGATGGGATATAAGTGAGCAAAAATATCTATGAAAAAATCTATCTTTATTCTATCAGCAATCTTTGCTGCGACACTTGCTAACGCTCAAATCACACTTGAGCACACTTTTAATCATGAAATTGATTTGGGATGGGGAATCGAATCAATCCATAATTTCGATAACCAAGGTAAAATCATAGGGAATTATCTTTATGAGGAAATGGAGGAAACTATTAATATTTATGATGCTAATGATTGTAGTTTGCTAAAAACAATTTCAAAAACAGATGCTTCAACCTACTTCCTTATTTCAAGAGGTATTTTTACTACAGATAACAGATGGAGTTATGTTACCTACCAAAAAACAAATATCGAGCACTGGGATTTCCCAGATGATTGTAAATATTACTATGTTATCAAAATTCAAACAGAGGATGGAGAGGTATTAGCAACATTAAGCAGTCAAGCTTTATGTGAGGATAATGTAACTTTATTAAAGATTGGTGACAACTATAAGTTACTTGTAGAAAATTATGAGCATGGTTATTATGATTACTATTCTCTCCCCGGTAATGGTGAAGCGCAAGCGGTAAGTACTCCTTCATCTCCGAAACGTTCAACACGCAAGATTACCCGTGATGGTCAAGTGCTCGTACAAACGGACAATAACACATATACTCTCACAGGCGCAGAGGTTAAGTAAGGATATAGCAAGGGAATACCAAGGGTATAGCAACCCTATACGATTAGCGGGCAGCCAAACGGTTGCCCGCGTTTCTTAATAATCGTACCTCTTTTGTCCTTGGCACCCATCACCGAGTCACCTCCGACTCACCTCCGAGAGAAAAGCGAGACAAAAGACCGACGGGATACCGACGAGATACCGTGACTAAACCTGAAAAAGGTTGACTCGAAAACTGAGTTAGGATCTTAAAAATCGTAAACTTTTGACTCGATACCTAAAAAGGTTGACAGGAGACCGAAAAAGGTTTACTCATTTGAAAGACGCTGCAAAGATACAACAAAA
>JAFVDD010000011.1 GCA_017478725.1 Paludibacteraceae bacterium
CAACATGCGCACGAAATGCCTCGTACAGCCCTCCGCTATTCAATCGAGAAAATGCCAGCCCCCGAACGCAAAGCGTTGATGATTTAATTTTCTTCGCTGCGCTCGAAAAAAAGGAAAGCCCCATATTCTATTTAATTGGGGTCCCCGCAAATTTTAATTTGTGGGGAGAGCGGAGCACATCCAAGTATTTACTACTAAAACGTGGTTTTAGTACATATACGAGGATAGTGCCCGCGAGAGAGAGCCCATATTTTTTATGCAGTCATGCGGTGAGGTTCCGTGTGGGAGTTGTCAAGACTTGTCTCATAGGAGCGGGCGGTGTGCGCGGCGTGACGGAGAGCCATGCTGGGTGTGGGGTGTGCGCGCTGACGCGCGCGAGAGCCTTGCGGGGCGTGATATGCGCGCCTATGGCGCGGGAGAGGCGGCAGAGCCGCCCACAGCGCAGCAGACCACTCCAAAGAGCCGCAGTGGGATAAGTTCCAAGACTACCTCAAGGGCGAAGTCCGCTTCGCTTCCGTAGCAAAGCAGTTCCCGAAGGAGGCCGACGAACTCTTCGCCGCCGCCCAAGAAAATGCACAATGGAGATATAAGAGTTACTTACGTATGTTAGGAACTGCGTGGTAATTAACACCTCTCCCCAGCCCTCTCCTAAGGAGAGGGAGATATAAAAAGAAGAACGCGCGTACATATGTATGCGCGTTCTTTATGTTTGTTGAGGAGTCTATTTTATTCCTCTACACTTAGATATTCCTGTAATTGTTTAAGGATTCTTGAATGGAGATGATATATTTCGTTATTATATGGATTATAACCATCAGGGTATTCTTCATCATCCTCGTCTACATCAGGGAACATATCTTCCTTGTAACCACCATCCAAATAACTCTGCTGCTCACGCAATTCTTCAAAAATATCTTCTAGCGATGTCCCCTCATCAATTATAGAATCTGTGTTATCCTTAAAATATTCAATAATAGCATCTACAAATTCTTCCTCTGCACGATTAAAAGGCTCTAATTGATTTTTATATTCCTCTAACTGTTCAAATACTCTATCGATTTGTTCTTGTGTCATAATTGAGTGAATAGTTAGTTTTGTGTAATATACTTTAAGAATACTTGTTCTTGTGCATCGGCAGTCTTCGCTGCCTTCAATTCCTTTGCCAACGGTTTTACGATTTCCGGATTAGGGATTTCTGCTAATCGCTTTATCAACGACTGAATGTCGTATGTATTTAAAGCCGTCTTTGTTGTGAATCCTTGCTGCACATATGAATCATAAAGGCTTATATATTTAGTCGCTATCAATCCCAAGTCACCTTTGGAGTTAGCAAAAGTCGATAGTTTTCTATGACTAATCCCAAGTGTCTCGGAGATATTGGCAGGTAATTCTGGCTCAGCATCCATTTCAACAATATTCAAAGAACTCCAGCCTTGTGTAAGTGTTGGCTTGTTTTCATCTGCTTTATACCGTTGCACACACCCTTTAGGAACATATATAGTTGTTCCTTCCATAATTTGTCCATCACAACTAATGAGACCAGAACAATCGAAAGGATTAATCCCAAGTGCAGGTGGAATAGCAGCATAGCTATATATTGTTTTTAATTCTGTACATCCCTTGAATGCCTCACGTCCTATACTCACCAAAGACTTTGGCAAAGTAATTTGTTTTAAAGCAGAACAATTTTCAAATGCAACAGGTTCAATAGATGCAACATTTTCCGGCAGAACAAGACTTTCCAAACTGGTGCATCCAGCAAAAGTGTGATGTTTGATAGCCTTTATATTAGCAGGAAACACTATTTCTTGTAGCCGTTCGCAGCCAACAAACGCACTTTCTTCAATTTCTTCTATAGAAGAAGGAATCACAATCTTTTGAAGTTTTCTCATTCCGCCAAATGCACCAAAAGGAATCTTAGTCATGCTATTAGGCAGAACAAGTTCTTTGATGCTGGTACCCTCAAAGGCGTTACTATAAATATTCTTAACCGAGTTAGGAATCACTATGGATGTCAAAGCTTTGCAGCCCTTAAAAGCACGCTCACCTATATCTGTCACTCCTTCTGGAATAACAATAGTTTCCAAAGAATGACATTGAGCGAAAGCACTACCCGGTATGGTCGTTAGATTTGGAGGCAATACAATCTCTTTCACATTTTGGAAATCAAAGAAAGTGGAAGCATCAAACGAAACGATAGATGGAGGCACAATAATCTTGGTACTAACTCTGTTTGTGCGACCATTTGTAAGACCTTTTTTCGCGATAGCTGTCACAGTATAATCCTCATCCTCATATCTAACGGTAGAGGGAAGAGTATATACTTCTTCAGTTATTTTATCAAACATTAAACGTTCAATACTTGCTGTCTTCTTTGAAAAGTTAATCCAATAACGGATACCATCTTGCTCTATGCTTTCAGCCGAAGCGGTGAGAGCAGCAATAATAAATGCACAAAAAACTAATGACTTTTTCATTTGCTTGGTGGCGGTTATATCCCATCGCCTCATCGGTTTTAATTGTAGATAATTATATGCATATAAAAAGAGCGTGAAACTTTTTCGTTTCTTTGGTCATACAGGATCCTGGACTACCTACAAGTACCAATTATCGAACAAAGCTCACGCTTCCCGTGAGCATCGTGCTGTGTTCTTGTACTTGTGTCAGTTGAAGTGTCCAGTTTCGTATGACCAAGAATTGCGCAATGCTAATATTTATGTATGTTGCCTTTTAATCGTTTTTTATCATAGGCGGTTGTTTATTTCAGTATTATTGTTTTATTTAGTTCTCAATCAATTCCAAGCCTTCTTGACGATAAGGAGGGAACTTGTTGTCATCTGAAATAAGAGGCATCTTCATCGTGATAGCCTGAGCAATGATAACATGGTCGGACGGGTCATTGTGATAGAGGTTCATCTTTCCATACGTGTACATCACATCCGGTGTCAAGGGCAAAATCTGGAAACCAAATTCGTCAGTTATTGCTCTTAACATATCTTCTTTCGTGTGCCAATATTTGCGGAGTAAGGATTTATTGTTGTAGTGCACTATCAATTCACGCAACGACTCATTGCTGACATAAATGAGATTTTCGTAATCACCAAGTATAGCAGCAACGTCACGACTGATTTGTTGTGGATCAATCGCGTAATAAATAAAGATGTTTGTATCAATGAGATATCTCATACAGTCTGATGCAACGCTGTCTCTGCATATCTTTTAGCAGCATAGAAAGCCGGCGACAACCTCTTGCCTTGGCTTGTCATCTCCTGTTCAATTGAGAGCAGATACTCAAGATTCTCTTTTCTTCTTTTTTTAGTCATAGTTGTGTTTGCTTTTTGTTATCTTTGCAACTTTCGGCTGCAAAGTTACTGCTTTTTTTTGAAATAAGCAAGTTTTGGGGCAGAAATCGTTCAAATATATGCGTTTTTTCGTCCAAAGTCCGCTTGTGTGGTTGGATTTAGCGCAGGACAAGTGCATAAATAGGGCAGGCATGGCCGGACGTGGTATAGCGCCGTTCCTCTTGTGAGTAGGAAATAACCTAATAATATCCTAATAATAACCTAATAATAGCCTAATAGTGTTAGTCACTATGCAGTGGCTTGACAACCGCAATGACGCCAAGATCACCAACGACCTTTACACGCCGATGGTGGCTGCTATGGAGAAATGCGGCTGCGACACCTGCAAGGAGATTCTCAAACACAAAGACCATATCGTTAAACGCAGCCAGTGGATTGTCGGCGGTGACGGTGCTTCCCGATAAGCGGGACGACTCTTCTTAGCCACAGGGGCACGATTATTTCGCCGCCGCCCAAGAGAATGCACAATGGAGATATAAATCGTATCTCAGAATGCTCGGCACTGCATGGTAATATAATTAATGTTCGCGCTTATGCGCGTATATGTAAGAGAGAGCCGCCAATTCTGGCGGCTCTTCTCGTATATACTGTCCATCCTCAATCAATGTACATTCCGCCGATTCTTTCCTATTCAACAATCTTGACATTCTTCTTTATGTCGCTCCGCTATAAAGTTTCGTCCATTTCCCGAGATATTATCCGGATAGAAATAACATTTTTGCATACAAAATGCAGATATTTCGCATTTTCTCTTCCATATTCTTGCATATGTCATTTTTTTTGTGTAATTTTGCAGCGCAAAACAAAAGTTTTGCCGTATTTAGCCCGCGCTGAGGGAATATGTCTTTCGGGCGGGTAATATACAGGACATATTGAAAAAGGCGTCTTAAGCGCTTTGTTTTGGCTAACCAGAATCTAGCAAATTCAAACTAACAACCAAAACATTGCAGCAAGGATGCCCATTGGTATGTATTTAAAGGTACGCGTATATGCGTGCACGTACATACGGCGTGGGCTTCAGTGTTGTTTGTTCGGAAGTTAGGGCAATGCTAGAGCCTTGGTTAGCGGAACAGCAATAGTGCAGTCCCGCTTTTTTGTTGTATCATTACTAACGGCAAAAGTTAGTGTACTAAATGTTTGGCAAATTGACAAAACAACAATCAACATGAAAAAGGTTAATCTATCAGCAACAATGGTAGTGATGGCGCTAACAATCGCACTACCAATTAATGCTCAAAGCCGCAAGGACAAAAAAGAAGCAAAGAAAGCACAATGGGAGATAGAGCAAAAACAACAACGAGAAGAATCTGAATTACGCCACCAATTGAAGATGGATAGTATTGCTAATGCCCAAAAATCGCATACCATTACATGTTATAAATTGAACCGCCTCAAATCTGGTTGTTCAAAGGTAACAAAGCATGGAAGCTATAACCCCGAAGATAAAATCTTGTTTGTTGAGAATGAGAGATTCCATGCAGTTGAGAATCCATATTATGGGGAAGATTCCACGCCTGGTCAGTACCAATATAAAGCAGGACCATATTATTTTAATGATTAAATAACTATTAAATTTTTACAATGATGAAAAAGATTATTTTTCTACTCACTGCTGTTATATGTATGGCAATGAGCGCAAACGCACAACAAGTTTGCAGAATCTCCGATTCAAACGACAATGTAGAGGTGTTCTCCTGTTATCTGACAGACAACAATTCTACAGTAACTGTAACCGTTGGTAATGATAGCCAAAACATATCAGCTAATGTTACCATTACTGTTGAAGTAACTTATAATAGTTCTACAAAAAAGACGTATTCTACAAAAGTGATTGCTAAACCGAATCAGACAACAGATGCCAAAATTAGCATTCAAGATAAGGTAGGAAACATTACAGCTAAATCTGTAGAGGTTGTGTCAATTACCGGCACAAAATGTTTGCAGTAAAAATATATTCAACGATTAACACCGATGCCTCATGGGATATAAGTTGGCAAAGAGAATTATGAAGAAGATCCTGTTATCTTTAGTCGTTGCATTCTTTACAATCATTTCAGCACAAGCATTGTGCGTAAGTCGCACTTTCTATGCCTACGATGATGGTGAGTATTTTGGCAAGTTAGAATTAAAAAGTGATTGTAGCTTTACCATCACAACAGTGGATGGTGAAAGTTTCTCTGGCACGTATCACATTAATGCCAACGAACTTGCTCCTGGTTCACAATACCAAATTGTCTTTAATATGTCGGATGGTCGTACGATTAGAACCCAATACATGTGGCCGACACAAGGAAAACAATGCGTAGATTTAGATGGTTTCCTTTTTGAAGCACAATAAAACGAAAGAATAGGAATATTTATCTTATTCTATTCCTCCATTTTAATAAACACTTTCAAACCGATGCTCGATGGGATATAAGTGAGCAGAAAATTTATGAAAAAATCATTAATGGTTGTTTTGTTAGCACTCGTGTCCGTAATTGCAATGGCAGTTCCCGGCGGATGTTACACGAATTCCAATTCGAGACGTGGCAATCTCATTTGTATTTCTGGTACGACATTTAGCATAACAAACCGCAGCGGTGATGTTATTGCGCGATATGAGATTGTAGGTGAAAGCAATGGTGTATTAGATCTTCGTTCTCCCTACGGAGCTACTGCTACAGCATCATGGTGGCGTGAAGATGGCGAAGTATTGCTTAACTTCAACTACGAAACCTATATTCATGATTAATATACGTGATTATTGACATAACAATATATAACCAATGACAGTCCAAAGGAAGATATATATTTTTTTATTGGCTTTGGTGTTACTTGTTGTCGGCTGTGGAATATACTTTTTTTACCGCACTCCGATAATAGCATTTAACTTATTTCACGTCTCCAATGAATATATGTCATGTAATACACAAAATCTATTTATCTATTTTGTGGTGTATTGCTTGCCCGATGCCCTTTGGTACATGTCTTTGCTTCTCGTTCAACTATTATTTCTAAAAGAAACGGGATGGTTGAACCGCTTACTCATTGCTATAGCCTTCAGCCTCCCATTTCTCTTAGAAACAGGTCAATACATTGGACTGATTTCAGGAACCTTTGATTGGTTTGATATTATCTCATATTGTTTAACTCTAATCTTATTCTTATGTTTAAGAAAAATATTTTTACACTTGCACTACAAATTGTAGTAATTGGAGTATTTGTTTTTATTGCAGCAGGTAGTGGTACAGACGGAGCGGCTGTCTCAAGTGCAGCAAGAGGCACGGGACAAGGTGTCGCATGCGCATCTGCTGGTTACACATTTGTAGGATACTGTAGTCCTTCAGATTGTCCGGGGAAGTGCAAGGCTAATGGTTATAGTGCCTACTGTACCGGGGACTCTACCACCGCTTGTTATTGTATGTAATTATTAATAATGTCAGTTGGGAGAAAATCATAACCCCAACTGACATTGTAGTTGATTTGTTATGATTAATTGCAAACGTATTCCTGCTATACTTGTGGGCTTGGCATTTGTATTATCCGGTTTAGGGAAAATCGGAAATATAATTGGTTTTCAGCATTTGATATTTGATTATGGATTAAGTATCTTCCATTTGCTAGCTCCCTTCATTGTTCTCGCTGAGATACTACTCGGCATCCTATTGATTTTCAACGTTCAAATCAGAGCTGCCAGTGTAGTAGGTATTTGTATGCTGGTAATATTCACCTGTGCTTTTCTATATGGATGGCTAGAAAATGACATAACAGACTGCGGTTGTTTCGGCTATTACCTACCTATTCCATCTTCTCCCACTCTCACTTTCATACGTAATGTGTTGCTTATTTTACTACTCATTTGGACTTATTATCATGCAACTGAATATACTCAAACGATAGAACAATGGGAAAAAACGACCATATATACGATAATGTTTTCAGCTACATTTGTAGCAGGCATGTCATATAAGCCATTTGCATTTACAAAGCATAGACATCCTTATGAAAATCAACTAATAACAGATACACCACTAGGATCTTACACCACAGCGGAACAAGGAGATTCAGAACTGATATTCTTTTTTTCATATTCGTGTCCGCATTGTATCAACTCCATGGAAAATTTCAAGGCATGGGGAGCAACTAATGCGGTAGATAATCCAGTTGCATATGTTGTCGTTGACTCAACAAACACGCATATTGATTCGTTGAGAAACTTATTCCGTTTTAGGTACCCATCTATACAAGTCCGCGAATTAAATATCGACAGCACAAAGTTTATTGACGCATACCCAAGTGCCTTTCTTATTAAGAATGATACTATACAATATGTTATAATAGGAGAACTTCCTTCTCCATATTTGTTTGAATGGTAAATACTCAAAGTTAATTATGCGAAAATATCTGATTATATTCTTTTTGGCTTGCAGCACAACTGCTATTTCAGAAAATAGGCGAACTATCTGTGCCATATGCATGCAAAACATGGAAGACACAGAAGAATTTGTATATAGGGCAGGATACGGACATGGTTATACAAGAGAAGAAGCCGATAGTATTGCTCGAAGAAACGCATACATTGCATTATTACAAGTTGCTCAAAAATCTGCAAAGAAATGCTGTCGCGAAGTAAAAATAGGTAACGAAGAGGGGAAATATTTTTTCGCTATCAAATACTTTGATAAAAAAGAAAAACCTGAACGGTATTATTTTGTTCAAGATAGTGTCTTAATCAACACTCCTATATTATGTGAGCATAATACACAAGGGAAGGATGGTACATTTTATGTTTGCTGTGTTTTAGGGGCATCCAAGAAGGATATAACTCATGTTTCGAACCATATTTTAAACGGAATACTATGTAAGATGGTATTCGATTATTTGTAAATAAGAAACTCATGTAAATCCAATATCCACAAGCGCGAGACCCGTAATGAGCCTCGCGCTTGCTTTAGTTTCGTTTGTTTCCCGCAATATAATTTGTGTCCGATGTTTATTTCCTTTTTCTCCCCCTAATAAGGTGCTCGTTACACTCACGTCTTGCGGTCGTATTTTCGTTCCGACAATTTTTTTGACGGCAGAGAATAGGTGAGAGATTGGATACACCAGACGAAGGCACGTGCGAGGCGGATATGCGGATTGGCAAAATGGCCGCCTTTTTCCCAAACCAAGGTACAATGATCGGGACCAATTGTGCGTTGCAGGTGCTCATACTCCCATCGGATAGTATCGCCCACCTGCGCCAGCGCTTTGTTTCTTGTGAACTCTTCGCGGTCGCCAAGACTGAGATAGACGTAACGTGCACATATCTCATGCGCGTCCGAGAAACCTTTCCAACCCGTTATCCACAGAGACGGAGAAGCCGCTGCCACGGCATCAAAGCACTCCGTTTTACATGCCGCCCATCGTGCGAACAGACCTGCTAACGAGTAGCCACCGAGCACGACAGGCAACGTTGCGTAATGCGCGAACAAATAAGGCATGAGTCGGGCTATGATATAATCCAAGGTCTCGAAGGAATGACTGCCTATTTCTTCGCTCGTAGATATATTGGGATCATGCCACGGCGTCAGTTCTTTCTCCCAATCGCTGATTTCCAATCCGGCGAAGACAAAGGGCGTCTGTACCGCAGCATGGATAGCGTCAATCTCTGCCTCCAGCGTGGTCTGCTCATGTTCGCCCAAGGGCTGAATGAGTATCACTTGCGGCTGCTCGTCTGCATAGATGATGCATTTCTTGCCGGCTATGTTCAGGAGTGTTTTCATTCGCTGCACTGAAAAAGCATGACTTTATTCTTGTGTCCAGATGACTTGTACGGTTGGGGTTTGCAGGCGGATGGCAAGCCAGTTCTCCATGCGTTGCAGTTCATCCGCTGTCAGTTGTCCGTCGCCGCGGAGAACGACTACTACGGTCTCTTCCGTCTCTTCGTCCGCCTGAACGGTGTTGCCTCGTGCCAGCGTGACGGCGTGCACTGACGGCCACTGCGAACGCAGCTCCGCCGCCAGTTGTGCGGAAGGAAGCTCACGCGCCGCATAAGTGTCCACTTGCGATTGCAGGCTGCGGATGGAATCGTCACGCACCCGCAACTGCTCCTCCGTCGAAGCCAGCCAGTCGCGCATGACCTCCGTCTCGTTGAGCCGCCGCACTTCGATAGTTGCATCTTCCTGCACAATAATCTGCGCCGCAGAGATGCCGTGCTTGTCCGCCTCGGTGTATAACTTGGCGCGCCAGTCGCTGCTGAGCGATTCGCCTGCCAGACGCAGCGTCAGCGTATAGGTTTTCTGGTTCGTGTCCGTCGAATAATCATAGATATACGTTCCGCCGAGCGAACGCATGTCCCGCACGAGGTAACGCGCCTCCTTGCTGAACGAGTTCTCGCGGGCGATATTATACGCGCTGAAACAGCTGGGAACGATGATGCCCACTATCAGCAGGCCGTAAGTGATAACCAGACGGCGTGAACGGTGGCCGTCCCCCTTGACAACAGGAAAACCGAGGTACTTGACCGCGAGGTACGTAGCCAAGGCGATGAAGACGCAGTTGATGAAGAACAGGTACAACGCGCCGCCGGCATACTGCCAGTTCCAGTTGGCTATGCCGTAGCCTACCGTACATAACGGCGGCATAAGCGCCGTGGCGATGGCAACGCCTGACAGCACCGTTCCTTTCTCTTTGCGCGAGAGTTCAAGGATGCCTGCAATGCCGCCGAAGAACGCCACCAGCACATCATAGACCGAGGGGTTGGTACGCGCCAGCAGTTCTGTCGGATTGTCGGAATCCAGCGGCGTAAGCAGGAAATAGAGGGTGGACGCCACCAGACTGATGACGAACATGATTCCGAGGTTCTTGAGCGACTCCAGCAGCAGCTTGGTGTCGTTCGTGCCCAGCCCCAGACCGAAGCCTATAATAGGACTCATCAGCGGCGAAATCAGCATGGCGCCGATGATGACGGGGATTGAATTGACGTTCAGTCCCACACTGGCAATGATGATTGCCACAAAAAGAATGTACACGTTCGGTCCGCGGAAACCGATGTTGCTGCGGATGTTCGTATCCGCAGCAGCCACATCAATGTAATCCGTCAGACTCAATCGTTTGCGCAGCCTTTCCAAAATTCTGCGCCGGCGTTCGTCAGCTTGCATAGTTGTTTACACCTCTTCCCAAGTGATATCTTCTACCTCTTTGAGGCGGTCGTGCAGCTTGACAAAGCGTTTCTCCACTTTGTTGACCAGCGCCACCTTGACCCAGTAACCGATGCCGTCCACGATGATACCGAGGCCTACCAGCCAGGCAATCGTCTCAATGCTCGTGCCCGGGTTGCACAGACAGTACACGCCGAAGCAAGCCGCCAGTATGCCGAAGCAGCACTGAATCCACCATTTGCGGAAGCCCACGCGGCGGAAATCAGCCGAACCGATGGCAAGGTTGATACCCTCAAACAGCAGCCAGAAAGCGAACAGGAACGGCAGTGCCGCCATCACCGGAGCCGGATGGAACAGCATGACGCAGCCGAGGATAATCTGCAGCAGGGCGGAGAAGAACGACAGACCGCTCAAAGGCATGAAGCCGCGTGTGGCAGCCCATGCCGCCATCTGCGTGCAACCGCCGAGGAAAAAGAACAAACCGAAAAGCCATGACAGGCTGAGCAGGGTGCTGCCCGGATAAAGGATACACAGCACGCCGAGTGCCACCAGCGCACATCCGCCGAGGCACATCCAGATTTTAGTACTTGTTTTCATATATAAACAGTTTTGAAATTGTTTCTTGTCTATCAACTCTTACCCTACAAAAACTATGCCTAAACACACCTGTGGCAGATGATATCTATGGCGGCGTCTTATTTTTTTTGCGCAGACACTTGCATATGTCAAAAAAATGCAGTAACTTTGCAGCGGATTACACTTTTCTAACACCTGTAATGAACCATGAACGGCATGCATTCCATAGAAGAAAACGGCATTTTGCATGAGATTACGCCGCTGGGCGAGCATGATTTCATGTACGTAGCTGACCGCCACAAGACGGAGTTTGATTTTCCGATGCACACGCACGACGCGTATGAACTTAATTTTATAGAGAACGCGCGCGGGTGCAGGCGTATAGTAGGCGACAGCGAAGAACTGACGGACGACATTGATTTGGTGCTGATTTCGTCGCCGGAGCTGGAGCACCAGTGGGCACAGGGTGAGTGCAAAAGTGCAGATATTCACGAGATTACGGTGCAGTTCCGGTTGGATTTTCATATAGGCGTTTTCGATACCAACTCATTTGTGAGTATCAAGAACATGTTAGAGCGCGCACAGATGGGGTTGGCATTTCCCAAACCGGCCATCATGGCGGTCTATCCGCGGTTGACGAGGCTGAGCGGTCTGGAAGGGTTCTGGGCGGTGCATGAGCTGTTTGCCATCCTGCATGAATTGTCTCAGTGCGCGGACGCGCGGACACTTGCCTCGTCGGCATTTGCGAGGGTGACGGAGAGCAACGAGAGCCGCCGGGTAAGGAAAGTGGATGCCTATATCCGTGCGAACTACGCGGAGGATTTGCGTCTGGAGCAGTTGAGCGAGATGGTGGCGATGACACCGTCGGCATTCTCGCGATTCTTCAAGCAGCGTACGGGCAAGCCGCTGGCGGAGCATATTGTGGATATCCGCATCGGTCACGCAGCGCGCATGTTGATTGACACAATCGCGCCGGTGAGCGAGGTGGCGTATGTATGCGGGTTCAACACACTGAGCAATTTCAACCGTCTTTTCCGCAAGCGCAAGGGCTGCTCGCCGTCCGAGTTCCGCGAGCGGTATGTCAAGAAAAAAGTGATCGTCTGAATTTCTTTTTGGGGCGGCGAACGCGACAAGTGTCAGTCCGTGCAAAAATTGTGTCAGCCGGTTTGCGGAAAAAGCAGTACCTTTGCAACCGAAAACACAAATACTATGAGACACGGGACATTTCTATTGAGTTTTTTGCTTCTATTCGCAGGTTGTACACAGGCGCAAGAGCCTGATGTTCAGCCGGCTACCTCGTTTGAGTTATGCAACAAGAGTGCCACCGCCGAGACGCGGCAGTTGTGGTCGCTGCTTTGTGCCCAGTACGGCAGGAATGCCATTTCGGGCGTGGTGGCGAACATCGACTGGAACACGCGCGAGGCGGAGAATGTCTATCAATGGACGGGGCACTATCCTGCTATCAATGTGTTCGATTTTATCAATATCCAAGCCTCGAAGGATGTCAACCCGTCGGGCTGGCTTGATTACAGCGACATGACGCCCGTAACGGAGTGGCACAATGCCGGCGGCATCGTCGGTTGTATGTGGCATTGGCAGGTACTTGCCAATAACGGCACGAACTACACCTGCACTCCCGGTACGGAAGCCGGACAGACGAGTTTTGATGCCTCGAAGGTCAGTGACCCGTCGTCCGCGGAGTACAAGCAGATGGTGAAGGACATCGACCAAGTGGCGGGGTATCTGAAGAAGATGCAGAAACTCGGCATCCCTGTTATCTGGCGTCCGCTGCATGAGGCAGCCGGCAACTCCACGGAGTTCAAAGGCGGCAAGGCGTGGTTCTGGTGGGGCGCACAAGGCGCAGAGGTCTATAAGACCCTGTGGCGTTTCATGTACGACCGGCTGGTCAATTACCACAAGCTGAACAACCTCATCTGGGTGTGGAACTCGCAAATGGGCGACTGGGACTGGTACCCCGGAGACGATGTGGTGGACGTGGTAGGCCGCGACAACTACTATGCGCTGCAATACCCGCTGGCGAAGGAGTTCAAGACCCTGCAGGCGCAGTTCCCCAATAAGATCATCACCCTCGCAGAGTGCGGCAACGGCGATGAAGTGGATATGTCGCTGTGGAGTGACATCTGGGCGGAAGGCAGCCGCTGGAGCTGGTTCATGACATGGTACGATTACGCGTACAACAACGGCACGAGTGACGAACACCAGTTCGCCGGCGAGGCGTGGTGGAAAGATGCGTTTAACAGCGGCGTAGTACTTGACCGCGACGAAGTGAAAGGGCTGTTAAAGTGAAAATTGAAAGGAAGAAAATGAAAGGGATTCGATACATTTTAGTCTTTTGTCTTTTGTCCTTCAGCGCAGCGGTCTTTACTCCGGTGAAAGCCGTCGAGCGAACGATATTGGTTGGTCCGAAGACCATCGGTAAGGCCTGGAAAGACAATATCGTGCTGGAGCCGCGGCATTTCGCAGACGCCAAGGCAGGCGACATCCTCACCGTCTATCATGACCGCGCCAAAGGCATTGCGCAAGGCGCTTTCCAAAATCCGACGAACTGGCAGGGCGTGGCGCCCGAGTACGCCTATTTCGGCATCAAAGGGCCGTTCCGCATGACCCTGACGGATGATATATTAAGGATTGCGCGCGAGCACGGAATAGCCATCGGCGGACATGACTACCGCATCCTCTATGTCACCCTCTCCGATGCGGCGGACTACCAGGAGACCATCGTCTGGAAGGGTACGCCGGTGCAGATGAAAGCCGACTGGAGCGCGAGTGCGGAGATACCGGCGCAGAGCCTCAAGAACCTCCGCGAAGGTGACGCGCTACGTTTTCATGTCAGCAAAGTACAGGCAGGGGCATCGCTCAAACTGATGGACTTCACATGGAATGCTATCGACCCGACAGTGGACGGTGCGCCGGTGGGCGGCGAGGCGTTCACATGGTATATCCTCGATAACACACCGCTGCTCAAGATTCAGTTGGCAGGCGGCGGCATGAACACCGCCCTGCGCGTCGGCGGAACGGGTTACCGTCTGGACAAAATAGGTATCGTGCAGTTCGTCGGTACGGTGAGCGGAGACATCTCCCAAGCGCAGCGTGCGCCCAAGGAGTATGTGCTGCAGCCGGGCGAACTCTTCCATGGCGAGAAAGCCTTTCCCAACGACTGGAGCGGCAACCTGCGCATCACCGCAGCGCCTTTCCAGAAAAGCACGGAGAACGATGTGCTGGTCATCAGTTACCGCATTGACCCTGCCGCCAAAGCAGCAGGCGTGACACCCCAGCTTTCCCTGCGCGACGGACGGACATGGGACGAGATAACCGGTGCGGCAGAGCCCGTATTGTACACGCTGGACGGCAACGATGTGGTGTATCTGTTTGACGCCACGGCGCTGGATGCCGTCAAGACGCGCGGCTTCATCCTCACCGGCGTGGGATTTATGCTTACCAAAATAGAACTAATATCTGCTCAATAATATGCGAAAGATTCTCCTTATTATTACCTGTGCGCTCGCGTGCGCGTTGAATGCACAGACGACGGTCACAGGAACGGTGATGGACGGAACGAACAACGAATCCGCCATCGGTGCGTCGGTTATTGTAGTAGGCACGCAAGTGGGCACGGTGACCGATTTTGACGGTCATTTCTCCCTCGAAGTGCCGGAAGGCAAGTTCATTCTCCAGATCTCGATGGTGGGTTACAAGACCCAAGTGCTCAACATCCGCGGCAAGAACAACGTGGAGGTAACACTGATGGAAGACGCCCAACTAATGGACGAAGTGGTGGTAGTCGGCTACGGTACGATGAAGAAACGCGACCTCTCCGGTTCGGTCAGTCAGATTAAGTCCGAAGATATCATGCAGGGTGGTCAGATGAATGTGGCGGAAAGTTTGGAAGGCAAGATTGCCGGTGTGGATGTCAAGGCTTCGGATGGCGCTCCGGGAAGCGGCGTGAGCATCACCGTGCGCGGTGCCAACTCGTTCACCACCAGCTCGCAGCCCCTCTATATAGTGGACGGTATTCCGTTCGGCACAGACCCCAACGGCGTGCCTTCATCGGGTGCCAACGAAGGGCAGAACCAGAGCCAGAACCCGCTCTCGATGATCAACCCCAACGACATTGAGAAGATTGAGGTGCTCAAAGATGCGTCCGCAACTGCCATCTACGGTTCGCGCGGCGCCAACGGCGTAGTCATCATCACTACCCGCAAGGGGCAGGAAGGGCGTCCGCGTGTAGAACTCAATATCAAAGGCGGCATCCAGCAGATAAACAAAAAAGTAGAGATGCTCGATGCGTACCACTACGCGCTTTATCAGAACGAAGCGGCGGCGAACAGCCGTCTGTACGAAGGGACCACCACGCGCGACCCCTACCGCGGCGAGTGGGATTATCCGTATATCGGCAGCGGCTATGTCTATTCGCAGGGCGAGTACAACCCCGCGCCGGAAGATTTTCTCAACCCCGGCCTGCGCTATGACAAGTACGGCAACGTGGACGAGGTGGCAGGCACCGACTGGCAGCAGCAGATTTACCGTCTGGGTTACACGCAGGAGTACAACGCGTCCGTCACGGGCGGCACGGACAAAGGCTATTACGCTTTCTCCGGCTCCTATGCCGATCAGGCAGGTATCATCAAAAACACCGGCTACAAGCGTTACGGACTGAGTATCAACACCGCGTGGCATATCACCAAATGGCTGGAGATAGGTACATCACAGCATTTCACCAACGCCACGACCAATTTCCAGCGCACGAACTCCGAGAACACGGGTATCATCCGTTCCTCGCTCATCTTCCCGCCCACCTACGGTCCGCACAAAGAGACGGAGCAACTGGACGAACTGAACTGGCTGGCTGCCAACCCGCTCAATTATGTCAACGGCGCAAAGGATGAACTGCGTCAGATATCGTGGTTCTCGTCCTCGTTCGTGGAGTTCACGATCCAGCCGTGGCTCAAGCTCCGCCAGAACCTCGGTCTGGGATACAACGACGGTCACCGTTCTACCTATTACGACCGCCACACACAGGAAGGCAAAGCACCCTATAACGGCAAGGCGGGCAAGGCGTCGTCTATTTGGAAATCGCTGACCTCGGAGACCTTGCTCACTTTTGATCATAAGTTCAACGAGAACCACGCCATCAACGCCGTGCTCGGTGTGACGTTTGAGAAAGGGTGGGGAAGCAACGAGAGCGTGACGGTCACCAATTTCCCGAACGATCTGACCAAAGACGCCAATATGGCGCTGGCGCTTGACAAAGCAGTGGTGAACAGCAGCACGACCGAGCAGTCGCTGGAGTCGTACCTCGCGCGTGTCAACTATACCCTCATGGGACGCTACCTTTTTACCGCCTCGGCGCGTGTGGACGGTTCGTCCTCGTTCGCCAAGAACCATAAATGGGCGCCGTTCTTCTCGGGCGCTTTCGCATGGCGCATGATTGACGAGAGTTGGATGCAGGAGCAGGATGTGCTCTCCAACTGGAAATGGCGTGTGTCCTTCGGTGAGACCGGAAACCAAGCCATCGGCGCTTACCGCACGCTCACTGTCTTCGACGCTGCCAAGTACCCTTATGACGGTACGCTTGAAGGCGGTCTGGCGATGATCGACTGGCGCGGACCGGCTAACCCCGACCTCAAATGGGAGACCACCGACCAAGCCGACGCAGGTATTGACATCGGTTTTCTCAACAACCGCATCAACCTGACCGTTGATTATTACTGGAAAAAAACGCGCGACCTCTTGCAGAACGTCACCATCCCTTCCTCGTCCGGCTTCAGCCAGATGATGGTCAACTCCGGATGGGTCATCAACCAAGGTGTGGAGGTCTCCTTCGGCGCAGTCGCCATCGATATGAAAGACTGGAAATGGCAACTCGATGCCAACTTCTCGCTCAACCGCAACCGCATCGGCGGTCTGGAAGGCGACCAGTATGCTACGGCGCTTTGGAGCAAGGCGGATCAGGTCTTCCTCCAACGCAACGGCTGCCCCATCGGTACGCTCTACGGTTACAAAGAGGATGGCATTGACCCCGCAACGGGCGAGATTATATATAGCGATTTGAACGGAGACGGATCTATCACCGAAGCCGACCGTACCATCATCGGAAACACCAACCCCGATTTCACCTACAGCCTCACCTCGCGCTTGTCGTGGAAAGGGCTCTCCCTCAATTTCATGCTGCAAGGTTCGCACGGCAACGATATCTTCAATTACAACCTGACGGACATCACCATGTCCAACCTCGGCAACATCACCCGCGAGGCGTACGACCACCGCTGGACGGCGGAGAACCAGAACGGCGCCCTGTGGCCCAAAGCCACTGCCGGTTACACCCGCACATGGCTGGTCTCCGACCGCTACGTAGAAGACGGTTCGTTCCTCAAAATCAAGTACATAACCCTCTCGTACGACTGGAACAACCCTGCCAAGTGGTTGCAGAAGATCAACTTCAACTTCACTGTCAACAACGTCTATACGTTCACGCGTTACTCGTGGTTTGACCCGGATGTCAATGCCGGCGGTTCGAACCCAGCCTGCCCGGGTGTGGACAGCTATTCGTACCCCTCCGCCCGCTCGTATAACTTAGGAATTAACTTCGTATTCTAAAACATCGCAACTATGAGAAAAAATAATCTTACAGCAACTGCAAGTTGCGGTCTTACAGTAAAACGGTCTTGCAGGCTGTTCGCAGCCGGTCTTATAGCGTTAGCGGTCAGCGCCACAGCGCTAACTTCTTGCTCCTGGATCGAGGAAAACCCCGACTCCCTCGTGACTGCCGAACAACTCGGCGACAGCAAGGAAGCCTGCGACCAGCTCGTCACCGGTGTTTATTCCAAGTGGATTTACGACATGTTCTGCTGGGGCTATTTCCCGCGCATGTTGGAGTTTGACGCCGATTATATCTCCGGTCCCGACTGGCTCTTCGGTACCTTCGGTGCAGGCAATTTTCAAGGCGAACCGGATCTCACGGACGCACTCTGGAAAGGCTGTTACGGGCTCATCGGACGTGCCAACACCGCCGAGCGGTATATCACTGCCATGAAGAACCTCACCGACAAGCAGCGCAACAACGCCATCGGTGAACTGCGCTTCCAGAAAGCCTTTGCCTATTTCCTGCTTGTCCGTGCTTACGGCGAGATACCTGTCCAGCCGGAGACGGAGTCGTTCGACCGCAACCAGCCTCGCAAACCTGTGACCGAGGTCTATAACTACATCATCGCCCAACTGGAATCCGCGACGCAACTCCTCTATCGGAATACCGACGACGGCTATCAGGCAGGGCATGTGTCTGCCGGTTCGGCTGCCGGCTTGTTAGCCAAGGTCTATGCCACCGAAGCCGCTTATGCGATGCCTGCCGGTACGCAGATCACCGTCCGCACCGGCGCGCCTTATACCACCGACGCCTCGGGTAACAAACAATACGCGCCGCTGGTGGAGCAAACCCTCTCCAAGCAAGCCGTTGCCGGCTACGAATCGCTTGATCCGCAGCAACTCTGGCAGCAGGCGGCGGATTGGGCGCAAACAGTACTCGACGGCACGTTCGGCACCTACGAACTGCTCGATTACAGCCTCTTGTGGAAAAAAGCGTCCGCCACCGCCTCGGAGTTCCTCTTCTCCGTCGGAACGGTCAGCGGCGACGCAACCTACAAAACAGCCGTCCACACTCAGTACGAGGGTTACATGACCGCCACCGGTTCGGATTTCATCAGTTCGGGCGGCTGGACGGGCTGCACGCGCCACTGGTACGATCTCTTCGACCACGACGACTACCGTATTACACAGGGCGTCAAGCACCGCTGGCGCGTCTATACGCAGGAAGCATCCAACAGCGGTTTCTACTATCCCTACGACGACGAATACACCATTATGGCGACCGGCCGTAACCTCAACGGCGACTGGGTAAAAGACCCCGAAGGCATCTTCGCGGACGGCGTGAACTACTATTATTCCGCCGATGCACAGTGCCTCGCGTTTACCACCAAATACATGGATGTGACGGACGATGCGACCGCCAACGCCGACGCCAACTGGCCCTTCCTCCGTCTCGCGGATGTTATCCTCATCTACGCCGAGGCGCTCAACGAACTGGACAAACCCACCGACGCGCTCACGCAATTAAATAGGGTACGCACGCGTGCGAACGCTTCCCGTGCTTCGATGGGCGGCAAGCATGCCCTCGCCACCAAAGAGGCGCGCCGTTCGGCTATCCTTGAGGAGCGTGCCAAAGAGCTGGCGTGCGAAGCCGACCGCCGTTGGGACCTCATCCGCTGGGGTATCTACCTCGACGCCATGAACGCCATCGGCGGCAACGATGACGGCGGTGTCAATAAGTCCCGCACCGACCGCAACCTCCTTTTCCCCATCCCCGCACAGGAGATAAACACCAACTCCGCCATCACCACGAACAACCCCGGTTGGAATTAAAATACATTGTTAATTAGGTCGGATGCTATCCGACAAATAAAAAACACCATCATGAAAAAGATTTTTACCCTTGTACTTTGTACTTTGTCACTTTGTCACTTCTCTTCCCTCTCCGCAGCAGAGAAAGTCGTTTGGACAGGAACCCAAGTGCTCGGCGAAGCCGGCGAAGACGCCCTCACTATTGAGGCGGATCAGTTAACGGACTTAGCGCTGCATGACACCCTTGCAGTGACCGTCACCGACATGACCGACACCTACTGCCAGCTCAATATAGCCGGCAAGAACCCGTGGACGGTTATTCCCGGAACGGAATGGAACTCGCTTACAGAAGTAGGCACCTATAAGTATGAAATCGGCACGGAGGCGCTCTTGGCGTCCATTACTTCCGGCGGACTCATGATCCAAGGCAAGCTGTGTACGCTCACGCAGATAAGCATTCTTCCTTATGAATCATCCCAAGAACCCGAGCCTGAACCCGAACCGGAGCCCGAGATAGAAGATATCAAAGTTGTCTGGAGCGGTGACACCGCTATCTCTTGGGATGAGACCTCCTATGCAGGAGTGCAGCTTGAGACCGCAAAAGCGGGAATCAGCTTCGAGGGCTTGAAGAAGGATTATTACCTCTTTTTCTACGTGGCTTCTGTAGAGGCGGACGCACAATATGAGTTGTGCAAAGGCGACTGGACTTCGCTTGTCGGAGCGCCTGTCGCTCAGACCGACACGATGTTCGTCTATCAGGTGACGGATGAGGCATTGGTAGCTGACATCATTGCTAACGGACTCATCATCAAAGGTATACGTTTCCATTTGACTTCCATCGTCATCTCTGTGAACGGACCGAAGAAAGATGACCCCGAACCCCAACCCGAAGCCAAAGAGTACGACTTCAAGACCGTTTGGACAGGCGATGTGGCTATCTCTTGGAATCAGGATGTGTATAAAGGCACCGAACTGGTTACTATTGATGTTCAGGCAGATATGTTCGCCGGTTTGTTGGAAGGTGATTCAATCAAGTGCTACTATGCAGAAGCCATTGAGGGTGCCCAGTTTGCGCTCAGCTACAGAACCGAGGACTGGGGATATGCCGATTTGACTGTTTCAGAGCACGAAGGCTTCTTTGCTTACCGCGTGGCTTCGGACGAAATCGCAATGGACATAGCCGACCGAGGACTCGTCATCCGCGGACAGGGCTACCACCTCACAAAAATCGAACTGGGCACACCCAAACAAACTGAAGGTATCGAAACTCCTTCCCTTCAGGGGAGGTCGGGAGAGGCGTATAAACTCCTCCGAAACGGTCAACTCCTCATTCTCCGTAACGGCATCACCTACACCCTCAACGGGCAGATCCTCGATCGCTAAAAACGCATAACATAAGCATAACATAAGCATAACATAAGTAAGAGGAAAGGATGAGGACAATATAACGAAACTACTATGTTTGCAGAGGGTTTTTATGCCCTCTGCAAACAAAAGTGCTAAAAACAGCAAAAATTGTGTCAGCCCGTCTGCCCGAAAAACTGTAATTTTGCACTATAAAAATGATTGCTAACTTTAAATACTAAACGAATGAAAAAGATCACAACCCTTTTTGCTGCAATCCTTTGCGTTTCCACGCTTTTCGCTTCAGTTACGACCAAGACGCTCTCTCAAGAAACGTTTACTTGTACTGACGACTGGAGTGGATATCTGACGATTGACAAAGCGCTTCTTGCAGATGCTACGGCTAATGACACCCTCAATGTATTCGTAACTGCCATCAGCGAGGGTACACAGTGGCCACAGGTATTCCTGCAGTTTGTCAACGCCAACTGGGAATGGATTACGTTTGAGGATCCGCACACCTATGCCTTAGCGGGTAAGTCGGCGCCGCATGTGGCCAAGCTGCCTTTGACGCAGACGATGCTGGATAGCATCGCTGAGGGAAATTCTCTGGTAGTCAAAGGAGTCGGCTATACCGCCAATAAAGTGACACTAACCCATTACGAAGAAGATACACCCGAATATGTCACCCTCCGCACTACCATGTGGGAAGGCGAAGAAGAAATAACATGGTCACAACATTGCTCCATGGCTTCCTTTATCGGACAGATTGAGGAAGGCGATAGTATCTATGTCACCGTTTCGGAGAAAAACCCCGACAAATCATGGCAACAGCTGCGTGTCTCCTGGTCGAAAGGATATGTCTCTTTTGCTTGCTACAACGATGAAGATTTTCCGCGTGAGTACGGACTGCTGGTAGCCGACACGATGATTACCCAGATGGCGTCCAGCAAGAAACTCTACCTCTCCGGCACAGGCGTAACAGCGACGAAAGTGACACTTGTTCATCGCCAAGCGGTCAGTCCCGAACGCGGAAATGCCATAACAACCGTCTGGTCCGGCACACAGTCTATCAACTGGTCCGGCACCAACGAGTGGCTCAAACTGGAAGCCTCTGCCTTTGCGGCTGCACAAACAGGTATGCGCCTGCGTATATGTTTCGCTAACATGAAAAACGGTGCGCAGGGACATATAGTAGATGGCAATTGGAAAGTGTTCGCAGATGCTAACACCTACGAGAAACTGCCTACCGCATGGGGCGATTACTACGAATATACCATCACCCAAAGCATGCTCGACTCCTTGCAGGCCAAAGGTCTCGTTGTGTCCGGTATCGGCTATACCGCTACTGCGGTACAACTCATTGACCCGATGCGCGAATATGTGGTAACGGCTACGTTCGATAAGGATGACATCCGTGCGTGGGAGCCGGCTGAGGGTACACCCAACCTGTCGGTTACGTTCACCAATTACGAGACCGACAGTGTGCATACATCTATCGACGTTTCGCTCATGACGGATATGTTTGCCGATTATAACACCTATTCGCAGCCGGTTGAACTGGCGGCCGGTGAGACCAAGACTGTTTCCATCGAATTCCCGGACCTGCTCCCCGGTTTCTACCGCATGTCCGCCAAGGCGAACAATAACGCTATCTGCACCTATGTCATCGGTTACAACCCCACGGCTATCGTCAGTCCCGATGATTCGCAAGATGACTTTGGTACTTTCTGGAATGGTTGGTTAACCGAATTGGCTGCTATTCCCGTGGACGCCGAACTGACATTGCTTGAAGGCAGCGAATCCGATGCGCGTAATATCTATGAGGTGAAGTATCTGTCCGTTCCTGAGACCGTAGGCGGCGAACCGGTATATATTTACGGCTATTACGCAGAGCCGAAAGCGGATGGTACCTATCCCTGTATCATCCATTTCCACGGGACGGACAAGAGCGGCAATCTGACCAAACCCTCCGCTACCGAAACCGGATGGTGCGAGTTCCGTTTCTCGGCCCGTGGCCAAACGCTTGACAAAGCCAAAAACGGAAGCGAGAAATACCGCACGGATCCCGCAGACGAGAGTTCTGTGGATTTCTATGCCTACCGCTTGGGTAGCAACGATGAGCACTACTATCGCTATGTCTATCTGGATACTCGCCGTGCGGTGGATTTCGTTCGCGCACAAGCCAAAGTGAACAAGAAAAACATCTTTGCCGCCGGTGGCAGCCAAGGCGGATGTTTGACGTATGTATGCGCAGCACTGAGCAACGGCTATATTCGCGCTATCGCGCCGTCTATCACGGGGCATGCTGACTTCGTGCATACCATGGAGATTGTAGGCTGGCCGACCAACGTGTTCAACAATTGGATCAACGCCAACTATCCTTCCGACTACGAAACAGGAAAAGCGGTGCTCCTCGCGCATCAGAGCTATTTTGATACCAAGAACTTCGCCAAGTGGATTACCTGTCCTGTCATCACCAATTTCTCGTTGCAGGATAATACCGATGGCCCGCACCTCAATATTGCACCTTACAATCTGCTGGTTAATGTAGCAGAGGAGGACAAAGAGTATTCCATCAATCCGTTCAACGGCCATGCCGCCGCATCTGACTGGACTACCACCTACATGGCGTTCTTCAATGCACATCTCGACAACACTCCCGATACTCCGACTGCGGTGGAGGAAGTCAGTAACAACCAAATGACCAATAACCAATCACAAATGACCAATCACAAATATAATATCCTCGGCCAACGTGTGGACGATAATTATAAGGGTATCATCATCCTCAATGGTCAAAAATACCTGCAATAGACTCCTGTATCTATTAGGTTATTATTAGGCGATTATTAGGTTATTATTAGGTTATTCAATATATGCTGCTATGAGACAAATTATCTTTTCCGTCATGCTCTTGGGCTTATGGCTAAGCGCTATACCCATTCAGGCAGAAACGTTTACTCTCCGCACACCCGGCACTCAACTTGTGTTGGAGGCCACACAAGGACAAGACTTGCAACTGCTCTATTACGGCGACAAGTCTGCCACGGCATCGGACATTGCCAATGCTAACGCCCATGCCTTTGCTGCGCTGCCTGCCTTTGGTTCGGTGGATATGATTTATCTGCCGGCCCTGCAAGTACAGCATGCCGACGGAGACCTCAATCTGGAATTGGTAGTTGACAAAGTAGAACAATTGTCAACTGTCAACTATCAATTGTCAACTATCACACTCGCTGACAAACTGCAGCCGTTCACGCTGCGCGTGTACTACAAAGCTTGGCACAGCGTGGATATCATTGAGACATGGACGGAGATAGAGCACCGCGAGAAGAAGCCTGTCACCCTCAAGCGTTTCGACAGCGGAGCACTGCATTTCTACGGTGACAACCCACACTTGCTCCACCTGCACGGCGACTGGGCGGCGGAGGCGATGCCGACCGTCGAACCGCTCACGCGAGGCATGAAAACGATCCGCAACACCGACGGCGCGCGAAACGCGCATCTGGATGCACCGGAAGTGATGATCGCTCTGGACGGCGCACCCAAGGAGAACTACGGCAGCGTCATAGGAGCCGCTCTCTGCTGGTCTGGCAACTATGAGATACGTCTCAATGCCGCCAACAACGACGGTTACACGCTCTACGCCGGTATTGATCCGCAAAGCAGCGAGTATGTGCTGGCGCCGAGGACTGTGTTCGTTACGCCGCATCTGGCGCTGACCTATAGTAACGAAGGTATGGGAGGCGTGAGCCGTGCGTTCCATCGCTGGGCACGCACCTGCGGAATGATGCACAACGGCAATGCCGTACGGGACATCCTGCTCAATAGTTGGGAAGGCATCTATTTTGATATCACCGAGGAACGCATCATCGCTATGATGAATGACATAGCCGCTTTCGGCGGAGAACTCTTCGTTATGGACGACGGCTGGTTCGGCAATAAGTATCCACGCAACAACGACTCCTCGTCTCTCGGTGACTGGGTTGTCGATACCCGCAAACTGCCGAACGGACTGAAAGCCCTTACCGACGCAGCCCGCGAGCGGCATATCAAGTTCGGTATCTGGATTGAACCCGAAGCAGTCAACACCGCTTCCGAACTCTTTGAGAAACATCCTGACTGGGCATTGCAAGCCCGTGGACGTGAACTTAAACTCGGACGTGGAGGCACCCAACTGGTGCTGGATATGAGCAACCCCCAAGTGCAGGACTTCGTCTTCAATCTGGTGGATACGCTGCTCACCAACAACCCCGAAATCAGTTACATCAAATGGGACGCCAATGCCTCAATCCAGAACTACGGCTCCACCTACTTGCCCAAAGACAAACAGAATAACCTGTATGTGGACTACCATCTGGGCTTGGTCAAGACGCTTGAGCGTATCCGCGCCAAGTATCCGAACGTAGTCATCCAGAACTGCGCCTCGGGCGGCGGACGCGCCAACTACGGGCTGATGCCTTATTTCGACGAGTTCTGGGTATCCGACAACAACGATGCGCTGCAACGCGTCTTTATCCAATGGGGTACATCCTATTTCTTCCCGTCCAACGCCATGGCGCAGCATATAGGCGGTTCGCCTTACCTCATGACCGGACGCGTAGCGCCTGTCAAGTTCCGCTGCGATGTAGCCATGTCCGGACGGCTGGGCATGGAACTGCAACCTGCCCATATGACGGACGAAGAACGTGCGCAATGCACCACCGCCATTACCGATTACAAGGAGTTACGCCCGATTATCCAACTCGGCAATCTCTACCGGCTGGTATCGCCCTATGAGACGGTAGTCGGGCCGGAGAAACAACAGGTGGCATCGTTGATGTATGTGACGGACGACCAAGCGCAAGCTGTCCTCTTTGCCTACGGACTGACATCCTTTATGAAGCAGCAGAGCCGCCGTATTCGTTTGGCAGGCTTGGATCCAGACCGCACCTACACCCTCACGGAGAAGAACATCCGTCATGGCGAACAACCCTGTGCGCTGCATGGCAAATCCTTTACAGGTGCCTACCTCATGTCCGTCGGACTGGACATCCCTCTCTCCACGGAATATTCTCATGACTACCCGTCACGTATATTTCTACTAACTGACAAATAACCATTCAAACTATCAACACAATGAAAAAATTTACTCTTTTTTGCGGCGCACTCCTTGCGTCTGTCATGACCCTCAATGCCACCGTTCTTTTTGAAGGCGAAAAAACGATTGCTAATTGGGATGAAAACCTGCAGTTGTCAACCGAGAACCTTCCGAATTTGGAAGAAGGATGTGTCATCGCAATTACCGTAAGCGCTGTGGCGAAAAACGAAACGGAAAATCAAATCCCTGCTATCTCCATCCAGAATGGTGCTTGGCGTGATATGACCGGGTGCGGCAAGTATGATATTACCACGGGTGTGCACACGTTTGTGCTGACCAAAGCCAATGTGGATACGATTATCAATACCAACGGTATTATTATCCGCGGCAGTTATTACACCTATACCAAAGTGGAACTGCTTTACAAGAAAACACTCTGGACCGGTACCGTAAGCGACAACACCGGTTGGCAACAGAGTGATGAACTGGATAAATCCCTCTTCGCTTCTATGGCAGAAGGCACTTTGCTGGGTGTAACCGTTTCCGCTATCAATGATGGTGAAACATGGCACCAGTTTGCAGTCCGTGGCCGTGAAGACGACGATACCTCGTGGGCTAATCTGGAGACCCTTTTCCAGGCATCTGTATCTGCAACAGGAACGTATGTGACAGTCCTTACCGCAGAGCAAGCTACTTCGTATAAAACCAAAAATATTGACATCGCTGCCCAATATCTGGATGTTACCGAACTGACTACTTATGTCGCTACGAAAGGAACAACTCCTACCGCCATGGAGCAAACGGAAAACGCTTCAGCACGTAGTTCCAAAATCTTCCGTAACGGCCAACTTATCATCCGCCAGGGTGAAAAAGAATACACGGTTCTGGGACAGGAAGTTAAATAAATCTCTCTATGCGTTGTAAACTCCCGATTATACTTTGTGCCATGATGGCGTTGGTAGCATGCTCACACCATCCTGACGCCAACCAAATGCTGTTGGAGCGCTTGACCACGCTCCAACAGCAAGGCACTATGTTCGGTCACCAGGATGACCCGTTCTACGGCATCGGCTGGGCGTACGAAGACGGACGAAGCGATGTGTTGGAGACTTGCGGCGATTATCCTGCCGTCATGGGCTTTGACCTCGGCGGCATAGAGATGGGCGACGCCAAGAACCTGGACAGCGTTCCTTTTGACCTGATCCGCAAGGAGATTATTCGTCATCATCGGCGCGGCGGAATTGTCACTATTAGTTGGCACCCGCGTAATCCTGTTACCGGCGGTACCGCATGGGATGCTACGGACGGCGTGGTAACCGCCATCCTCGCCGACGGCGAGACGCATGACCTCTTTATGACCTGGCTTGAACGCGTAGGTACGTTCCTTGGTTCACTGCGCACAGAGAACGGAGAGCCCATCCCCTTCATTTTCCGCCCGTGGCATGAGAACAACGGCTCGTGGTTCTGGTGGGGCAACACCCATTGTACGCCCGACGAGTACCGCGCACTCTGGAACCTCACACAGGATTACCTTAAATTAGGGCTTTGCCCGTCAAATCGTCAATCGTCAAATCGTCAAATCGTTTGGTCCTATTCGCCAAATCTGCAAGGCGGTTTTACGGACGAGACCTTCATACCCCGCTATCCGGGTGATGACCGCGTGGATATGCTTGGCTTGGATGCCTACCAGTGGGGAAGCGAAGAGGATTATCTGATGCAGGCAGGCGCGGATCTGGATTATCTCTGTAATTATGGCGCGCAGCACCACAAACTCGTTGCGCTCACCGAGTGCGGACGCCAGTCGATGCCCGATCCCACTTGGTGGCATCGCGTCCTGCTGCCGCTTATCAAGGATCGCGGTCTCAGTTATGCCCTTGTATGGCGCAACGCCGATGCCAAAGAGCATTTCGGTCCGGTACCGAATACCGAAAACGGACGCGAGTTCATGCTGCTCTACAATGACCCGCATGTCCTTTTCCTCAACGACATCGCTCCGTCGCCTTTTGTGCGTCAGCAAGGCGGTCGGTTCCTCCTCAACGGCAAGCCCTACACTTTCATTGGTACCAACATGTGGTATGGTGCCATTTTAGGCTCTGTCGGGCAAGGCGGCAACCGTCAACGGCTGATTGCTGAACTGGACTCGCTGCATGCCCTGGGGCTGGACAATCTCCGCATTTTGGTAGGTAGCGACGGCGAACGGGGTGTGCTGACCAAGGTCGAACCAACCCTGCAAACAGCGCCGGGCGTGTATAACGATACCATTCTGGACGGCTTGGACTTTCTGTTGGCAGAGATAGGCAAACGGCAGATGAAAGCCGTGCTCTATCTCAATAACTCCTGGGAATGGTCAGGCGGCTACGGTTTCTATCTGGAGCATGCCGGCTACGGTCCCGCACCGCGACCCGAAGAAGCAGGTTACGAAGCCTTCATGCGTCATGTGGCGCAGTTTGCCGACAGTCCTGAGGCGCAGCAGCTCTTCTATGACTACGTGCGGTTCATCGTCTCGCGCACCAACCGCTATACCCATCTCCTTTATACCGATGACCCGGCTGTCATGGCATGGCAGATAGGCAACGAACCCCGCGCGTTCGGCGAGGCGCAGAAAGACGGCTTTGCCCGTTGGCTTAGCCATACCTCCGCACTCATCCGTTCGCTCGATCCCAACCATCTCATCTCCGTCGGTTCGGAAGGCATATGGGGCTGCGAGATGGATTCCGCGCTCTATCATCGTATCTCTGCGGATCCGAATATCGACTACCTCACTATCCATATATGGCCCTACAACTGGGGCTGGGCGCACGCGGAGCGTTTGACCGACGACCTACCGTCAGCCGTCCGTAATACAGCCGCCTATCTCAAACCTCACATCGCTATCGCGCAGAACCTCCGCAAACCTATCGTCATTGAGGAGTTCGGTTTTCCGCGGGATAACATGTCCATTGTGCCCGGTACGCCGACTACGGCGCGCGATGATTATTACCGCTACATCTTCTCGCTCGTTCAGAACCAGCCCGAGATTGCCGGCTGTAACTTCTGGGCATGGGGCGGCACCGCCCAACCCGCCCATCATCAGTGGCAGGCGGGCGATGACTACACCGGCGATCCTGCACAGGAACCCCAAGGTCTCAACTCCGTTTTCCTGTCTGATACTACTACCATCCAACTGATACATCAATGCGCAAAATCATTACAATCCTCATCTGTTGCTCTGTAATCCCTATGCGTGCACAATTGCTTCACCCTGATAATATCGATGCTGTTCTCGCCTCTATGACGCTGGAGCAGAAAGCACAACTGCTGGTAGGCGGCGGCAACGACGGCTTTGCCGGCAGCGGCGCCATGCTGGGGCATCAGAAACGGCTCGTGGCAGGTGCGGCGGGTATAACCGTCGAGATGGCAGGACTCGGCATCCCTTCCATCGTCATGGCGGACGGTCCTGCCGGCGTACATATCGACTCCGTGCGCGAAGGGACGGACAAGACCTATTTTGCTACCGGTTTCCCCATCGGCACCGCATTGGCTTCGACATGGAACACCGAACTGGTGGAGCAGGTAGGTCAGGCTATCGGCAATGAGACACGCGAGTACGGATGTGATATCATCCTCGGTCCGGGCATGAACCTGCACCGCAATCCGCTGTGCGGACGCAATTTCGAGTACTATTCCGAAGACCCTATTCTCACCGGCAAGATAGGTGCAGCCATGGTTCGCGGCATCCAGTCGCAGGGCGTAGGCGCGTGCCCCAAGCACTATGCCGTCAATTCGCAGGAGAGCGACCGTACCAAAGTGGACGAACGGCTGTCCGCCAAGGCGCTGCGCGAACTCTATCTGCGCGGCTTTGAGATCATGGTGCGCGAGGCCAAGCCGTGGACTATTATGTCGTCCTACAACCAGATCAACGGCGAGTTTGTGCAGCAGAGTTATGATGCCCTCACCACCATTCTGCGCCGCGAATGGGGCTTTGACGGCGTGGTGCTCACCGACTGGACGGGCGTACGCAACACCGCTGCGCAAGTGCATGCCGGCAACGATCTGATGATGCCCGGTTATCCGCAGCAGGTGCAAGACATCATCGCCGCTGTCGGCAACGGTACTCTCGCTATCGCGGATGTAGATACATGCGTACGCGGAATGCTGGAGCTGATTGTCCGCACGCCGCGGTACAAGGCTTACCCCTATAGCGACCGGCCTGACCTGGCGGCACACGCTGCCATCACACGCCAGTCGGCTACCGAAGGCATGGTGCTGCTCAAGAACGACGGTGACACACTGCCGCTGCGCCCTGAGATACGCACCGTGGCGCTCTTCGGCGTCAATAGTTACGATTTCGCTTCCGGCGGCCTCGGTTCGGGCTGCGTGAACACGCCTTATGTAGTGGATATGGTAGCCGGACTGCGCAATGCCGGTATATCCACCACACCCCTTATCACCGATATTTATCAGTCCTATATACCTTTTGCCACCAAGAAACTGCGTGCGGACAAAGACCCGCTGATGTGGTTTCTTGACCAAGGGCAGCCCAAACTGCCGGAGATGGAGGTATCGGACCGGCTGATTGAGACCGAGGTGACGCAAGCAGACGCGGCCATCATCACCCTCGGAAGGCAGGCCGGCGAAGGCATGGACCGTACGATTGAGGATGATTTCAACCTCACCGCCGGCGAGCACCGGCTCATCCGTCGCGTCAGTGAGATCTTCCGGCGCGAGGGCAAACCCGTCATCGTCATCATCAACTCCGGTTCGGTCATTGAGACTGCTTCATGGCAGGCCTACGCCGATGCTATCCTTGTGGCATGGCAACCCGGCGAAGAGGGCGGCAACAGCGTGGCGGATGTGCTGACAGGCAAGGTGAGCCCCTCCGGCAAACTGACCATGACATGGCCTGTGGCCTGCTCCGACCATCCCTCTACGCGCAATTTCCCGCAGCCCATGTCGCTCTATGATTATAAGGAACGCGCGAACTGGGGCTGCCCGATTGAGTTCGTCCACTATACCAACCATGCGGAGGGCGTCTATGTCGGCTACCGGCATTTTGATACCTTCGACCGCCCGGTGGCTTATCCCTTCGGCTTCGGACTGAGCTATACCTCGTTCGAGTACAGCCGTGCTACAGCCAAACTGCAGGGCGATGAAGTGGTGCTGTCCGTCACTGTGCGCAACGCCGGTGAACGGAGCGGCAAGGAGATTGTGCAGGTGTATATGACCATCCCCGGCGGTGCTGTAGCCCATGAGCTCAAAGCGTTCGCCAAGACGCGCGAGTTGCAGCCCGGCGAGAGCGAGACGCTCACCATGCGGGTGCCGGTACGTCTGCTGGCCAGTTTCGATGAAACGGACAGCCGATGGCTGCTGCCGAAAGGCGAATATAGTTTCGCGTTTGCGGCTTCCTCGCGTGACATCCGTCTGACGCAGAAAGTGCGCCTGAACCAATATACAGAACCCGTACATCCGGTGCTGCTGCCTGAAGAATAATCACAACAAATAAATCATATCTAACATGAAAAAACTATTTTCTTTTATCGTTGCCCTTGTAGCCGCCGCTACACTCTCGGCAACGGAAATCATCCTTTCTACGGAAGAGTTCGTCTGCGCTGACGACTGGTCCACGTACGTCACCATTCCTAAGGCCGACTTGGCTTCCGCGGTTGCAGGCGATGAAATCAACGTCTATGTCTCCGCAATCAGCACCGGCATCGAGTGGCCGCAAGTGGCACTGCAGTATGTGGATGCCGCATGGGAGTGGAAGAATTTTACGGACAATAGTTCGGTGAGCCTCTGGGACAAAACGGCGCCGTGCGTAGCGTCTATCGAACTGACCCAGAACATGCTTGACAGTATAGCAGCCGGACAACAACTGGTAGTCAAAGGTGCCGGTTATACCGCCAACAAAATATCGCTTACCCATACGGCAGCCCCTGCCGGTACGACTCAGTCTATCTGGACGGGCGAGAAAGATTTTGGTACGAACTGGGGCGAATGGGAACAGTTGCCTGCGGCTAAGTTCGCGAGTGCTGTAGAAGGTCAGATCTTGCGCGTGCGATTCAATAATCTCCGCGCAGGTGCTCAGCTGCAAGTTAGTTCCTCTACGTGGCACACGATGGTGGATACTGAGATTAAGGTTATCAGCGGACGCTACCAAGACTTCACTATCACAGCCGACATGCTCGACACGCTCAAAGCAGGCGGTGCCATCATCAACGGTTTCGGCTATACGATGACAGAAGTGCTCCTCATTAACCCTGCCGACCTCAAGCCGCTGACGCTCTCCGTGCCGGTGACTGACAACTGGGTGTTTGCTGCCCGTCCGTCCATTACTATCCATGTGGAGAACCCCTATAGCGAAGCGGTAACAGCGACGGTCGAAGTGGAAATAGCTACCGACAAAGCGGTTGCTCTCGACACCCTCTTGGCGTCGCGCGAGATAGCTGCCGGTGCATCGGAGAATATTGTTATGACGACGGAGGAAGACCTGGCGGCAGGTTTCTATAAGGCTACCTGCATCGTCAATGATGACCTTGCCCGCGCGTTCGTTTTCGGCGTCAATCCCACCGCCATCGTTTCCGCGCCGGACAAGCAGGCGGACTTTGATACCTACTGGGCTGCCGCCAAGGCCCAACTGGCTGCGATTGATATGAACGCCACGCTCACCGAGATCCCGTCCAAGAGCACAGCGGCGCGCAAGGTGTATCTCGTAGAGATGAACTCCGTGCCCGACGGTCTGACAGGTGAACCCGTCATCATCCGCGGCTATTATGCCGAGCCTACCGACGGTCAGAAGCACCCGGTTATCATGCACTATGCCGGCTATGACAGCGGTTACCGCCCCGGCGGACAGGACGTCAAACCATACTGCCCGTCCGGCGATGCCGAACCTGACTACGCCGAGTTCATGCTCTCCACTCGCGGACAGAACATCAACAACCGTCAGGCCTCGGAGCGTGAGGCGGACGGCAAGGGTGATTTCACCAACACCTACGGTGACTGGTTTGCCTTCGAATTCGGCAACAAAGACAGCTACTACTACCGCGGTGCATTCATGGACTGCGTACAGGCTGTACGATTCATGGCGTCACGCGAAACCAGTGACATGAGCAACCTCTTCGCCGAAGGACAGAGCCAAGGCGGCGCGTTCACTTATGCGGCTGCCGCGTTGAGCGACTACCCGTTCTCGGCTATCGCACCGGGCATCGCCTTCCTGGGTGACTACCCCGACTATTTCGACATCGTCAACTGGCCGGCTTACGTGGCACGCGAGAACCAAGGCGCGATGACCGACGAGGAGATGTTCGCTTTCCTCAGTTATTATGACACCAAGAACCTGGCAACCTCTATCAGCGCACCGACGATTGCTTGCATCGGTTTGCAGGACCAAGTATGTCCGCCGCATACCAATATCGCGCCGTACAACAACCTGCTTTCGACGGACAAGCAACTGCTCTTCAACCCCGAGAACGGACATCAGGTAGCCGGTGACTGGTACAGCACCTACATGGCCTTTTTTCGCAACTATATTGACAAATCAACAGCTGTCGGACAAGTCAACAGCCGGCCCTCTGCAGCACAAAAAATGCTCCAAGAAGGACAACTAATCATCATTCGTAACAACGTAAAATACAATGCAAATGGAACTCTGGTCAGATAAATTGGCTGCCCTGCGCGCCGCGCACGAAGCCTTGTTAACCCGCAAGAACGTACCTCTAAATGGCCAAATAGTAAATGGTCAAATGGTAAATGGGAATGGTATTTATACCAAGTACCAATACCCCATTCTCACCGCCGAGCACACGCCTTTGGAGTGGCGTTATGATTTCAACGAGCAGCGTAATCCGCACCTCATGCAGCGGATTATGATGAACGCTGTGCTCAACGCCGGTGCCATCCTGTTTGAGGGCAAATATACCGTGGTAGCGCGCGTGGAAGGCGCCGACCGCAAGTCCTTCTTCGCCGTGGCGCAGAGCGAGAACGGTATTGACAACTGGCGTTTCTGGCCCCGCCCGATTACCATGCCAGACGGCGTCAATGCGCCTGCGACGAATGTCTATGACATGCGCCTCACGCGTCATGAGGACGGTTGGATCTACGGCGTGTTCTGCGTCGAGCGGCACGATGACACCAAGCCCTTTGACACCTCCGCTGCCACGGCTGCGGCAGGTATCGCACGCACCAAAGACCTCGTCAACTGGGAGCGTCTGCCCGACCTCAAATCGCTCTGCCAGCAACGCAACGTAGTGCTCTTCCCGGAGTTCGTTGATGGCAAATACGCGCTCTTCACCCGTCCGCAGGACGGCTTTATCGAGACAGGCAAAGGCGGCGGCATAGGCTGGACGCTCGTGCCGGACATCACCCGTGCCGAGGTGCGCGACGAACGCATCATCTACGGCCGCAACTACCATACCATCTATGAGGTGAAGAACGGCGAAGGACCTGCGCCTATCAAGACCGACAAGGGCTGGCTCCACCTTGCTCACGGCGTACGCAACACCGCCGACGGACTGCGTTACGTGCTCTATATGTACATGACCGCGCTGGACGACCCCACGCGTATCATCGCACGTCCGGGTGGCTGGTTCATGATCCCCGAACGCGACGAGTATATCGGCGATGTGGGCAATGTCGTCTTCTCCAACGGCTGGATTGTAGATGAACCCGTAACCGGTAACCCGTCACCCGTAACCGATACACGCCGCGTCCTCATCTACTATGCTTCGTCGGACACCCGTCTGCATGTGGCGGTGAGCTCCGTGGAGCAGCTGTTGGACTACTGCCTCAACACCCCCGAGGACGGTCTCACCACCGGCGCCTCTGTAGCTACCATCAACGCCCTCATTGATAAAAATGCAAAAATAAATAAATGAGAAAATGAGTAAATTATCCCGCCACATCGGCTACGGCTTCGGCGATATGTCTTCGTCGATGTTCTGGAAAGTTTTTTCCTACTACCTGCCGTTCTTC
Organism: Paludibacteraceae bacterium; assembly: GCA_017478725.1. GTDB lineage: Bacteria > Bacteroidota > Bacteroidia > Bacteroidales > Paludibacteraceae > Colicola. The sequence goes on from JAFVDD010000011.1 coordinate 34,854, forward strand.
TACAGTAATATCTTCGGCTTGAGCCTCAAGGACGCCGGCATCATTCTGCTCGTCACACGTATCTGGGACGCAGTCTCCGACCCGATGATGGGTATTCTTGCCGACCGTACGCAGACGCGCTGGGGCAAGTACCGCCCGTACCTGCTCTTCGTGGCGCCGCTGTTCTCTATCGCCGGCATCTTGCTCTTCACCACGCCCGACTGGAGCTACTCCGCCAAACTCATCTGGGCGTACGTCACTTACATCCTGATGATGACCGTCTATACGGGTATCAACGTCCCGTACGGCGCCATGCTGGGTGTGATGACCGATGACAGCCAGGAGAAAACGGTCTATTCGTCCTTCCGTATGTTCTTTGCTTACGGCGGTTCGTTCCTCGCGCTCTTCCTTTGGGAACCGCTCTGCAACGCCCTCGGCGGCTACAACGCTCCGCAGGGATGGTTCTGGGCGATGGTGGTCATTGCCGTCTGCTGCTTTGTGCTTTTCATCTGCTGTTTCCTGCTCACGAAAGAGGAACTGAAAACGGTCTCCACCGTCTCAATCGGTTCGGACTTCAAAGCCCTGCTGCAGAACAAACCGTGGTGGCTGCTCATCGGCGCAGCTCTGTGCTTTAATCTCTTCTGTACTGTCCGTGGCGCAACGGTGGCGTACTATTTCGCTGACATCATCCCACAAGGGTCCACGTTGAACTTTCAACTTTCAACTTTCAATTTTCAATTTCTCTTCTATGCCGGACTCTTCCTCGCCGTAGGCGAAGTAAGCAACATGATCGGTGTTGCGCTCTGCGTACCTCTGGCAGGTCGGTTTGGCAAGAAGACTACCTTCATCGCCGTCAATGCAGGTCTGTGCGTCCTGTCCGTTCTGTTCTTCTTTATTCCTGTTTCGGCTACGGGCTTCTGGCTCATGCTCATTGCCCAAGTGCTCATCTCCATGCTTACCGGCGTCATGTCGCCGCTCGTTTGGTCGATGTACGCCGATGTGAGTGACTACGCCGAGCAGCGGTTCAAGACGGCGTCCACGGGACTCATCTTCTCGTCCTCATCCATGGCGCAGAAGTTCGGCGGTGCCATCGGCGGTTCAGCAGCGCTCTGGCTCCTCGCCGCCTGCGGATATATCACCGACCCTGCACTGACCTCTGCAACGGACTTTGCCGGGCAGCCCGAGGCGGCTCTGACCTGCCTGCGCTGCCTCATGTCCTTCATACCTGCTGCCGTGAGCCTCATCGCCATCCTCGTCGTCTCGTTCTATCCGCTGACTACGGCGCGCATGAAAGAAATCGACGCCCAACTCAAAGTCCAGCGCGCCCAATAACCTCGTTCGCCTCACGCTAATCGTATAGGGCTGCTATACCCTTGCTATACCTTTGCTATACCTTTGCTATACTCTTGGGCTATCCTTGCAACACAACAGGATAGCCCTTTCTTTTAGTGTCCGTAACGACTGCCCTTACACTTGCTGTCTCCAACACAGCATTAACACAGGATTAACACAAGATTAACACAAGATTAACACAGCATTGCAGTGAGACCGCCCTGTGGCCGTCATGAGACAGCCACATGGCGTGCCCTATTCACGTCCAAAATGCCTAAATTTCACTTTTCCCCCACAAAAACTTGCACATATCATTTATTTTTACTACCTTTGCACCCGAAAATGCAAATTAAGTCCTTAAAGACCCTAAAGTCCTTAATGACCTTAAAGACTTTAAACCCCTTAAAAACCCTGTTACGCGTATGGAGCAGCTTATCCCGCACAACGGCAACTACAAGAAATTGCTCAGTTACCAGAAGACGAATGTGATTTTCTGCCTGACCTATTTCTTTGTGGAGCATTTTCTGCCAAAGGGTGACAGGACATACGACCAGATGTTGCAGGCGGCTCGTTCCGGCAAACAGAATATCATTGAGGGAAGTGCTGCAAGTACCACTTCCGCCAAGACGGAAATCAAATTGGTCAATGTGGCGAAAGCAAGTCTGCAGGAACTGCTGGAAGATTACGAAGACTACCTCAAGACGCGCGGACATCGTCAGTGGGAAGAAGGTTCAGCGGAGTTAGAGGCGATGCGTGAGTTGGGCAAGAAACATAATGATGCGGAGTTCTTTATGGAACTGGCTCAGACGCGCCCTGCGGAGACGATAGCTAACATGTGTATTGTGCTCATCAAACAGGCTGATTATCTGCTGTTTCGTCAGCTCCAACGGTTGGGCGATGATTTTATGCAGAATGGCGGTTTCTCAGAGCGCATGTACCGCCTCCGCAGCGAGAAAAGAGAAGAAAGAAAATAAGATAGG
>JAFVDD010000012.1 GCA_017478725.1 Paludibacteraceae bacterium
AATTATATGGCAAGCAAGTGGAAACACAAGAGCCTGTGCGCCTAAGGAGATTCTTAAAGAATTGCATTACACACCCAATGAAGAAGATAGAGGAGGCTGCGCGACAATAAATGGAGAGCGTTGCTATACTCGCATTCTTATACGTCGCAAAAAATAATTACTACCATGAAAATAGAATTACACAAGATTACTGTCCGTGAGTTGACGGAAGGCTACGTGGACAACCAAGAAGCAGGCGTAAAAGCCTATGGTGGCAAACTGGATGTGCGTCCGCCTTTCCAACGTGAGTTCGTCTATAACGACAAAGAGCGTGACGCAGTCATTGATACTATCACACAGGATTTCCCGCTCAACGTAATGTATTGGTCAGTGCGCGAAGATGGCACGTTCGAGATTATTGACGGTCAGCAACGTACAATCTCCATCTGCCAGTATGTCAACGGAGATTTTGCACACCTGTTCCGCTATTTCGGCAACCTGACTGCCGATGAGCAGAAGCAGATTCTTGACTACGAGCTCTTTATTTACCTTTGCACAGGCTCAGACACCGAAAAGCTCAAATGGTTCAAGACCATCAATATAGCCGGTAAGAAACTGACCAACCAAGAATTGCTCAATGCCGTTTATGCTTCGCCGTGGCTCTCTGATGCCAAACGCTATTTCTCCAAATCCAACTGCGGCGCGTACCTCATGGGCAACAAATATCTTGTGGGCTCGCCTATTCAACAGGATTATTTGGAGACCGTGCTTGACTGGATTAGTGGCGGTCAGATAGAGCAATATATGGCGGAGCACTCTCTCAAAGATTCCGATGCAACGGCATTGTGGCTGTATTTCCAGCAAGTCATCAACTGGGTGCAAGCAAAATTCAAATACCGCTCCATTATGAAAGGTGTGGACTGGGGTGCTATTTTCAACAAATACGGCACAGAGCATATTAATATTGAGGAAATGGAGCAGCGCATTTCTGAACTGATTCAAGACTCGGATGTGGGCAATCAGAAAGGTATTTATTGGTATGTGTTTGATGCTGACGAGCGTCACTTGCAGATTCGTGCGTTTGACGGCAATACCAAGCGTCGCCAATATGAGAAGCAGAAAGGTATTTGTCCCATTTGCGGCAAGCATTTCGAGATAGAACAGATGGAAGCCGACCATATAACGCCTTGGTCACAAGGCGGTCATACTACGCCGGATAACTGCCAGATGCTTTGCCGCGATTGTAACAGGCGGAAGAGCAGCAAGTGAAGAGAGCGTTTTCTGCTTAAAGCGCTGACTGAGGATTGCACAACGCTGAGCGAGTGACTGCAAACGAAGCCTTCGCGTGCCAACCAAACGCCTGCTGCCTATGTTGCAGGCAGCAGGCGTGGGCTTAACTCCGTCGGCAGGATAACTAATGAAGTTATTTGATATACTGTCCTGCTTATTTGATTCGTTGACCTTGGATGGTGAACAGGCCTTCGGCGGTTTGGATGTAAATATGCCCGTTGATGAGCAGTTTACGTGCCGATTGATCGTTAGGAACGAGTTCTACTTCTTCGGTCATTTGACAGGAGGTGATATAACGGCTGTAGGTAGTGCCTGCGCCGGTGGCATTGATGGTAACGACAGAGAATGCAGGTCCGTTGGAAGCAGTAGAAGTCGTACTCTCAAAACGCAACGGGCTCATGCCGGAGAGTACCGATGTATTGGTCCAAGTCTGCTCTGTCATTGAACTGCCGGTAGCCTTGAGCGTAGCAATCTTTGTTCCATTAGCAGTCACGTCAACCGTATTATAATTTGTGCCGCCATAGGTTCGCATCGTCATAGAGATAGCTGTCAAGCCCGACAAATCAATTGCCGGCGATTCCAAATACAATCCGTCGCGCAAGATCCAGTAACTATTGCTCTTAAACGCAGTGTTGGTCCATCCTTCCGAATGGGTTGCATCAAACGTATAAACAGCCGGTTCGGCTGCGCCTTGTATTTCCGAATGAGCAAAGACAGCGTAGTAAGTAACGTCATCCGTGACAGCAGGAAAATCGGCAACGGCAGTATAGAGAACAGCCGGAGCATCATCGGAAACGGACTCAATCGGAGCGTCAGTCCATCCCATGAACTCTGTACTCTCAGAGGAGCACGATTCAGGTTCATCGGGCATAGAAGCCGGGCGTTTATTCTCCACTACAGAATCCACGCGCAGCGTTTCTCCGTTCACAGACCATGTGACGCCATGCTTAACGACCGGTTTGTCCGGTTCAACAGGCTCGCCACGCCATCCGCTGCTCTTACCGGGAACAAATCCTTCCTCGCATGAAGCAATCAGTTTGCTCATATCCACAGCCTCACCTGCATGTTCGCCCCAGATATACTCCGCAATATACGGATAGTCGATGAAGGGATTGCGGTTACCTTGTGTTTCCTGAATACCATTATTGCGGTCGATTTCTTTTTGGGAAACAGGGTCCTGGCGATGCCATTTCATGAACAGTTGCACCGCATAGTCCGTGAGTCCGAAATTATCCGCCGCAGTATATTTGCCGGTAAACGTCGAACCACCCTGTCCTTGCGTCCAGTTGCCTTTCCATTTAACCATCGCACCCAATATGCCTCGGGCTATATCGCCTTTGTATTGGTCAGCCGGTTCAAAGACGTTACCCGAATATCCGCTCATTTTGGAGGCACCGCTCATACAGCCATTTGTAGAAGTTTTCTTGGCCGAGGTAACCTCACCGTAAGGGTCATTACCACGCCAATTGTTGACATATCCGTCCGTAGGCAGTACATGGAAAATGTCGCATCCTTGATTCGATGTACCCTTCCCCCACCACGATTGCGGAACAGAGTGTTCGCGGTTATAGTGATCGCACTCGCCCGAATAGGAGCCGTGCGCACTCAAAGCGAAATGGCACGCACTATACATATCCCATACTTCGCCTTTACGGTCAGCGGAATCCTGCGGATAGACGTCCGTTTTGGCATAGGCGGTCCAAAGACCATCATAACCGATAGAGGAGTAACCTACAGCCGTAACTGTAGATAATTGGTCAAACAAAGCGGCACCGGACTTGTTGTTTAACGAAGCCCAATAGTCCGGAATATCCTCCGCCGGAGTGACTGATTTTGCAAGACTGATTTGCGCTACAATAAGGAGCGCAAGAAAAGAAAACAAGTGTTTTTTCATGACAGTTGATTTAAAAAGGAGCACAAAGGTAGTGCTTTTTTTTGATATATGCAAATTAAACGTACAAAAAAGTATAGCGAGGCTATAACAAGGTAAGTCTTTTGTTGTACTTATGTCGTACTTATGTCGTTCTTATGTTATGCTTATGTTATGCTTATGTTATGCTCATCGACCGAGATTAACCATATCCGCAAGGAGTATGGGAACGGTACGGCTCAAGCTATTATCTAAGTTAAAAATTATCTAAGCTAAAAATTATCTAAGCTATTATCTCGTGTAAAATTTCGCTGACAGTGGGATGCGGGAAGACGACTTGCTCCATTTCCGGAATGGTGTAGCCGTTCCGTACGGCGAAAGAGGCTGCTGCGATAAACTCCGAGCAGGGGTTGCCGATACAATGCACGCCGAGAATGGATTTGTTTTTGGCATCCACGACCATTTTGCAGAGCCCTGTTTCGCCTTCATTCTCCGCCATAAAGCGTCCGGAGAAAGTCATAGGCAGTTTGCGAACTTCGAAAGGAATAGACATCGACTCGGCTTGTTGCTCGGTAATGCCGACGGAGGCTATTTCAGGATTCGTATAAACGACCGAGGGAATCGCATTGTAGGCGATTCGCTGGAGGGGTATTTGCTTCAACATACGCCCAACCGCCACTTCCGCCTGACGGCTTGCCACATGGGCGAGCATGATTTTTCCCGTCACATCGCCACAGGCATAGACATTCGGCAAGTTGGTTTTCATGAAATCGTCCACTACGATAGCGCCGCGGTTGAGTTCAAGGTCATTGAGTGCTTCGAGGCCTTGGAGGTTGGCGCGACGACCAACGGAGACGAGAATTTTGTCACTTGTCAAACTAGTTGAACTAGTAGAACTAGTCGGACTAGAAGCACCAGAGATGGTAACATTGTTGCCCTCTATGGATTCCACTTTGGTGGAAGTGAGGATATTGATGCCGGCTTTGCGGTATTTATCGAGAAGGATTTGTACGACTTCGGGATCAAGATTCGGAAGGATGGTCGGCATGGCTTCAATGACCGTTACGGGCACGCCAAGTTCGTGATAGAGCGTAGCGAACTCCATGCCAATGACTCCGCCGCCGACGATGATGATGGATTCGGGGAGTTCGGTGGCTGCGAGTGCATCTGTGCTGTCCCAGACAGCAGGATTGTCTTTGATGCCGGGAATAGGTGGCACAAAGTTGGTGGAGCCGGTGCAAATAAGCAGATTCTCTGCTTCATAGGTTTCGCCATTACACTCGACAAAATATGACCGTTCGCCTTGCTCACTGAAAGAATAAAGACCGTTCGCTTCGCTCTCTGAAGGACTAAGGACTGTGGCAAAGCCGTTTACCACCGTGCAATGTTCGTTGTTCAGGCGGGCTTTGATGCCTGCGACGAGTTTGCGGACGACGATGGTCTTGCGTTTCTGCATCGCTGCAAAATCGAACGCCACATTCTCTGCCGTCACACCGTATTTCTGCGCATGGGTAGCGTTATAGAATTGTTTGGCACCGTAGAGGAGCGATTTGGTAGGGATACATCCTACGTTGAGGCATGTGCCACCGAGAGCGGTTTGCTCGAAAAGGATGACATCTTTGCCCGCTTTAGAGGCTTTTTCAGCCGCCGTGTAACCGGCAGGGCCACCGCCGATAATTGCCAGGAAATACTTCATATCAATCGTGTAATTTATGCGTATTATAATAGGTTCGAACGAACGTAAAATAGAAGATCACACCCGCGGCATAGAGTGCAACGCCCGCCCAGAAGGCAGGGAAATAGCCGAAATGCTCTGCCAAGGAGCCACCGGCAAACATACCCAGCCCCATGCCCAGGTCCCAAGCAGTGAGGAGGGTTGAGTTGGCGGTGCCACGTTGAGAATGCGGCGCCATATTGATAAAAATCATTTGAAACGCCGGCCACACATGTCCATTGCCCAAGCCGATGATGAAAGGCGAGAGGTAATACGCCCAGACAGTCGGGCTGGCAGCAAAGAGCACGAAGCCACTGAGCGAGACGACCAATCCCATGGACGCATTGCGGATGATGAGTCCTTTAGCCAGCGAACGGCTGCCGGTCAAACGGCTCAGTATGAGTCCGACAGCAAAGAGGGTGAAAAACATACCCGTTCCGGTAGTGATACCCAAGCGCTCCTGACCATAGATAGCCACATAGGTAGAGACGACACTATAAGCCGTAGCCATCGTGAGGATGGTGATGAAAGGCGCCCAGCCGCGGAGCATGAGAAAACGGTCGAGCGAAAGGGGCTGTTTGTTCAGCTCCAACTCACGTTTTTTAGAATGAACGGTAAAAGAGATCAGCACCCCTGCTATAGCCGTTGCGAAAGCCAGCCAGAAGAGCATAGGATAACTATGGAACTTGCCGAAGAGGAACATCGCCACACCGGGCGAGACAGCCGTAGCAATATTATTACTCAGGCCGTAATACCCTATCCCTTCGGCCCGCCGCGAGGACGGCAGCACATCTATCGCTACAGTGGAAAGCGAGACGCCTGTTGCCCCAAACGGCGCGCCGTGCAACATACGCACGATAGCAAACAAGGTCAGGCTGCCAGCAGCCAGATAGCCACCGAAGAACAAAGCCGTCAGGCCGTAGAAGATGAGCAGCATCATTTTGCGCGGGAACGAATCGACAAAGAACCCGCTGAAAGGACGGATACAGAGCGCCGCCACCGCATAGCCGGAGAGGACTATGCCTATGATTTGTTTGTCCGCACCGAATGTGTCGCGCAGGTACAGCGGCAGCAACGGCGTGAGCAACATAAAAGCAAAATACATCATAAAGTTGGCCACCCACACTTTGATGTAATTGCTATTCCATAATTTGTCCTGCTTTTCAGTCATTCAATCGTCTTAAAAAGATTCTCACTGCCTCTCCGACCATTTCAGCACAGGGACGTTTCTCATAATACTCCGGCGTACGTTCGGCAGGCTGTGGGCGGAGAGCCTCCGCAGGCAGATATTCCATGCGGGTAGAGCCTTTCGGCGCCAAGCCCAGCAACTCCGCGCAGATGAGCGAACCGTATTTAGCCTTGAAATCACCGGCAAGCTGTTGCACCAACTGATAATTAGCCATTTTGCCGGCGTTGTCATGAGGCGTAGCAGAACCATTGTGCAGGCCGGCGAGTAGGAACATCCCGCTGGCAGCGCCACAGGTCATACGCATACGCCCTACTCCGCCGCCAAACGAAGCCGCCAGACGCAGTGCCAGCGATTCATCAGCGATGCCATATAAATCTGCACATGACGCAAAGACAGCCTGAGAGCAATTATAGCCCTGTTGGAACAAGTGCTGCGCGCGTTGCGCACGCATTTCAATTTGCTCTGTTGTCATTATACCAATTCTCCAATTTCTCATTAAACTCCCGCCGTGTGAGCGTCTGCGCCCATCCGCGCACATCCGCAGTATGATCCTCAAAATGCATGGTCACTGTTCTGCGCCATTTCCATTGTTTGGGTTTGAGTTTAGACCAGCGGCTGGACTCAAGTCCTCTCATGCGGCAAAGGATGACATGCACACCTTCAGGCAGTTCGCGGCATACTTCGTATGCCATTCTTCGGTTGCCTATCACCTCTTTATCAATAGTCTTGACATGTCCGGAAGGATAGAAACATATCTGCTTGCCATTGGACAGGCTGTCAATAGCGACGCGACTAAGTCGGGACGCCGCGGCAACCCCCTCTTCGCGGCTCATGGCGCTCTTGTTCAAATCCGGCACTTCGATAGCATCAGCCTTGCGGAGAATATAGCCATAGAACCAATGCCGCATGAAGAGTTCGTCACTCATCGGACAAATGGGCAACCACCATTCTTCGCTGAAAAGGATGAGCGGATCAATATATGCCGTATGATTAGGCATCACCAGATGCACGCTCCCATCCCGCAACAACTCTTCTCCAGTCACCTGCACATCATAGTGCCAATGAAAGAAGAACTTCACAATCTTTCCCAATGTATATCTATTCATCACTTTTTCGCAGGGTCTGAAGTCAGATCGATACCCAGTTTGGCAAATGTACGCAAGTCCACATCGCGCAGCATCACTGTGGAATGCACCTGACAGCCTTTGAGCAGAGGCAGTGTTGCCAATGCCTTACGGCAATTCTCGTCACTCTGCGCCAATACACTCAGCGCCACCAGCACTTCATCGGTATGCAAACGCGGGTTATGCCCATGCAGATACTCGATTTTTGTTTTCTGAATAGGCTCAATCATATATTGCGGAATCAGCTTGACAGAATGGTCAATACCCGCCAGTTCTTTCATGACATTAATCAGCAACGCCGCCGACGAGCCCAGCAAATCACTTGAACCGGCTGTGATAATTCGTCCGTCCTCCAGTTCGATTGCTGCAGCATGCACAAAAGGCTGATTACCGCCCGACTGCTCTTTTCTCTCACGTGCAGCCACTACCGTTTTCCGGTAGGCGGTATTGATTCCCACCTGTTTTTGCAACAGCGCCAGTTTCTGTATCTCTGCATCATTAACGGCGCCGTCTGCCATACGGCACAAGGCTTGGAAATAGCGGCGGACGATCTCCTGCTTGCTGGCTTCGCAGCACACTGCATCATCACTAATACAGAAGCCCACCATGTTCACACCCATATCTGTTGGCGATTTATAGGGACTCTCGCCATAAATAGATGTGAACAATGCATCCAACACCGGATAAATCTCAATATCACGATTGTAATTGACAGCTGTTTTGCCGTATGCTTCCAGATGGAACGGATCAATCATATTGACATCCTGTATATCCGCAGTAGCTGCTTCATAAGCCACATTGACAGGGTGTTTGAGCGGCAGACTCCATACGGGGAACGTCTCAAACTTGGCATATCCGGCCTCGCGTCCGCGCGCATGTTCATTATATAATTGACTCAGGCATACAGCCATCTTGCCACTGCCAGGCCCCGGAGCCGTGACAACTACCAGCGGACGAGATGTTTCGACATAATCGTTCCGTCCAAAGCCATCTTCGGATGCAATCAATTCCACATTATGCGGATAGCCGTCTATCGTATAATGGTAATACACCTTGATACCCTGTCTCTCTAATCGCAGCCTATACGCATCCGCCGAACGCTGGCCGGAATAGTGCGTTATGACCACGGATGAAACCATAAAACCGCGTTTCATAAACTCTTCGCGCAAACGGAGCACATCTTCGTCATACGTAATTCCCAAATCCTGACGAACTTTGTTGCGCTCAATATCAGCAGCAGAAATCACAATGATAATCTCCAATGAATCACGCAGTTGCGTCAGCATTCGCAGTTTGCTATCAGGCATAAAACCCGGAAGCACACGACTAGCATGCATGTCATCAAACAACTTACCGCCCAATTCGAGATATAATTTGTTGCCAAACTCTGCTATCCGTTCACGGATATGCTCCGACTGAATACGGATGTACTTGTCATTATCAAACGCCAGTTTCATATGTTTTGTAGTTAATCAGTTAATTCCAAACGCGACTGCAAAGTTACTACTTTTTTTGCAAATATGCAAGAGCCGCTTGCATATTTCAAAAAATAATTGTAACTTTGCCCCATGATTTTGGATAAGACCCTTTTGGCACAGCAGGCTGCACAAGCAACTATTACTACTGCACATGCATACATGCGTGCGCATCCGGATAGCGAATTACACCGTCAAGGCAAGATGTTCGGCATATTGGTTTGCACAGACAGACAAGGTACGGTTGTAAACCTTCAGGCTTTCTCCGCCATGTTAGACGGTACCTACCATCACAAAGGATTTGTGCCTCCTGTCTATGAAATGACGACTCCGCCAGTTGGCTCATCCCGCGAAGAATCCCAGCGCCTGCAACGCCTGCTTTTTGCCAGCTACCGTTTCACCAATATTCATGGCGAATCACGCAACCTATTGGAGATATTCGCCCAAGAAAAACCTATTCTGTCCCTGGAAGAATGGTTCAGCAAGAAAGATCCGAAACACCATTTCTCCTCTCTTCCTCCAGCAGGCGCAGGCGAATGTTGCGCTCCCAAACTGCTGAAATATGCCATAGATCACCACCTGCAACCGTTAGCCCTCGCCGAATTCTGGGTGGGAGCGCCGTCAGGCACAGAGTTGCGGCAAGAAGGTGTGTTCTACCCACCCTGCTCCGGCAAATGCATACCCATACTAAAACACATGCTGAAAGGAGTGGATCTGCTTATTCTCCGTTCTGACGGTCCGCATAGGCAAGCCGACATTCGCTCTGTGGATATTCTACATGAAGACGAGTGGCTTATGGTTATCAACAAACCGGCAGGAGTTCTCTCTGTACCCGGCAAAACAGACGAACCGTCCATAACACAGTTCCTCTGCATACATAACCATTACGCATACCTTCAGCCCGTGCACCGCCTGGATCAAGACACAAGCGGCATACTCGTACTGGCCAAGACGCCGGACACCTATAAAACGCTACAGGCCTATTTCCAGCGCCGCGACATTCTCAAGCACTACGAGGCTATACTTGTTCCGGACGGCGAATGGCATAAGGCGGATGAAGGAACCATCTCTCTTCCTCTATTGCCCAACCCCTATGACCGTCCGCGGCAAATGGTCAACCACGAGCATGGCAAACCGGCTATTACCACTTACCGCATCCGCGAAATACGATCCAACGGCAATGTCTTAGTGGATTTTTACCCAAAGACAGGCCGTACGCATCAGTTGCGCGTTCACGCCGCTCATCCGGACGGGCTTAATGCACCTATCTTAGGAGACCGGCTCTACGGAAGACATGACATGAAGGCAAACAGATTGTACCTACACGCAACGGAGATATCATTCGTTCATCCTGCAACAAAAAAAGAGATGCATTTCTGCATCCCTTCCTGTTTCTGAATCCGAGAATCAGTCTTTTTTATCCAACTGCACCTCCGGATTCTCATCATCCTCGTCGTGGTGATAATAATAGTAAGCATGGTAAGCTTTTTCATCTTGCGCAAAGCGTCCGTACAGACGTCCGTAGAATTTGCCATGTTTCTTGCTTTTGGATTCGCCATATCCGTAGCCGTAGCCGCCATAACCTCCGTATCCGAAATGGCCGTAACCGTATCCACCATAACCGCCATAACCGTATCCATAGCCGGACCCGTAAGAATGGCGTCCCTCAGTGGGGATATCCGAAAGAATAATTTGAATCTTTTCAGAATTGTCGATTGTGTCACGCATCTGCTCCAGCGTCTGTTTGCAGAAGGATTTGTTCGTCTCCATACAGCGGATGACATACAGGCACAAATCACACTGTTCCACGACAGCATATGCATCAGGCACAATACCAATAGGCGAAGTATCTATCACGATAAAATCATACTCGTCACGCAGTTTTTTCAGCAAGTCAGCCAGTTTGTCTGAATGCACCAACTCACCTGGATTCGGAGGAATAGTACCCGCCCGCAGAAAATCGAAATCAAACGGGGTGTTGGTCATCAGGGCTTCATCCAAATCACAGTCATCTACCAAGTAATTAGACAGACCTTTGCCATTATCCAGGCCCAGTTTGGTATGCAGGTTCGGTTTGCGGAGGTCCATATCTATCAACAGTGTCTTCTTGCCTGTCATACCATAAAGCGTTGCCAGGTTAGAGGAAAGGAACGTTTTTCCATCTCCGGACTCGGTAGAAGTAATACAGATCATCAGTTTGTTTTTGCGTTTGAGGAGGAACTCAATACGTGTACGGATAGCACGCAGCATTTCCGCATAAGAAGACCGCGGTGACGTATGTACCATAGTCGGGTTTTGGCTGCGCACATGACGTAGCGTCCCTATCATCCGGAACATACCCAATTTGAGGACATCTTTAGGAGAACGAACCTTGTTGTTGAGCAACTCACTCAAGACAATCAGCACAAAAGGAATCATGAAACCGATGAACAAATACATCATCGTGGTCTTGGATTTGGCTTTTGAATTGATTACCTGCATAGTGCGTGCCCTATCCAAGATGCTGTTATCGGGAGTATTGGACGCCTTTTGGATTTCAGCCTCGGCACGTTTCTGCAGGAAGAATGTGTAGTAGTTGTCATCAATACGATAGTTCCGCTCAATAGCAACCATCTGCAATTCTTTCTCAGGCAAATCTTTGATCTCCGCTTCCACTTCGCGATACCTGTTGTCCAAGTCTTTCTTCTCTATCCGCAAAGAAGCACGCATTGATCCCACTACCTCTTCGATTGCCGTTTTGACATTCTCTATATCCTTGGTATATTTGGCATAATATACATTCTTCTCGGTCAGTTCGCCTCGCTGGATGCGCAAATCGTTCAACTGTTTGACAAGGGAAATCAACATCGGCTCGTTCACGCCCATGGATGTCGGAGCGATCACTGCATCGTCTTCTATATTCTTATGGATATAATTTATGAGGTAGTCGAAATAGGTTTCTTTTAGCCGCAAGCTCATCTTTTGCTGGTCATACTGCCCGATACGGGTCATCAGCTGGCCGGCATATGAATTGACATCCACGAACTTGTTCTCCTGCCGGAAATTAGTCATTGCTCCTTCGCTCACCTGAAGCGAAGCCTGCAAATTATCAAGCTGTTCATCTATGAACCGTATAGAGTTCTCCGCCACTTCGTTCTTATGTTCCAGGTTCTGCAACAGATAAATATCCGCCAGTTTATCCAGGAAATCGCGGTCACGCTGTGGCGTTTCACTCTCCAGAGACATAGCCAATACAGTTGACCCTTCCGTAACAAAAGCTAATTTCAGGCGTGACATAAACTCATTGACCAAGGATTCCCGACTGCGGAAACGGATAAACATCCTGCCGGATGACAACATCCTGTCTGTAGGCCAAATCGTAATGTCAAACAGCTCACAAGAGACCGGTTCCCCATACCGTGCGTCTATAGACAAAGGTATATCATCGTTGGTAGATGAGATGTGCAATTCGTTTTCATCCTGAATATCCACTTGGAAGAGCAAACCATCGGCATCCATTGCCACTCTCGTATATTCCACCAGAATGGGCGTATTGGTATATAAATTACGGGTTTTGAAACGTCCCTGGGTAATATATTCCACGTTCAGGAAAGGCAATGAATCAACAACCCGGCACATTAGGTCGTACGAACCAAGCATGATCACCTGGTTGTTTACATTCTTGTAACCCGCTTCCACGCCGAATCCTTGCATCAGAGCAGAACTGCCGCCGTAAGTGCCGCCTTCCTTGATTACCAACGTGCTTTGGGTGTAATAACTCGGAATCCACTTGCGGTTTTTGAGCATAGCCAAACCTAACGCGATGGCAAGGGCTATTACGAACAAATACCAATAATGCAGAAAGATAAAGAGCCATTCTATCGGGTTGAAGTTACTCGCATTTTCGCCATCTCCCTCCTGAAAAGGATCTGTCTGGTATTGCTGATTACCATATTGGTAATTCCGGTTTCCACCTTGATAGTAGGCGCTATTGCCTCCGGAATGGTAATAATATTGATTGTTGTTGTCCATATTCTATTTATAGATATTTGCTACATAGTTGAGCACAGTTGTCAGCAGCGACACACTACTGGTAATGAGCGCCAGAAAGCCGGTATAAGTAGGTACTTTGTAGAAACTGTCTTTTGTCCGTGCCACATAAATCACATCGTTGGGATAGACATAATAGTATTTGGAGTCAATAATGGAATTGGTTCGTATATCGAACTCCAGAACCTCGGGTTCCTGCCCGTTGTCACGCGGACGGATAATACGAATATGCTTTCTGTCTCCGCTATTGAACACATCGCCTGTCATCGCCAGAGCCTGGAAGATATTCATTCTCTCCTTGTAGATGAAATAACGTCCTGCATGTGCGTCGCCCACTACCGAGAAAGTCTTGTTGTACAATGCCAGTTTGACATCCGCGTCCGGAATAATCTCACGGAAAGCTTTGCGGAGTGTATCTTGTGCCTCCTGCTCGGTCAATCCTATTATCTTCAACGGTTTCAAGTATGGCAAGTCTATCGTACCATCGTCGTGTACGCGGTAGGAATTGGCATATTGCACATCATAAGCGGAGTTCTTATTCGGCGAAAGCGATTTTGCCAAAGTAGCGTCAAGAGTGATTACACGATAGATAATCTCGTCGTTCACATGAATCCTGTACGGCTCATAGGGAACGGAATCATACACCGGCAGGTCTTTGTGTTTAGCCGGATCCTGAAGATAGCCTATCGACCTGTGGCTATAACAACTCGTCATGCATATTGCCATGAGCGAGAATAATATGATTTGAATCTTTCTCATGGCTGTTATTTATTATATCCTCCGTTTATACGTTTATTGACGTGTATAATACCTGTCTGTACGATGGAGTAAACCAGAACTCCAAAGGAGAGCGTGGTAGCACACACGCCCAAAGCTGTAGATGCGGAATTGATACCGAAACTGTATCCGGGTATCTTGCGTACGTAGATGATATCATTCGGCTCAATGTAATAGTATTCCGAGTTAATCAAGTCCTTGGAACGCGCATCAAATGTTTTCACCGTAGTCACTCCTTCTTTCTCGCGGACCAGTTTGATTTCCTTACGGCTGTTGAACTCGTCCAGATCTCCTGCGAGCGCCAATGCCTCAAAGATAGTCATCTTCTCCTTGGTAATAAAATAACGTCCGCTCTGCGCGCCGATAACCGAGAAACTGCGGTTGACGATGTTCACTTCTACAGAGACGGTCGAGAATCCCGGTATTTCCTGAAGCAAGGCGCTCAGTTCTTCCTCCAGTTTCTGTTTGACCTCGCGCGTATTCATTCCCCGCACATATACTTTGCCTATATGAGGGTAATCAATATAGCCTTCTTCGTCAATAAGATAAGTGTACAAGTCATACGAACCATATGTGCTATTTGCATTGGTATTCTGCTGCAAACGGTAACGCACATAGCTGCTGTTCAGGTTGGCATTGAACATGCTGCTGACTTGCTCATCCAGCGAATAGACATAGACATACAATCTGTCACCTATACGCAATTCGTATTCCTCGTAGGAAAGTGTGTCAGCATAAGAAGGGATATGTTTGTCAGGCTCCTGCATATAGTTTACCTTGCGCGCTGTGACGCACGAACTAAGCAAAACACTCAGTAGTCCGACAAATAATATGTAAATCTTTCCTTTCATAAAATCCTTCGTACATCGTACATTGTCCTTCGTACATTCCTTTATCGTTTCTCATCCCAGCCGAACGGATGCGGACTAAGGGGCAGTTTAGCAAGCGGGTGATAGTCGCCTGCCAAACCTATCGGCTCTGTGTGGCGGATCTGACTTACTGTCTCTATGCACGGACGCGCCTCTGAGATACGGAAGCCGTTCCCTGCCAATATCTGGCGGTAACTCTCTGTATGCAGTTCCGTGAAACCCTGTGAGAACTCAAACTCTTCTCCGTCAATACTCAGCGTACGATAAGTTCGTTTCTCTCCTTGCACGGCGTTTGCCGGCAGACAGTCCGCATTGATACTGAGGAAATAGCGCACACGCGCTTTCTCCAACTCCAGATAGCCGGCTACCCGGTCGAATGACATCACATGCACGATATTCTTCTGAACAGGTCCGAATACCCATTGCAGCATGTCGTAGAAATGCACGCCTATGTTGGTAGCAATTCCGCCGGACTTGTGCACATCGCCCTTCCAACTGCTGTAATACCATTTGCCACGGCTGGTAATGTATGTCAAGTCCACATCATACTTCTTGTCTTTCGGGCCATTCTCCACTTTCTCTTTGAGCGCACGGATCTTCTCATGCAGACGCAACTGGAGAATCGTGTATGCCTGGTGTCCGGTCTCACTTTCCAGTTCTACAAGGTTGTCTATATTGTACGGATTGAGCACCAGCGGTTTCTCGCAAATCACATTGCATCCCAAACGCAAACCGTAGCGGATGAAAGCATCGTGGGTATAGTTCGGCGTACAGATAGCCAACCAGTGGAGCGGGTTCTCTGTGCGCATCTGCTTGGAGCAGAAACGGTCGAACTGCTCGTTCTCGGTAAAGAACGAACAATCAGGAAAACTGCTGTCCAGACGGCCTACACTGTCAAACTTGTCATATGCCACAATGAGCTTGTTGCCCGTATCCGCTATCGCCTTGATATGTCGCGGCGCAATATATCCGGCTGCGCCTATAAGTCCGAAATTCATGGGTTTGTTCATATGTTTTATTAGTCAAAAATGTTCTATTTTGCTATCATTCGTTTTATAACGTTCTTTACGTTTTGTATCAGCAACTCTTTTGTCCACTCCCATTGGTTGTTCGTCCAGCGTTGCGGATGTGTCGTTAGCATGACATGGCGGGGCACTTGCTCTTCCTCTACAGCACGAATCAACTCCTTAGTAGTATGCCAGCTCCACCCTTTCTTTGTCCACTCTTCCTGGTGCTGCGGAATCTTGTCCCGTACCGATACTTTGTATCCGTCCCAGCATCTGCCTGTATCCGTCAGATAGAGCACATCGCCAAAATCGGTATCGAGATACGGTTCTCCGGCTATACCCAAAGCTTTGTAGTCGTATTTTTTCCAGAGATCGCGTCCGTCATAGCGGCTGGCCGGAGCGCCATGCATGCAGATTGTCTCTACCGCATAATACCGCCTGAAATAATCAAGCCATGTCACGAAATGCGAATAGGTCTTCTCCGTATCGCCGTTGCATAACGCCATGTCCTCGTAGTGATAACCTATCTCGTGTCCCAGTGTCGCTATCCCGCGTATAGCGTCCGGCAAACTGATGCTGCTGCCTTTGTAGCAACCGCTTTCGGGCGTACGGAAATAATAGCTGGCTCTGGCACCTATCGAGTGTTCTATCTGCGCTGTGCGAACACTATTCCGGAGTTTCTTGTCCACGTCATGACGGAGGATGACAAACTTCTGCAGGGATAGTTGCTCACGCTCCGTTTTCAGGTAATCGCTATACGAAATGAGCACATATCCATGCGTCTGCAGACGTTCTAACAATTCCCGATATATGTCCAAGCTGAATTCACGCATAACTAAAAGCGTGCAAATTTACTACTTTTTTTTTACATGTGCAAGCGCGCGTGCATTTTTTCTATAAAAAGAACCGTTTTTAGCTTTTTTTGATGACATCAAAGCCTGAGCCGAAGACGCCTGCTACATTTGCCTGGCTGACCAAGGCATTCGGGTCAATATCATGAACGATACTCAAAACGAGTGAGCTTTCGGGTTTGCGCACAAGAACAGAGATGACTTTGACCGGCTGTTTGGAATACCATCCGGTGCCGTCAAGGACTGTCACGCCGCGATTGACGGTAGTATTGATAGCCGTAGCTATTTCCGCGTATTTGGAAGAATAGATAAGGAACTGGACTGACTGGTGCAACCGCCCCATCAACCAATCGACAGCCAGCGTGTATGAAACAGTCATACACAGACCGCATAGCACACGTTTGATCTGAATATAGAAGGGATTCGCTCCTTCCGTCAGCATCCGTTCGGGAACAGGCAGAAAGAAGGCGGACAGGATAATCAGAAAATCACACAGCATCATAATATTGCCAACCGACACATCCCGGTAATGATTGACAATCATAGCCACAATATCCGTTCCGCCGGATGAGCCGTTGCAGGCAATCACCGCCCCGAGACTAAGGCCGAAAACAAATCCTCCGACTATCGCGCCCAGCCACGGATCCTCAATAATCGGCTCCGGCAAAATAGGAATCACCCTGTACCAGAAAGTGATTGCAGCCACTCCTACCATCGTCCTGATACAGAACCGCCAGCCGACGACAAAACCGGCTATCAGAAGCAAAATAGCATTGAAGACAAAGGTTGTCAGCCACACGGGAACAGCGCCGCCGTACTCCGGAAACAACGACGGAAACATGCCGTCCGTGAGATAGTAAATCACAGAACATATACCCGTCAGTCCGCCTCCCACAAAAGCATGCGGCAACAGCACCCAGTTCACCATCAGTGCCATCGGGAAGATGCCCAGAATGATTACCAGATATTCAATAACCGTTCTCAGCGTAAACGATTCCTGCTGGAAATGCGGATTAACGATTCTGCTATAACGTGGAATAAAGCCCATGGTTGTTTCTTTTTCGGTATATTGTCAGGTATTGTCTCTGATGGAATCGAAACCTTGTCCGAAGACGCCCCGAACCTGGCTTTGGCTGACAAAAGCGTTCGGGTCGATAGCCCGCACAAGGCGGAAGATAGTAGCCGACTCATAGGACCGGGCTATCGTTGTGACCACTTTCATAGGCGTTTTGGTATAGCCGCCCTCTGCGTCAAGGAACGTACAACCGCGGTGCGCCTGGGTAAGGATCGCCTCGGCTATCGCATCCGGTTTGGTAGTGAAAATCATAAACTGCACCGACTGTCTCATGCGGTTCATAACCCAATCCACCGCCGTAGAGCTCATGAAAGTATATGTCAAGCCGAAAAGGATTTTCTCGATTGCGCCTTGCATTCCCGCCGCCTGGATTGTAGGCAGGAAGAACGCACTGGAGATAATCACCAAATCAGAAAAAAGGAGGACTCTGCCCATAGGCAGGTGGTGGTATTTATTGACAATCATGGCAATAATATCCGTTCCTCCCGTAGAGCCGTTATTCAGAAAACAAATGCCCAAAAAGCACCCGGTGACCAGTCCTCCGACAACCACTGCCATGAACGAATCAGTCAGCAACGGAACCGGGGCGATAGGAATCACCTTGAGCCAAACAGTAAGCCACATGACGCCCCAGATGGTGCGCGCCACATAGCGCTTTCCGACAGTGATGCCTGCAATAATAAGCAAAACAACATTAATCAACGCGCTGCTGAGCCAGATGGGAACAAATGTGCCGGTAGCGAAATATATAATCTCGCACAAGCCGGTTATTCCTCCCCCGACGACGGCGTGCGGCACCAGCAACTGGTTGACCGCAGTCGCATAAGGGATTGTGCAAAGAGCGATAAGGAACAACTCTTTGAGCGCAATCAAGGGTTTATTGCGCTGGTATTGTTGCAGTTGCTGTTTGAGCCTTTCGCTTGGCTTGATATTTTTCATATTTCAGTATTGCAATTGTTGCAGTCTTGGAACTTAGCCACCAGATTTCTGTCCCCCCATCCGTTGTCCACACGTCCTACCGGGCACCAGAACTTGGTAGCAGCCACCCAGTCTGTCGGATAGGCAGCCTGTTTGCGCGAATACGGGTGCGTCCATTCATCCGCAACCACTTCGTACTCGGGGTGAGGAGCATTAAGCAGCACATTATCAGTCTTGTCCGCTTTTCCGCTCTCTATATCGGCAATCTCCTGCCGGATTTGCAGCAGAACATCACAGAAACGGTCGATTTCGATGAGTGATTCACTCTCCGTAGGCTCAATCATCAGCGTTCCGTGAACGGGGAAGGAGAGCGTCGGCGCATGATAGCCATAGTCCATCAGACGTTTGGCGATATCCGTCTCTGTCACGCCGATGCCGTGGAACTGACGGCAGTCGAGAATAAGCTCATGCCCCACCCTGCCGTTCTTGCCGGTATAGACGATGCCGTATGCGTCCTTGAGACGGTGAGCCATGTAGTTCGCCGAGAGGATGGCAGCCGCCGTAGCATGACGCAGTCCTTCCTCCCCCATCATGGCAATATAGCCCCAAGAAATGAGAGCCATGTTGGCATTTCCGTACAGAGCCGAGCTGACACGGTTCTTGTCCTCAGCAGGCAGACATTCCGCCATCGCCTCTGTGCAGCACACGGCTCCTACACCCGGGCCGCCGCCGCCGTGAGGAGACGCAAACGACTTATGCAGGTTCAGATGGCACACATCGGCGCCTATAAACGCAGGATTAGTCCAACCTATCTGCGCGTTCATGTTCGCGCCGTCCATATACACATAACCGCCGTTGCCATGGATGGTATCCACCATCTCGCGGATAGACTGCTCGAAAATACCGTGAGTGGAAGGATAGGTAATCATACATCCCGCCAACACCTCTTTGTTCTCCTCTGCTTTCTGTTTCCAGTCAGCCAGATCCGTATTGCCCTGCTCGTCGCATTTGACCACGCATGGCACAAAACCGGCTTGCACACAGGACGCGGGATTCGTACCGTGAGCAGAAGCGGGAATCAGCAGCACATTACGCGCGGCCTGTCCCCTGCGTTTGAGATATTCGCGGATAACCACCAGACCTGTGTATTCACCGGCTGCGCCGGAAGTCGGCTGCAGCGTACATGCGTCAAAGCCGGTGATGGCACATAGCTGCTCCTGCAATTCCTCCATAACAGTCTGGTAGCCAAGCACCTGCTCGCCCGGTTGCAAGGGATGCACATTCAATGCAGCCGGATATGTCACGGGAATCATGGCAGCCGCCGGATTGAGTTTCATGGTACACGACCCCAGCGGAATCATACTGGTAGCCAGACTGATGTCTTTTCTGTCCAGACACTTGAGATAGCGCATCATCTCTGTCTCGGTATGGTAGAGGCGGAACACCTCAGCCTGCATATAATCCACCTCGCGCACGCGGCTCTCGTCAATAGCCCACAGCCCTTCAAACGCATCTTCGTCATCCTCGCAGCACGGCATGTTGTTGCTCACTTCCGCAAAAATCTGAATCAACTCGTTCATCTCTGCAAACGAAGTGTCCTCTCCTATAGACAGGCCGACCCATCCCTCCGGATTGTAGTAGAAATTGACTCCGCATTCATCGGCCTCTTCTTTCAGGCGCTCTACCCATCCTTCGTCTTCGTCACGGGTAATCTTGAGCGTATCGAAGAACTCTGCATTCTCCTGATTGTAGCCGTAAGCCTGCAGCATCTCGCTCAAGTACGTAGCCCGCGAATGAATACCTTCTGCAATATGACGGATCCCCTCAGCTCCATGATAAACGCCGTACATACCCGCCATCATAGCCGAGAGAGCCTCTGCCGTGCAGATATTCGAAGTAGCACGCTCGCGTTTGATATGCTGTTCGCGCGTCTGGAGAGCCAAGCGATAGGCAGGATGACCGTATTTGTCTTTGCTCAGGCCGATGATACGTCCCGGCATATCGCGCTTGTACTCGTCGCGCGTAGCCATATAGCCGGCAGTAGGTCCGCCAAAGCCCATCGGCAGGCCGAAACGCTGCGCTGTTCCGCACATGATATCGGCATCCAGCGGTTTGAGCAAAGCCAACGCCAGCAGATCTGCCACTACGGTCACTTTCATGCCCGCGGCATGACAGTCTTCGATAAAGGCTTCGTAATCCTCTATCGATCCGTCGCTGTTCGGCCACTGTACCAGCGCGCCGAAGAACCCGGCAGAAGGTTCAAAATCCGCATAAGAGCCGACTACCAGATCGATGCCCTGACCGGCAGCACGCGTGCGCAGCACACTAAGTGTGTTCGGCCATATTTTTTCATCCACAAAAACCTTGCTCACGCCTGCTTTCACTTGGTCGCGCGAGCGCAGATTGCGCATCATAGTCACCGCCTCAGCCGCAGATGTAGCCTCGTCCAACAACGAGCAGTTGGCCAACGGCAGACCGGTGAGGTCACTAACCATCGTCTGGAACACAAACAGCGCTTCCAGGCGGCCCTGGCTCACTTCCGCCTGGTAGGGCGTATAACTGGTGTACCACACAGGGTTCTCCAGCATGTTGCGGCGTATCACAGCCGGCGTCACGGTGCTATACCATCCGCGACCGATGTAATTGCTCACATCCTGGTTAGTGCTGAGAATCACGTTCGACGCTTTCAAATGGGACGGTTCCGTCAAAGGCTCTATCAGATCGACAGGCTTGTCCAGAATGATGTCCGCAGGCATCGTCTCGTGCATCAACTGATCCATCGACGCAGCGCCGATAGTGTCTAACATTTGTTTTTCGTCTTGCTCCGTAAGGCCGATATGCCTCTGTTCAAGGTAGTTGTTTTTCATTATTGTTTATTGATTTGATTTTGCAACTATAAATAGCGTACAAAATTACAACTAATTTTGCATACATGCAAGAATATCTTCAATATTTACACATATCTGACTATTTTTCTCAAAAAAAATCTATTTTTATTTGCACAAATGACAAAAATGATATAACTTTGCAAAAATTTTGAGACATCGTATTCATGGCAAAAATGGACGAATGCGCGCCATTGTGGGAGATAAACCCCATATGGGGCACTCTCACAGATGAGCAGAAAGCGACACTAAGCAATCAAATTGAGATTGTCCGTTACAAAAAAAACGACATCATTCATTTGGATGGGGATGCGTCGCAGTATATGTGGACACTCATCAGCGGCAAAGTGCGCATTTACAAAGAAGGTATTGGTCAGCGTCAGCAGATAATCCGTCTGCTGAAGCCTTATGATATTTTCGGTTACCGCGCTGTCATAGCCGGCGAGCCCTATAACTCCAGTGCCAGCGCTTTCGAGTCGTGCGTGGTGTACCGCCTGAAAGCCGGGTATTTCAATCACCTTGTGCGCGAAAACGGTCAGTTCTGCTATGCCATTATGCTGACGATGGCAAAAGATCTGGCTATTTCAGAGATCCGCGCCGTCAATCTCACCCAGAAACATATCCGCGGCCGTTTGGCGGAAGCGCTGCTCAGCCTGACAGAGAACTATGGTTTCGAGGCAGACGGCAAAACGCTGGCAATGCTCCTTCCGCGCGAAGACCTGGCAAACATGAGCAACATGACCACCAGCAATGCTATCCGCACGCTGAGCCAGTTTGCCGAGGAGGAACTGGTGGAAGTGGAAGGAAGGCACATCCGCATTCTCAACCGCCGGGAACTGGAACGAATCTCCCGCTTGGGATAATCAATCCAGCATGTTGCCCATGTTGCTGGACAGCTGTACCATTTTGTCGTACTCCTCGGGATTCAAGTCGTAGAAATAAAAATTGCGCGGATCAATGGCCTTGCCGTTGTAATGCACCTCATAATGCACGTGCGGGCCGGTGGATTTGCCGGTATTTCCCACCAGCGCAATCACATCACCGCGTTTCACCCGCTGGCCCTTTTTGGCTATGATCTTATAGCAATGCGCGTAGCGTGTCGAATAGCCGAAACCGTGATCTATCTCCACGGTCTCGCCATACCCCTGCCGCCAACCTGTAAAAGTGACCGTACCGTTGCCGGTAGCGAAGATATCGGTGCCTATCGGTGCCGAGAAATCCATGCCGCTGTGGAAACGGCGTACATGATAGACAGGGTCGATGCGCCAGCCGTAACCCGAGGCCATTCGTTTGAGGTCTTTGTTCAACACCGGCTGGATGGCCGGAATATTTTCCATTTTAACCTCCTGGGTTTTCACCATTTGCAGGATTTCATCGTACGACTTGGCTTGTACGTACAGCTCTTTCTCCAGCACATCCACTTTGCGCTGGACGTCTGCTGTCAACTGGGTATTGGTCATCCGTGCCAGAGAGTCGTAGTAGGAGATCTGCCGGGTGGCTCCCAGGCGGACGTTTAACGGTATAGGCTCTGCGCCAAGAATGGCGCGGTACAGATTATCATCGCGCTGCGACATGTCGCTCATCACCACCTGCATCTGATCCACCTGACGCTCCATCAGCTGGAGTTGCGCATTCAGGTTCTTGTTCTGCTGTATCAACGATGCCTCACGCGGGGAAGGGAAGAAATAGAAGAACACCAGGAAGAACACTACTCCCAGACTGATTCCTCCGAACAGATAGCGGCCGGTACGGCGCATCCAATATCGCAAATCATATTCCACACGCTCCAATTCCAAGGTCTCAGGATTGATGCGATAGCGTCTTTTGTTGATTGTCTTTGTCATTTTTTCCACCAGAAAAAGTATTGGTTTTGTTGTTTTTTCTCTTGTGCGCTGCGTGCCACATACACTTTTTGCCCCGTATAAGGATTGATGCCTGTGCAAAACATCGTTGTGGAAAGGGTCATCGGCGTGGGGGTGAAATCCTGCACTTGTTCGGGGCGGTAGTGCATTTTTTGGGTTTCATGCGCCAGCATCCGCATGTCGGCGTTCGTACAGCCCGGATGCGAGGAGATGAAATAGGGAATCAGCTGTTGGTGCATGTCAGCCTCCCTGTTGATACGCAGGAACAAGTCCCGGAAACGCATATAATGTTCCCACCCCGGTTTGCGCATCAGCCTGAGCACGCTGTCCGAGCAATGCTCCGGCGCCACTTTCAACCGTCCTGACACATGGCGCGTAATCAACTGCCGCGCATATTCGTCGCTCATCAGGTCATAGCGGATACCTGATCCCACAAACGCATGCTTCACATACGGCAATTTATCCACCGTGCGGTATATATCCAGCACGGGTGCAAAATCCTGATTCAGGTTCTTGCATATATTCGGCTGCAGGCAGCTGGCGCGCGCGCATTTCTCGCATATACTCCTGTCCTTGCCGTGCATGCCGTACATGTTAGCCGACGGACCGCCCAAATCGCTGATTACCCCGTGCCATTCCGGCAGGTCTTTGAGTTTGGCTATCTGCCTGAGGATGGATTCCTTGCTACGGCAGACTATCTGCTTGCCCTGATGGGCGGAGATGGTGCAGAACGAGCAGCCGCCGAAACACCCTCTGTGCATACATACCGACCACCGGATCATCTCGTAGGCAGGAATACGTTTGTCCTTGTATTTGGGATGCGGCATATATTGGTACGGCAGGTCGAACACCGCGTCCAGTTCTTCGGTCGTCATCGGCGGGTAAGAGGGATTGACCACCACAAATCGCTTTCCTGTCGGCTGTACGAGGGTTGTCTGGTGAATCTTGTTCGACTCCAGCTCTATCAGCCGGAAGTTCTCGGCATGCTTGCGTTTGTCTTGGACAGCCTCCTCATACGACGCCAGGCGAATGGCGTCTGACGGTATATCCCTCTCATCATCAGTCACATAAGCCGTCTGCGGAATAGAATGCCATGCTTCCTTCGTACATCGTACATCGTTTCTTCGTACATCAGCTATCTCCGTCATCGCTTTCTCCCCCATTCCATAGACCAGCAGATCCGCGCCGCTGTCTATCAGGATGGACGGCATGATCTTGTCCGACCAATAGTCGTAATGAGCAAGCCGCCGCATGGAAGCCTCGATGCCTCCGATCACCACCGGCACATCGGGGAAATGCTGTTTGAGTATCCGGGTGTATGTGATGGTGCAGTAATCGGGTCGTGCTCCTGCCCTGCCCTCCGGCGTGTAGGCATCATCCGACCGCCTGCGCCGTGCCGCGGTGTAATGGTTCACCATCGAGTCCATCGAACCGGCAGTAATACAGAAGAAAAGCCGCGGTCTGCCCAGTTTGGTAAAATCGCGATGATCCCCGCGCCAGTCGGGTTGCGGCACGACGGCTACACGATAACCGGCAGCCTCCAGCGTGCGGCCTATGACGGCTACGCCGAAGGAGGGATGGTCGATATACGCGTCACCGGAGAAAAGGATAATATCCGCTTCCTCCCATCCGCGCAATTCCAGTTCCTTCTTGGTTGTCGGCAAATATAGCTTTAAATCAATCAATCTGCAATTCCAGTTTATCCTTCAGCAACTGCACGGCAGGGTTTTGCTCTGCCATCAGTTTGTATTTCTCCTCCGCCGTAAATGCCATCTGTGCCTCGTCGTATTGCGCCAAAGTCAGCCGTATCTGCAGCATGGTGTTATGCAAGACGCCGTGCAGTTCTTTGAGCAAATGCGGCAGTGCTTTGTGCATCTGTGCCAACTGCCACGGGTTGGGCATTTGTATCTCCGCCACGTTCTCTTCTACCATGCGCGGCGAATAATCTACTATCAGCTGTACCAGACGCGGTTCCTCTTTGTGAGTGCGGCTCAGACCAACCCACGCGTCTTTCAGTTGGTCAGCCGTAAAAGGGCTGTTTTGAGGTGTCTGCGGTGCTGCCGCCGGGTCGGGTTGGGGAGCAGCCGGAGTGTTCTTTTTCAGCCCCAGGCCCAATCCTACAGAAGGTATCTTGATAGCAGCGGGAGCAGGAGCAGGAGCAGCAGCGGGAGCAGGAGCAGGAGCACTTGCGGAAGCTGCAGGCGCAGCCTGGCTCACCGGCGCAGCCTGCGGCTTGGGCTGTACAGGCGCTTGCTGAACAGGTGCTTTTGGCGCTGCCTGCTGCACGGGCGTTTGCTGCACAGGCACTTGCTGCGGGACGCCTAATTGGCACAGTTTGACCAGCGCCAGCTCTACCGTCAGGCGTTTGTTGCGCGCTGTGCGGTAGTTGATGTCGCAGGTGTTTATGATATCCAGCGCCTGAAACAGCCATATCGGCGTACACAACTGCGCCTGCGCCACATAGCGCCGGCGGAACGCATCGCTGGTCTCCAGCAGCACGGCAGTCTGCGCATCTTTGCTCACCAGCACGTCACGCAGGTGCTGTGCCAAGCCTGTTACGAAATGTCCGGCATCAAATCCGTGCGCCAGCACATCGTTCAGCAGCAGCAAGGCCTGACTCACGTCGTGCCTGAGCGCATGTTCCACCAGCCGGAAATAGTAATCCGTATCCAGCACATTCAGCACTTCGATGGTGCGTTCGTACGTAATCTCGCTGCCGCAGAAAGCAACCAGCTGGTCAAAGATGGACA
This sequence comes from Paludibacteraceae bacterium, assembly GCA_017478725.1. Classification (GTDB taxonomy): domain Bacteria; phylum Bacteroidota; class Bacteroidia; order Bacteroidales; family Paludibacteraceae; genus Colicola. The sequence continues at coordinate 25,665 of JAFVDD010000012.1, forward strand.
ACGCGTCGCGCATACCGCCGTCGGCTTTCTGCGCCACCACATTGAGTGCTTCTTCGCTGACTGTGATGCCTTCGTTTTGCGCCACATGCTGCAGGTAGGCTATCGTGTCCTGAATCGTTATCCGGCTGAAGTCATACACCTGGCACCGGCTCAGGATAGTCGGCAGCACCTTGTGTTTCTCCGTGGTGGCAAGAATGAAGACAGCATATGAAGGCGGTTCCTCCAAGGTCTTCAGCAGCGCGTTGAACGCACCGGCAGAGAGCATATGCACCTCATCGATGATATACACCGAGTACTTGCCTATCTGCGGCGGGATACGCACCTGATCAATCAGCGAACGGATATCTTCCACGGAGTTGTTGCTCGCGGCATCCAGCTCATGGATATTGAACGACCGCTGCTCGTTGAAAGCACGGCAGCTCTCGCACTCGTTGCACGCGTCGTAGCCGTTCTGCGGATTCAGACAGTTGATGGTCTTGGCGAAAATACGCGCGCAGGTGGTCTTGCCTACTCCGCGCGGACCGCAGAAGAGATACGCATGCGCCAGGTGGTTCTGGCGGATGGCGTTCTGCAGCGTCCGGGTCAAAGCCTGCTGACCTACTACAGATTCAAAGGTCTGCGGTCTGTACTTGCGCGCTGATACAATGTAGTTTTCCATATTTATTGTGTAGTTGCTATGCTATATATATAGTGGTCGGTTTCGATGGTTTGCACCTTTCCTTCAAAACTTGTCAAAGCGTGTTGCAGGGGCTCAAAACCCTCTATTCCGGTACCTATACATTTCAAAACCGCCTCTTTTTGCGTCCATAGGCGCGTGAAACACCGGTTGCTGTCCTCTGCGCCGAATATCTCCGCTTGCTCCGCCTCATTCATCGTACGCACAATCAAATCGCGGTCGGCGCGCCGGATGCCTTCTATGTCGATGCCGACAGGTTTGTCATCAACAGCCACGGCTATCCCTTCTTTGCAATGACTGATGTTGAAATACGGCAATTCCGCTCCTTCGTACATCGTACATCCATCCTTCGTACATAAATACGGTTTCCCGTGCTCATTGTATGCCCATTCGCCCGTTCGCCATTCGCCGTTCTCCATTATCTGCTGCAGCATCAACCAACTCTTCAGACAGCAGAACTGCCCGAGCGTGTGCTTGTAGCGGAGCGCCTGTTCCCTCCGCCCGGGAGTGACGAGCGGCAGCATGCGCGCCACCTCCTGCTCCGTCGCACGGCTCATATCATCAAAAACAAGCACTTTCATCAGTCAACACCTTTGCCGCTGCAAAGGTACTACAAATTTTTGACATATGCAAAAAAAAGTGCCCGGAAGGACACTTTTTTTGGGCTATCAGCCTTCTGACGGCTGAAGGCTAAAGGCTGAAGGCTGAACGTGGTGTAGGTGTTCTGCGTCTCTTCGCGCCTGTTCTTTGTTGTCATAATCATCTCATTTTCATTGGTTTAATAATAGGTTATCGGGGGCATCTCGGACTCGCATCGGACTCACATCGGAGGCAACTCGGATAAAAACAATCGGCTTTTTGCCCAAAAATTTGGCATTCGTGCGGATTTTTTTGCTATTGCGCTTGCGTATGTCGAAAAAAAGTTGTAACTTTGTGCCGAAAAACAGAATTAATCATTATTATGAATGCCCTACAATTGAATGCTGAGATTTACCGCGCCATGGGTGCCATAGCGGAGGATGAGACACTATTGACCAAAGTGCTCAAATACCTCAATGGACTGGTGTCCAAGAAAGAAGACGAAACCTTGATGAGCAAGGAAGAGTTTTTCGCCAATGTGGATGAAGCATTGGAGCAATCCAAACATGGCCATGTTCATCGCATGCGCGACAACGAGTCGCTGGATGATTTTTTACGGAGGGTTGGTTGATGTACAAGATTGATTATACGGACAAGGCTATAGAGCATTTGCGGCGCTTGCAACAGAATGACCCTAAGGCTTATACTAAAGCCGCCCGGCTCATTTCAGAGCTGAGAGAGCATCCCAAAACCGGAACCGGACATCCTGAACCCCTCAAGGGTGACCGTGCAGGTCAATGGAGCCGACGCATTACGGATAAACACCGTTTAGTTTATGTCATCAATGACACCGAAGTGGTAGTTTTGTTACTTACAGCCTACGGTCATTACGCTGACAAATAACCTCTACTTTTTTATACTACACCATGAGCACCGGCGGTATTACGCCGGCAGACACGGCTGCTATGCGGCGAGGGTGAGGGCGGCAGCATTATAATGCCTGAGTTGCCCCAGGTAGGAATTCAGTGCCTGCCAGTGACGGAGCGGATCGCGGTGCGGAATGGCGATGTAATGCAGGTAGTTGTGAGTGGTGCGCTTGCTCAGATAGGTGTAATACGCATGTATCCGTCCTCCCAGGAACGGCACGGTGTCTCCCCTGCGGCTGCGTGTGCTCCATACGTGGTAGTAATGGACCTTGTGCGGATGGATATGCACGCCGCACTGAGACCGCAGGTTCATATCCACCGCAGCAGCTATACGCTCCAGTTCCTCACGGGTCTCCGAGACATAGGCGCTGTCGTCCACATAATGGTGGAAATGCCGTATATGCAACACGCGTTTGATATAATGGTCGTTCCCGTTCTGATAGACATTGCTGCTCAGCTGGCTTGTCAGATCTCCAATCACCAGCCCCACCCCTTGGGGCGAGAAACTGAGTTGTTTGCTGCGCGGGACAACCGCCCAGTCGCGTTCGCTGCCTATACGGCGGCATCCTCGCAGAGGGTTGCGTGTGGTGATCAGGTCGGTCAGCCATAGCAGAAAATCCAGGCTCAGTCCGTGCTCTTGCTCGCGGTAATGGCGGATGAGCAGCCGCCTGAGCATCTTACGCAGGCGGCTGCGGATGATAGACATGAAATAGCCCTCTATATCCAGTTTGAGCACCCAGCAGTCCCGTGTGTAGTTGCGGCTGACAGAGCGTATATGGTGTTCCAGTCTCCTCACTCCGAACAGGCTTCCCTTGCCTTTGCGGCAGGAGCTGGTGTCATAGATCAGCAGCCGCTCCACCACCGGCGCCACCGCGTTGTAATAGAGGTGGTGAACGATACGGAAGGAGAACTCGCTGGCAAACACCTCCCGCTTGACCGGATCGCTCACCACGAATCGGATACACGGTCCGGGCTTGTAACTCCGGTCGCGTAGCGTCTCATATAGGCGGATGAGTTTGGCCTCATGGTCCATCTCAAACTGCAGCTGCGAGGAGGTGCTTCTTTTGTTTTTGCGCGCATCTTTGTATGCGCGGAAGACGGCTATCAGCAGATCTTCGTTAGTCATAGGTTGTGACCGGCAGAAGGAGTGATGACGCGGCGGCTTGATGCTTGGACGAGACGGACCGAGTGGCCGTTGTAGCGATTGTTGTTGTTCGCAGGGTTCAGATTCGAGCCATTGAAGTTCAAGTTGTATGCGTTGTCTGAACTCTTGGATGTAGAAGACCAATAGTTGCCGTTCGTACCGACATTGTTCACGGACGTACCATTGCGGTTGCCGGCGGCAGGGCCAATCGTATATAGCGGTCATTGCTTGAACGTATGGGCAATGGGCGCGGAGCCCCGGTAAGGTAGTGCCCGTACGGACTACGGCGCCTGAACGCCGATGGATAAACCGGTGCCCCATGACACCGGCTGACCGCTGAATCAAGTCTAACTGTTTCACACCCGGGCAAGCCGCACGGGGCTTATGCTTTCGCCCCATGCCATAGGGTTACCCGGTTCTGGAATTTACTGATTACTCAGATGCGTCATTTATTCTCCTGTCGTGTTTTTTTTCCAGTTTGCCAAATGCCGCTCTGCCAGCACGAGTTTCTCGCTCACCACGGCGAACTGTTTCACCGTCAGTTGCTTGACCTCGTGTAGCAGGCGGATGTATAATTTAGTGTCTAATAGGCATTCCTCGGTGCGGTCGATATAGTTCATGCGCTCGATACGGTCGCGGCTGCGCCACGCACGCATGATATTCCGCTCGGCGGATATCAGGCTGTGGGTGATGTCGCTGCCTATCGAGTAGCGGTAATCACGGTCCAGATGATGCAACTGCGGCTGGATATATTCCAGCACCATCGCAGTATGTCGGAACACGGGCAACTCGTCGCAATAATAGTTGCGCGGCAGTTCAGCATAGGGGTCGAACTTCAGTTCGTCGGGCTTGGGTATTTTCTCCACCGGCTGGATGGGTTCTTTCTTCTCCTTGACGGGAACACCCTGTTTCCAATCAAGGAATGCGCGCTCGTCTCGCGCATCCCTCACATCCGCGTGTATCTCGGTTGAGTTGTCCATCATCACCGCGTTCGGCAGGTACTTAGCCAACTGCGCGTCCGGAAAACCGATGGAGATAATCTCCTGCCCCACGGCTTTCACCATCCGCTTGGTCGGGCGGAAGCCGTAGCGTTTGGCAAGCAGGAAAGCACTCATCTCATAGGCTTTCCAGAACTTGCCTTCCTTGAACATAACCACTTTCTGCAGGTTGCCTACCTGCTTCTCACGTATCAATATTTCCGCTATTGTTGCCATATCGTCGCGCGCCTTAAAGGCGCGATTGAACCGCTTTTTTCCAACCTTGGCGCCAAGGGTGGCGCTTAGGTCGGAAAAAAGGATGCTGAAATCTTGTTATTCTTGGACGAGACGGACCGAGCGGCCGTCGTAGCGATCGTTGTTGCTCGCAGGGTTCAGACTCGAGCCATTGAAGTACAAGCGGAATGCGTAGTCTGAACTCTTGGACGTAGAAGACCAATAGTAGCCGCTCGTACCGACATAGCTCACGGACGTACCATTGCGGTAGCCGGCGGCAGGGAGGAATACGGCGTTGTGCGCCTCAAAGTCGCTTGCCCAATCCGACGCAGAGATCGTGTTGCTATTGAAGGCAGCCGAGGTGGTATTGGTGCTTGTGAGGGCATGATAAGAGGTACTCCAGTCATCGGGCAGGATGATGAGACCTGTCACGCTATTGACAGTAGCCTTGGCATAATACACCCCTGAAGTAGTGGAACGGCCGGTAAGCAGATACGTCCACTCAGCGCTTGTCATCGTACGCCATGTACCACCGAGGTCAGCGGCAGCCACGGCACCCCAGTCATTAGCGGAGCCCATCTCTGCGCCGTCGGCGGTGACAGAGTTGAGGTAATCGCTATTGGTGGTAGTAGCTTTAGCAGGATCGGTAGCAGCCACACCCCAACCGAAGAGGTCGATAACGCCGGAGGTCATGCTGTTATTGCCCACAGCATTGCCGATGAAGGTGAACTGGTCGGCTGCAAACTGCCACTTGCTATTATCAATGTCGTACTGGAGGTTACCCTTCGAGAATTTTACCGTAGTACCGGCAGCTACCGTGAACGGGCCATAGGTGGTCACCGCGGGAGTGGCAGAGCCCTCGGAGAGGATAACATCGGTCTGGTCGCCTTCGTCCTGAACGCCCCAAGCCTGAACAGACTCGACATTCACTTTCACCTCATGCAGACCCAGCTTGATGTTGAGGATAGAGGTGGTACCGGCGGTCATGGTGAACGCTGAGATTTCATCGGAGGTGATGTCATTCTCAATCTCCGAGTAACCGCCGTCGAGGGCGGCATCCTTGGTGATCACCGCATATTTGACACGCACCTTGAACCCGTTGCCCGTCGTGCCCGGCACGAAGAGGGCACCGTTGGCGGCATTGGTGAGGTTTTTCTTGACGGTCGTCACACCGGCACCGGTCTGTGCATCATAGCCCGAAGCAACATAGAGGAGGTCGGTGTTGATATCCGTGGAAGCGAAATTGTAAGAGGTGATGTCACCGCTCTGGTCGGACCACAGAGGCTCGTTGGCAGTGGTGTTGTCCAGCGAGAGCTTGCCGTAGGTGTAGAAGATAGGGCTGGTGCCGTCGCCGGAGATGAGCTCCACCTCCTTGATCATCACCTTGGTATTGGTGGCGTCGAACGTCTCGCCGCTCTGCTCATACACCTGCACGGTAGCGCCGAACATAGCCAGAGCGTGGCGGAAATGGAAGGGGATCTTGGCATCCGTGGTCGGTTTCACCAGGTCCTTGAACGCAAAACCGGCATCCACGATCTTGGCGGCAGCGGTGGCGTTGGAGGTATAATCGGTATTGGCTACACCCCACAAGAGGTCCACACCCGTACCGGTTGTCTCCGCGCGGTACGTCAATACCGGCGCACCGTGTGCATCATTGGCGGAGATACCTATGATACCGGTAGCCGTAGCGGGATCGGCAGGCAGGTCAGCCGTAGCGATATACGGCGCATAGGCGAAGAACGACAGTTTGTCGCTCGGCGTACCGGCGGTGTGGCCCGCCTCTACGGTAGCCGCCCACTCGTTGGGCCAGTACTTGACAGGGCTGTAGCCCCATGCAGCGCCGTCCCACTGTACCAGCTGGTTGTACATGAAGTTAGGCGTACTACCGGTAGTGGTGTTGCCGTCGAAATCACCGGCCTCGGTGTAATAAGCGAACACACCGAACTGCTGTTTGCCGTCCGCTTTGAGGGCATCCAGGTCATTGATGAGACCCGTCTTGGTGGCGCCGGGAGCGCGCCGAGGACGGGGAGACTGTGCGTTCTGCTGAGCAGACGCGTTAAACGCAACGGCTACCTCGCCGTTGGGGTTCTCGGGAGCATTCAGCTGAGCTGATTTCTCCGAGCAGGCAGACAGCATCAATGCCGCCGCTGCCATTGCAAATAAACTTTTCTTTTTCATTGTTTCAGAGATTTTAGTGAAACGTTGGTTAATAAATAATTGAGTATCTGGTTAATACTTTTGGTTCATTAGGGTCTTTAAGGACTTTAAGGTCTTTAAGGTCCTTAGGGACTTTACATCGTTATGCTTGTGCTGTCGCCTATGGCCCAGGGTTCGACCGTCACATCGAAGAACGAGGCAATGGTGTCGCCCTCCGTAGGCAGGACAGGATAGTCGAAGGGCTCGTCGATGACAATATCTATATCCAGCTGCAGGCTTCCGCGCAAGGGCAGGCGCTGCGTATAGTCGCCGGCGAAGATGTCTTCCGCCACGTCGCGGTAATGGAGGATCTTGCCTACCTGATAGCGGTAGGTGACTTGTCCGCCTGTGCGCAGGCGGTACATCAGCCAGAGGCTGTTGTCCTCCTCCATCCTGTCCTCCGCCCGCTCTTTGCCGTGGCGGATACCGAACGTGGAGGTATGGCACACCATCCAGTCGCGCACGCTGTCGCCCTCCAGCGTCTGGCCGCTAACCTCCGCCAGCGTACCGCGGTGCTGCTCCCAGTCCTCCAGCCACAGCATACACGTGTCCGCCGTACGCCATACACGCGAGAGGTAGAAACCGTCCGCCATACCCGTCATCGCCGACGCCTCGACAGCGCGCATACGCTCGATACTGTCGGTGCGGACATAGACATGCAGGCGGCAGGTCATGTCGCTCACCGTATCGTAGAGATGGATCATCATCGTGTCCGGCACCGCCGCCTCCTGATAGGGCACGAACCGGCGGTATTGCTCCACCTGCTCCTCCGTGATAGTAAAACTATCCACCGCCGTGCCGATTACTCCCGGCGACCAGACATAGCTGTTCTCCCTGGTGCGCACGGCAGGGGCGTTGTGCCTGCCCGGCACGGTATAGGTGATGTCCTCGCGGATATTGCTCCGCGCGGCGATGTCCGAATACGACCACGTGTCATGAAACGCCATGGTCTGATAGTCGGCAAAGGTCTCGTTCATCACAATCAGTTTGTAGTTCCCTGCGTCCAGGCGCATGTCCATCGAATCCACCCGGTCGGTCACATAGCGGTCCACGATGCTGTCGCCGTCCCTGGCCAGCAGCACGGTCATCAGCTCGGGGTGCTCGCCCAGCGGCACCCAGTGGGTATGCAGGCGCACAATCACCGCCCCGTCGTAGTAACGCTCCAGCGGACGGCGCTGATAATAGTCATACCACGGCGTGCAGGCACATATCGCGCATGCCACGCACAATACTATGTAGAGTCGGGTTTTCGTCATGTCGTCATGTCGTTATGTCGTTATGCCGGCTATTTGTCTTTCGCGTTAAACATATAGCCGATGCTGATTTTCAGTTTGGTAGGGCCGATATACCAGAGGTGGCGGTTCTCCTGAAAGATCAGGTGCTCGTCGTTGAACATACCTTTGTAATACCGCTGTGGACCGCCCATATAGCCGGCGCTGACGGAGAACTCCATGTTCCAGAACGGCGCCAGCGGAATCACATAGCCGTAGGTGAGACCGATAGAGGTATATTCGCCCTGCCATCCGTCGCGGTTGCCAGCTGTCTGGATGTCGTAGAACCCTCCCGCTCCATACAGCCCGAGAAAATGGCCGTTCATCACCGGCTGAACCCACTCGCATTGGTTGCGGAACCAATACCTCAGCTCAATACCCGCCATCATGAACGAATAGGCACCTGTACCCATGGTGCTGCTATTGCCCCTGCCGAAGACATACCACGGCGTCCACCACTCCGCCATGATACTCCAGGGGTGGTAGCCGATGGGCACCTCTATCTCGATATTCGGCGTGATGGCGGCGTCGAAGAGGAGGTTGGTTTTGACGGCAAAGAGGGGTCTGCGCCTCGGCAGCACATCCAGTTTGTCCGGCTGCGCCTCGCCGTAGAGCGTGTCGATACGCAGGACGGTCTGCATCTCGCGGTGCACCTTGTTGCGGAGACGGCTGTACTCGATCGTATATTCGGTATAACGGAGCAGCGGGAAGAGCTCGCGCTTGAGGCGCTGCATGGTCTTGGGATAGCGCTGCATCATACGGCTGAGCCGGAGGTCCTCGTCGGTCTCGCGGAAGGTCATCGCCATGAGGCTGTCGCGCACCGCGCCTGCCGTCCATGTCAGGAGCGAGTCCCTCAGCCCCTGCCAGTTCTCCGGCGTGGAGCCGCACACCACCAGCGAGTCCGGCAGCCCGTAGCGCGCCGTCACATAATCGCGGATAGTAAGCATACGCCCCTGCGCCAGGTCGGCGTTGTGGCGGTAGGGTCCTTCGGGCGAAGCATAGCCGTGCAGCGTCACGCGGGTGACTACGATGTCGCTGTCCTCCGTGAACCGCCTAAAATCGCGGTCGAGGGCTTCCAGCTCTGCGGTATTGGCGAGATAAGCGGTGTCGAGAACGGTCTTGTCCAACCGGAAGGATATACGAAGGGTGTTGCTATACACCCCTGCAGGCGCTATCACACGTTCGTGCCAAGTGGTGTCGCGGTGCTGCGCCGTGTCCGCTTCGGTGATCGAGACGCGGAGCGGCAGCACGCACACATGGCGGGTGTCGCAGCCGATCGCCTCGTCCTGGATGAGCATCATGCGCGCATCCGCCATCCACGGCTGATAAGGCACCGTAGCGCGGTAATACGTAAGCGTATCGCCGCGAGGGTGCATCACCTGCATATGCGCCGCCGAGTCGTACGGATGCGCATGCATCGCGCCCGTACGATGATGCACGTACGCGCGCGTGTCCAATATAGATATATCGGGGAAAAAGAGACTGTCGCGCCCGTTGGTGAGCAGAGGCGACACATGCACTATCAGGTCCTTGGCGGGAGTGCCTATCCGCTGTGCACGCAGGTAGAGCGACAGCTGGATGCCGCTGTCGGTACGCACCAGCGAGACCGACTCCGCATCTATCAAGGCCGAACTGGTATTGGAGAAGGAGCCCTTCGCCTGCGCAGGCAGCAGACTAAAGCATAAACATACCGCACAAAGCAGACGCTTTGCGCAAACGAATGGGTTGCATGATAAAAGGGGTTGTAGGGGAATTACGCCCCTACGGGGGGGGTAATTGGCTGATTTTCAACAACATAGAGCATTTGGTTGAAATCTCGTTTCTGTCTATTTTTCAGGACGTTGTCCGCCATTTTAGTCATTCAGACTGCAAAATTACTGCTTTTTTTTGAGATACGCAAGGATTTTTGCAAAAAAATTTTCAGCCATCAGCCGTCAGAAATCAGAAATCTGAATGCTGAAAGCCGGAGATGAGGTCGTTGTAGCGGCGCAGCCGGACGCGACAGGCTATTTGTGCGTCCGTGAGGTCGGACTCAGCCTGAGTCAGTGCCATCTGGGCTTGCAGCCATTCGGCTATAGTGGCTCTGCCGGCTTCGTAATCCGCCTGCGTATGGTTGTACGCCTCTCGTGCATGAGCGAGTGCGCGTTGCTGCAGGCGCATCATGGCATCGGCTTCCACCATTTGGTCATACGCCTGCTGCGTGCGCAACTGCAACTGCGCACCCAAGTTCTCCTCGTCTATTTTCGCCTGCTCGACGGCGTATTGTTTCTCGCGTATCTTATGCGCCGTTTCCCACCATCCGGTAAGCGGCATATTGAGTGTGACGAACAGCGCTCCGTTGCCTGTTTTGCTATTCAGTCCGTCACGCAGGAGGTTGGTCTGCCAATGCGAATAGCCGTAGTTGGCCCCGACAGCTATCTGAGGCAGCGCCTCCGCCAGCGCCATACGTTTCTCCAGTTCGGCGGCACGCACCCGAAGCGCAAGCAGCTGTTGCTCGGGCGTTTGAGAATTGAAAGGTGAAAGGTCAGCATTGAAAGGTGAAAGGTCGGAGGCTGGAGGTGAAAGAACGATGGAATCGCCGTTGGGGAGGCCTATAGCCAGGGCGAGGGCGCGTTTGGCGAGACGCGTGCCGGAGGTCAGTTGCAGTTGCTGACGCGCCACGTCGTCACGGCGCATCTCTACTTGCGTCAAGTCGATAGGCAAAGCCAGGCCTGCTGCCACCGCACTGCTGACGGTCTGACAAAGCGTGTCCAGCAGGGCATTGGCATCGTCAATAATCCGTTGCTTGAGCTGCAAGCCATAGACCATCCAAAAAGCCTCTTCCACCTCTTCCAGTTTGTCGCGGGTGCTCACCTCCGCCTGCAGTCTGGCAGCCTCGACGCCTACCTGCGCCAGCTTGTTGCCCGCCACTATCTTGCCGCCTACGAAAACAGGCTGTATAGCCGTCACGCCTGCGCCGTAGCCGTGCTGAAAAAGATTGATTGTATTCTCCAGCCCGAGCGCTGCGCCGTAATTGCCGTAAAGCGTGAGGAGCAGATCGCGCACCGTAGCATTGCCTACGTCATCTATACCGACATCCACCAGCGGATGAAGGGCATAAAAGCCAAACGCCGTACCGCTGACCTGCGGGAAATACTTGGTCAGCGCCTGCGCCTTCACTTCCTCCGCCCGACGCACAGACAGCTCCGCCTTGCGCAGGTCGGGATTATTGCGTTTCGCCATCGCCAGACACGAGTCGAGCGTCAGTTCCTGCGCATAGCAGCCCGCCGCAAACAGCAGCGCCATGAGGATCAATACTATGTTCCTTTCAACTTTCATCTTTCAACTTTCACTTCTCTGAAACGCTTTCCAATAGACTACCGGCAGGATAGTGACGGTCAGCGGGAGGGTAAAGACAGTACCAAAACAAATCACCACTCCCATGGGCATCCACAGGCTGGTATGCGCAATAATCATCGGCAGCACACCCAGCGCCGTAGTGGCGGACGTGAGGAATACCGGCCTCATGCGTCGCAGACCGGCATAAAAAGCCGCTTGCTTGTAACTGTATTGTTTGTATTTGCGGCAGTCTTCGGCGTACTCGTACATCATGATTGCATTGCGGACAATGATACCGATGAGACTGACAATACCCAATACAGCCGTGATAGATATATCCAGCCGGAAGATCCACAGGCCCAGCATGGCGCCGAAGATACACAGCACGGAGCTGGAAAGCGCCAAGAGCGCCAAGCCCAGTTTGCCGAAATGATAGAGCAGCAACACCAGCATGACAGCCAATGCCGCTACCACCGACCATAAGATCTGCGGGACTATCATGTCGTTCAGCGCCGTCAATCCGCCGTAGGTGATCTCCACCCCATCCGGCAAAGCGGTAATATGTGTGTTGATCCACTGACGGACTTTTTTCTCCTGGCTGACCTGGCTGACGGTACCGCGTATATCGGCTCCTATAGTGATCGTGCGGACGGAGTTGCGATGCTCGTAAGCGGTGTGATGCCAATGCGGCATAATATCTGCCACCTGGCGCAGCGGCACCCACGTACCCGGCACAGCCGTCGGGATCATGATTGCGCCCAGCTGTTGGGGCGGCAGAGACTCCATAGAGGCGGTATAGAGCACCACGGGCACGGGGTAACTGCCCTCATACAGCGTGGTGAGCGTTGCGCCTTTGGTAGCCTGACGCAGATAGAGCGAGAGCATCGTCTCGGTCACGCCAAGCCGCGTAGCTTCATCCGCCTTGAGCACAATACGCGTGGAAGGCGCCATGGCATAGTAATCGCTGTGAACCCATTGCAAGTCAGGGAGCTGAGCCATATAGCGCAATATGCTGTCCGCATAAACCGCCATCTGCTCATAGTCTTCGCCCTGAATGCGCACCTCCAGCGGGTTCTTGACCGCCTGGTAGTCCAGCTGCTTGAACCGCGCATAGGCATTGGGGAAACAGTTCTCATACCGCTCGCTGTACTCGCGTAGCACTTGCGCCGTAGCTTTGCCGGAACGGGTGTTGACAATCAGCTGCGCATAGTTAGGGCGCGGCGTTTGCGGCGTATAGGTAGCATGGAAGCGCGGCGAGGACTGACCGATGAAAGCCGTGACACTCGTCACACGCGAATCGGCACGCAATATACGCGCCAGCGAGTCCGCCACCACGGCACTCTCCTCCACCGTAGCACCTTCGCGCAAGTGGATCTCCACGGCAAAGAACTCCCGCTCGGCTTTAGGCAGCAGCTGCAGGTTCAGCCTCGTCAAGAGGAAGAGACCGACAGTAGTGGTAGCGACAAGCATTGTCCATACGACCCATGTATGGTCAAAGCAATGCTGCAACGCACGTTTGTAGCCGTTCTGCAGCCATGTGAAGAAACGGTTCTGCACGCGTTCGAAGGCCGTCAGCTGCGCCTCCGTGCGCAGTTTGATGAAACGGAAAGAGAGGTAAGGGGTGACCCAGGTGGCATAGAAAATACTGGCACCGAGCGCAAACAGCACAGCCCAAGGGAAGAGCTGGACAAACTCGCCTAACGGTCCCTCGATGATGCGCGTCATTGGGAAGAACATTCCGCTGATAGCACATGTAGCTAACGACATCGGCACAAACAACAGGCCGGTACTCACCACCGCCGAATACCACCGCGAGTGGCGGCGCTCCAGCTGGTTGGTATAACCATCAATGACAATAACGGAATCGTCCACTATCATTCCCAAAACAAAGATCAGCGCAGCCAGTGTGACGGTGTTCAGTTCAATACCCGTGATATACATCATTCCGATACAGATAGCCGTACAGACAGGCACACCCGTGGAAGCCACCAGAGCCGTGCGAAGCGGGAAGAGCACCAGCATGACGGCTATCACCACTATGATGGAAATAACTATATCGCGCAGGAAAGAAACAACGGAATCATGCACTACCTTAGGCTGGTCAGTGATCCGGTGGAAACGGACATCAGGCGGCAGGAGCCTGGTAGCCTCCGCCAGTTGTTTGTCCACCTCCTCGCCAAAAGCAACAATGTTGTTGCCCGGCTCCATCTCCATATTCAGGATCAGGCATGCCGCTCCGTCATGCTCTACGTATTTGTCCGGCCTCTGATAGCGACGCTCGATGGTTGCTATATCCTTCATGCGGACCGTAGCACCCGTCAGGGGATCCGCCCACACGATTTGCTCCTGGATCTCATATTCCGTTTGATAGGGGATCACTACCTGCAGCGAGGTTCCTTCCGTCTCTCCGCCCATGATACGCAGGCCTTGCAAAGCCAACTGGGTTTGCAGCATCGAGGGAGAGACACCGTACATCGACAAACGCTCCGGGTCAATCGTTACCGCTATTTCCTCCGTCTGCTGCCCCATGATACGCAGTTTGCCCATCTCGGGAATCGTACGCAGGCGCGAGCAGACCTGTTTGGCATATTGCTCCAGTTCGCGCGGGCTGCGCTGGTCGCTTTCCACTGCAACAAGCAGCGAGGAGGTATTACCGAAATCGTCTATGACGAGCGTTTGCAGCACCCCTGCCGGTAGTGCCGTCTTTTGCAGCAAAGGCAATCCGGCACGTATCTTGGTCCAAGCGCCGGCATTGTCCTTCACGGTGTTGCGGATCATGACATAGACATACACTATGCCGTCTTCGGTGATACTGAAGGTTTGCGATTTCTGTACTTCCTCAAACGAGTTGATATAATCCTCCAGCGGCATCGTCACCTGCTCCTCCACCTCCTGTGCCGTAGCACCGGGATAGACAGCCGCCACTATTCCCTGACGGATAGTAAACTGAGGAAATTCGTCTTTGTTGAGACGCGGCAGAGACCATATACCAAAGCCCATGAGGAGCATGAACAAAGCCATCACAATACCGTGATGCTTCATTGCTCCCTCTATGTGCCTGCCGGTTTTCATTCGTCTCTTACCTCGATTCTACATCCGTTGTAGAGTTTCTGACAGCCGTCCGTAATGATCGTATCGCCGGGATACAGGCCGTCGGTCACCCAAACGCCATCAGCTTTGTAACCGGCAACAGTGACAGCACGGCGGGCTGCCTTGCCGTTCTCAGCCGTCCACACCGTAGGACCGTTCTTCATCAAAAGGACACTGTGTGTCGGGATCACTATTTCGAGGCTCTGTGATGCCGCATCCCTGTTATCCGCCAACCGGCATTTGGCTACCATGCCCGGCATAAGCCGGTCAGCAGAAGGGGAATCAATGCTTGCCGTGACCTCATACGTATGGGCGGCAAGGTTGGCTTTCATGCTCTTTTCCGTTACCGTAACAGGAAAAGTGTCCTTTACAGCCGCACACTCCATCCATCCTTTTTGACCGATGGCGATGGCACTTATCTCGGTTTCCGGAACCGTAAAGACCAGATTATAGGCTGTATTGTCAATGACAGAACAAATATAAACAGCGGGTGCCACGGACTGCCCCACCTGTATGTTCATGCCGGACAGTACTCCTGCTTGCGGAGCGATGAGGGTGTGTTCCTTCACGCGCTGGCGCGCTGCATCATACAAGGAACGCGCCTGCGCGTATTGGCTCTCTATCTCCACCATTTTCTGATCCGTAACAGCTCCTTTGTCATACACTTGTCTGGCACGTTGACAGCCGTCTTTGGCCTGCCGGTATGCCGCTTCAGCGGAACGCAGCGCATTGACCGCCTGCGTGCTATCCACACGCAGAAGGACCTGGCCTTTCTGCACATAATCGCCATCCTTGGCATGCACGCTCAGCACACGGCCGGCGGTCTGCATGCTCAGCGGAATCTCACGCACGGCTTGCACCGTTCCGACATAGCGCGTGGAGGAGGACTGCGCCCCTGCCCTCACCACCTGCACGCGGACAGGAACCGGTTTGACGGCAGACGAACTGTCGCTTTGGGGAACACAAGCGGTGAGCAGGCTGATACTCATTGCCAGCATGCCGACCATCCATATTGTTGTCAGTTCTTTTTGCATAGGAGTAACAAGCTATCCGCATTTAGAGATGTGCCGCTGTAGCGGAGGGTGATCAGTATCGTTTGGTCGTAAACAGTGCCGTCGCCGCTTACTGTAACGCCGTATTCTACAGCCGATTGGGTAACCTCGCGCTCAAAGGGATTGAGCACAATCTGTTTGCCGTTGATTTTGGCGGTTGTATAATAAGCAGGTCCGCGCAACGCATTGAAAGTGACCACAGCGGAGTTGGTAGTATTCGGCAGAATCTCCATCGTGCCGATTTCGTCCGTCAATGCCTGCTCCACTCCCAGCACAGTGACCCGTCCGCTGATTTTATAAGAATAGGTGCCGGCAGCCTGTTCCACTTGATTCCTGCACGCCATACATGCCAGCATGACCAACAGGGCAACCATCATCTTTGCCTGAGCGGCAAGAACCCGATTGATTCTAAACAGATTTTTCATATGCCATAATTGTTTGGTTTGCCTTTCAGGGCAAAGTATTTCCATAACGGGGCAGCGTGCAAAGCCTGGATAATCTCGCCGTCCTGCAGCATCTCCAGTACTTGTTCCTGCGTCATGATATCCACATGTATATCTTCTGTAGGTTCCTGATGCTGCTCGCGGCGTTTCTCAACCCCGGTAGCCAGGAATGTATATGAGAGGTTGTTATGGTTGGTAGGATTCGGCGAAAGGGTCATAAACAACTGCCATTCCCCACCCTCGTAACCGGTTTCTTCACTCAGTTCGCGTTGCGCCGCCTGCAGCGGCGTCTCTCCCGGGTCAATGACTCCTGCCACCAGCTCATAATGGGTCTCGCCCAAGGCATGACGGTACTGATCCTCCAGCACCATGTGTCCGTCACGGGTAATGGCGATAACGTTAATCCAGTCGGGAAACTCCAAGATAAACCATGTAGGCACGCGTGCGCCGGAAGGCAATTCCACGCATTCCTGACGGACGGACAGCCACACTCCCAGACGAAGAATATTCTCGCTGGTAACAACTTTCCAAGGTCTGTTATCTAATTTGGGATAACTCATATGTCTTTTTCCAATTAATTGTCAAATAAAGCACGCGGGCCGCCAGATGAGCGAAATAGGCGATATACAGTGCTTGCGGTCCGACCCAACGGTTGGTAGCCATATATAGCACCACAAACGCCACGGCAGCCCATATCATGGCGTTGCGAATCTGTTCGCCCGCTACCGCTCCCGTGTAAACGCCATCCCACATGAACGCCAAAGTGCTGATAACCGGCATAGCAGCCAGCCATCCCATATACTTGCCCGACTCACGGATAACCTCCGCATCGCCGGTGAGCAGCGCAATACAATTGTCGCCCCAGACGCCGTACAGCAGCGTAAAGACGACTCCTACCCCCATGCTCCAATAGAACAGCAACCGCACGATTGCATGGATGTCGGTCGCCTTGGCCGGCGGATCAGCAGTCTTGATCTCGCCGAAAGCCCTGCCAACCAAAGCCTCTCCGGCATAAGCAAAGCCGTCCACGAAATAGGAGAAGAACAGAAACAGCTTCATGATAATACTGCTAACCGCCAGCTCCGTATCTCCAAAACCTCCTGCCAAGGATGTGAAACCTACATACACCACCATAAAACACAGCGACCGGACAAAAAGATTGCCGTTGAAACGGAAATAACCGCGCCAGTTGTAATGGCGAAGGGGCGCAATAATCGTTCGAGCCGAAGCGAGATAAGAACGGGCGAACGGGCGAACGGTGGCCGGAGAGTGGTACTTCACCCAGAAGAAAACGACAGCCGACAGCAAACCGCTATATTGCGCGATGAGTGTCCCCCACGCTACTCCGGCAACGCCCAGCCCGGCATTGACCGCCAGCAAATAACTGGCAGCCATATTCACAACGTTAACCAATATATCCACAGCCATCGGGCTGCGTGTATCCTGCATACCGATGAACCATCCTTTGAACGCCATGAGTGTCAGTGTGGCCGGTGCCGCCCAAATACGGATATAGAAATACTCCCTCGCTATATCCGCCACATGCTCCGAACAAGGCACCAACATCAATACAAGAGATACAAACACCCATTGTATCAACCATATAGCAGCGGCAGCAACAAGCGCGATGAGCACACTCTGCCGGAGCAGATTGAAGCACTCAGAGCGGTTGTTGCTGCCATAAGCCTGCGCGGTGAGACCACTGGTACCGATACGCAGGAAGCCGAAATTCCAATACAGGAGGTCGAAAAGCATGGTGCCGACAGCTATTCCGCCAATAGCGGAGGCATCGCTGATATGCCCCACGATAGCCGTATCCACTATGCCCACCAAAGGTATAGTGATATTCGCCAGAATACTGGGAACAGCCAAACGCAGTATTTCCCTGTTCGTATTCATTTATTCACAGGAACATACAGTTTGATCCATACCACAGCATCCGATTCCAGCGTCCATCCTTTTAAAGGCGAAGAAGGGTCATAGCCGGCATTGCGATAGAGCGCAGAACATGGTATGTTGCGCGCCGCAATGACAGCATAAAGCATACGGAGATCCAGTTGTCCGAACGCGTACTCCTCCAGAAGTTGCAAGGCCTGCTTGCCTATTCCGGTACCACGGTACTCCGGCGCGATGTACATACCGATAGCCGCTTTGCGATTGCGGATATCGAAATCGAACAAGTCGATACTGCCTTTTGTGCATTCATCTTCCTCAATAACCAGCCTCAACTGACGGTCGGTATAGATGTCGCCGGTAGTAGATGCAATATAATCACGCAAATCCTGCCGCGAAAGCGGATTATGGATGGAAGCATCCGCCCATGCGGAAGCGTCGTTCTCCCATTGATAGAGGAACGGCAGATCCGACGGCTCTAATTTGCGCAGTTTAATCATCGTATTGTATGCTTGTCGTCAGGACGAGAGCCTAACTCGTTTTCGACTCGTTTACGTGTCGTTTACGTGGTTGACCGCTTATTTGCCCAATAAATTAGCGAAGAACCCCTTCTTTTGCGGTGCAGGGTTCTCTCCCTCGCGGGGGGCAGGCTCATAGGGATGTCCGGAGTGTATCATTTGATAAATCACCCCCCAGTCGGGCAGCCCGCCGAGATTGCGGTCGTCAATCCAGAGATCAGCCACCAGTTTGCGTGCCGTTTCATGTTCGGGCTGTTCCTCCGGATAATTGCTGTTGACGGCATAAAACTCAAGCCCTTTGCTCTTGCAATAATCAACCGCCTCTTTGAGCAGTTCACCTTCCCGCACCGTCCAAAGGATAATCTGGTGGTGGTCCTCCTCTTGCAGTTTTTTCAGGGTCTGAATGGCAAAGGGTACAGGTTTGCCTATTTTCGGATATTCGTGTGTGACGATTGTTCCGTCAAAATCACATGCAATAATCATAACTATATTTACAATTTAGTCATTTAGTATTTGTCATTTATCAGTAATCCTCGGCATTTGGGTCTTTCGGCTTCATCTCCTGCTCCATTTTGCCGAGTGTGGGTTTGGTGAAATACCATGCCACCGCGGCAATAGCCGTAATCCACAGCATAGGGCGATGGCAGCCGAGGAGGTAATATAAAATAATAGCAGGGGGCATCAGGCCGCCAATCATACATATACGGGTACCGGCCAATTGCTCATATTTATCCAACGTGTCAGGCTTCTTCCATTTGACCAAATATAGTCCAAACGGAATGGCTCCCAACGCCGTAAAAATCATCAAGTATTGCAGTATAGTGCCCTGTTGAGACAGGGGGTCGATGGGTTCAATTAGACCTTTAGAGGTCAAATAATACATTCCTGTCAGCGCAATGAGTGTAAGCGCCATTACTCCGTAATACATCCAGTTGAGATGTCTGATAATTTTTTCTTCCATATTATCCGTTAAAATCTGTTCTGTTAACAATAGAGCGGCCGAGCGTAATCTCGTCGGTATATTCCAACTCGTTGCCTATAGCCACGCCTCGCGCCAATTGGGACACCTTAGGCGGATTGTCCAGCCCTGCGTTCTGCAGGCGGCGATAGATATAGAAATTGGTGGTATCACCCTCCATCGTGGTCGGCAGCGCCAGAATAATCTCGTCCACACCGCCCTTGGAAACCCGTTCGACCAGCGAATCAATCTCAATATCCTTGGGTCCGATGCCGTCCATAGGCGAGATTATGCCACCCAAGACATGATAAACGCCATTGTATTGGCCTGTATTTTCAATCGACATGACATCCTGCACATTCTCAACGACGCAGATAGTAGCATGGTCACGCCGTGCAGACGAGCAAACAGGACAAAGCTCGGTGTCAGATATGTTATGGCACTCGCGGCAATAGACGACCTCTTGTTTCAGCCGCGTGAACGCACCGGCGAAAGCCAGCACATTCGGTTCGGGCTGGCGCAACAGATGCAACACCAGCCGCAAAGCTGTTTTACGTCCCACGCCCGGCAGCGAAGCCATCTGGTTGACCGCCTGCTCTAACAATATACTCGGATATTCAGACAATTGTTGACGATATTAATTATTTTTTCGCCCATCGAGCGGGAATCATACGATAGGGATAGCGTTCGCGTATGTTAGCTGCGTTCGGGCAGTCGCAACGGTGGATACGGATACCCTTGGTCACCGAAACGAAAGCAAAAATCGGGTCTCCGGGCTGCGGATTGCAGCACTTGCTCATGTTGTAATCCACATTCTTGACATTCATATCCACCTCTATTGCCAGACCTTGCAACTCGCTTTTAGGCACATACTCATGCTCCTCACGGTGGGTCGTCGGTATCTCGTCGGTATTCAAGAAAGCCTCGCGCAGCCGCTGGATATCTTCTTTTCCGGTAGCTACGGACTGATACATATCAGAGACTTCCTTGTATCCGAGTTTGAGCGCCATACGGGTGATGTCACCCTCGTTATATTCCAATTTCCAGTTTTTGAACTTCCGCTCAATGATCTCTCTGCCTTCGCTTGCCTGCTTGTACTCAATTTCCTTGAGCGCCTGGCGGATCTTGTTCTTCGCCTTGGTAGAGGCTACGATATTGAGCCAATCGGCATTGGGATGCTGGTTGGGCGATGTCAAGACGGACACCTGATCACCATTCTGCAGTTTCTGACGGATGGACACGTTCTGGTTGCGAATAGTACCGCCCACACAGTGTGCGCCGACTTCGCTATGTATGGAGTAGGCAAAATCCAAGACCGTAGCCCCTTCCGGCAAACGACGCAAATCGCCTGTGGGAGTGAACACATACACATCATTGGAACGCTGGACGATAGAGCCTTTGACACCTTTGTACGACCAGTGAGCCGCCACACCCTGCTCCGCAATCTCGTCCATCCGGCGTGTGCGGATCTGCACCTCTACCCAACGGTTATCGGGGCCGAGGACCGTAGTATGAAGCGACTCATAGCCATTCTCCTTCGGCACAGAGAGCCAATCGCGCAGACGTTTCGGGTTTGGGGTAAAAATATCCGTAATGAGCGAATACACCTGCCAGCAGTCGGATTTCTCCCGCTCAGGCGGAGAATCGAGAATAATGCGTATAGCGAACAAATCATAGATTCTGTCCACATCGCAGTGCTGCGCCTGCATCTTATTGTAAATGGAGTGAATGGATTTAGGGCGCCCCTTGATGGTAAAAGAGAATCCTTCGGCCTTCAGTTTGGCCTCCAGCGGCGCGATAAAACGGGCTATATAATCCTCACGCTCGGCTTTTTTGGCATTGAGCGCGTGCGCGATGTATTTATATGTGTCGTAATCGAGAAACTTGAGCGCAAGGTCCTCCATCTCTGTCTTGATTTGATACAAACCCAGACGGTGCGCCATAGGCGCATGGAGTGTTTGCGTCTCTTTGGCAATATGCCGGCGGCGTTCGCTATCTCCTTCCGCATCAAGCGTACGGAGCAACTCCAAACGCTCGTTTAATATCGAAAAAAGTACCTTATTACTGTCTTCCATCTGTCAATATTATAAAAATCGGGGACAAAGTTACGATTTTTTTTGCACATATCAAAATATTTTTGTAACTTTGCAGCGTAATTTGTGCAAACATATAAAATTTAACCTATAATGAAAGCATCCAAAGTACTTACGATCTGTGTGCTCAGCGTAGCAGTCTGCCTGATGGCTTACTTTTGCGTCATGAGCGTAGTAACACCTATTCAGTTTGAAGACACCCGTGCCCAGCGCGAGGTCGGAGTAATCAAAAATCTGGTTGATCTGCGTACCGCAGAGGTTGAGTTCCACCACCAAAACGGCCGTTTCACTGCCAGTTATGACACACTGATTAATTTCCTGAAAACAGCTCCGAAAAAAGAGTTGCTTAAGGAAGGCAGCCTGACAGACAAACAACTGGAGGCAGGTTTGACCGAGAACAAAGCCGTGAAGATTATTGAGACAGCCAAGAGAAAAGCATTGAAGAACAAAAAACTCAGTTTCGAGAACAACGACGCTCTCTATGCCTACATTTGGGAGAATGATGCCGAAATCAAGAAAAACAACCTGCAGGGCTTCCGCCGTGATACGATTGAGCTGAACATGCTTCAATCGCTTTACAAAGGAGAATATACTCCGGAGAATATTGAAAATATCACCTATATTCCTTACAGCGAAGGCAAACAATATGAGCTGGAGGTAAACAACGATTACAAAACAAGCCAGGGCATCCGTGTTCCGCTGTTTGAAGCCCGCGCACCCTTTGAGAGTTACCTGGGTGATCTGAACAAGCAAGAGTTGGTCAACCTGATTGACCGCGAGAAGAAACTGGACCACTATACCGGTTTGAAAGTGGGCGATATCTATGCTCCGAACAACTTTGCAGGAAACTGGGAATAAGCAGACAGTTTATTTTGACAAATGCGAATAATTAGTGGCAAATACAGGGGGCGGCGGTTGTCGCCCCCTAAAAATATCACAGCAAGGCCTACCACCGACTTTGCCAAGGAGAGTTTGTTTAATCTGCTCAACAACCGTATATATCTGGAGGGTATTGACGTACTGGATTTATTTGCCGGAACAGGCAGCATCGGTATTGAATGCGTCAGCCGCGGAGCCAGAGAAGTAACCGCTGTTGAGTTGGCTCACGTACAGCAAAACTGGATTATCAGCTGCTGCAAACAACTCGGCATACATAACCTGAACCTGATCAGAGGCGATGTGTTCAAATTCCTTGCTGCCTGCCACACCAAATACGACTTAATCTTTGCAGATCCGCCGTATGCATTGGAACAACTCCCTACCCTTGCCGATACAATCCTTGACCATACGGCACTGAAAGAAGGCGGATGGCTAGTGATTGAGCATGGCAAAGATGTAGATTTCTCAACTCACCCAAGGCATATTGAAACACGCCAGTACGGAAGCGTGCATTTCAGTTTTTTCCAATAAAAAAGAGAGACTGTTTGCCTGTCTCTCTTTTTTATTGCTTTGTTTCCATATATTCCGCTTCCCGCTTTCGGAAATTCCGTGCTGCTGGAATGCTATATTTCCACATACACCTCCAGCAACTCACTCTCGCACAAGGGTGCCAGACGGATATCATTCAGCGATGCAGGTATCAAAACAGCTTCGCCTTGGCGGATTTGCACGGATTGATCCGGGTGGTCACTATCAAGAGCCGTAATAACACATTCTCCTTTAAGGCACATATACGCGACGAATGAATCCAGAAGAGCATAATCGCGCTGTACAGGCTGATTGAGCGTGAGACGGTTAGTCGTAAAATAGGTGTTTCTGGCGAGATTGGTGATACCTTTTTTATCCGGGAGCGGATGCGCAACCGATGCTTCCGTTTCAGGGGAGAAATTCAGCACATCCAGCGCTTTGTCCAACTGCAGCGGACGTTTGAGACCATCATTGCCGACACGGTTGTAGTCATACAGCCGATAAGTCAAATCCGAATTCTCCTGAATCTCTGCTACAATCGTGTTTTTGAGCGTTGTATGTACTGTTCCGGCCGGAATAAAAACCACATCTCCTTCACTCACCGCATGACGGCACATGTATTGCGTCAGGGTACCGTCCTGGATAGCTGCATGAATGAGCGAAGGGTTAACCTCCTGATTCCATCCGAGATAAACTGCCGCTTCGGGAGATGAGGGAAGAACGTACCACATTTCCGTTTTGCCTAAAGAATTCTCGTTCTCCAAAGCATAATCATCATCCGGATGCACCTGTATGGACAAATCCTCCACGCAGTCAATAAACTTGAGCAGCAGCGGAAAATGATTTCCGAAAACTTCATAGACCTTGCCACCTACCAGTTCATCCATATACACCTCCAGTAAATCTTGCAGCGTATCACCGGCAAGCGAGCCGTTAACCACCTCTGTCGGAAATTTCTCAATATCCGACAACACCCACGCTTCACCCACATTCTCATAGTCGGCCGGCACGAAATCGTACCAACCGGCTATGGTATGCCCTCCCCAAATTTTATGAAGGAGTTGTGCCTTGAATTTGAGTGGATATAGCGTCATCATTATTTGATATTACGGATATGTTTCTCCCATTTCCACGCGCTGGCGAGCACTTCGCGGATAGGAGTGTCAGCTTTCCATCCAAGTACCGTATTCGCTTTTCTTGGCTGTGCCCACACTTGCTCTATATCTCCTTCTCTGCGGCCAACGATGGAATAAGGAATCTTAATACCTGTAGCCGCTTCGAATTCATTGATAAGTGTAAGAACGCTCAGACCGTTGCCGGTACCAAGGTTGAACACCTCTACCTGGTCCCGATCCTTGCTATTGAGCATCCGCTCTATAGCTTTTACATGCGCTTTTGCCAAATCCACCACGTATATATAATCGCGGATACATGAGCCGTCAGGAGTGTTATAGTCATTGCCGAACACTTTGAGTTCCTGGCGCAATCCTGCAGCCGTCTGGGTAATAAACGGCAGCAGGTTTTGCGGCACGCCGTTCGGCAACTCTCCAATCAGCGCAGACGGATGCGCTCCAATCGGATTGAAATAACGAAGAATCGTGGCATGCAGATCAGAATTGGCATGAGCCTGGTCGCAGATAATCTCCTCGTTGATCTGTTTGGTATTGCCATACGGCGACAGTGCTTTCTGAATAGGAGCGGTCTCATCCACAGGCAAATGCCGGGCATCCGGCTGGCCATAAACAGTGCAACTGGAAGAGAACACAATATTGCTGACATCATGCTCTGCCATAACCTCCAGCAACGTGACAAGGCTGCCGATATTATTGCGGTAGTACAGCAACGGTTTTTCCACGGACTCGCCGACAGCCTTGCTGGCAGCAAAATGGATAACCCCCACAATATCGGAATATGTTTTGAATACATTATCCAGATCTACATAATTGCCACAATCGATATTTGCGAACTCAGGACGACGGCCTACGATTGCTGCTATTCCGTCAATCACATCAATGGAAGAATTGCTTAAGTTGTCAACGATTGTTACATCGTAACCCTGTTGCATCAATTCGACCGTAGTATGCGAGCCGATATATCCGGTACCTCCGGTAACAAGAATACGTGCCATATTAAAATAATTTAGCAGGGTAAACACCCTCTTTAACCAACTGATTGATTTTCATGACCACCTGCGGGCGATCCTCGCTATAAGTAACGCCAAACCACTTGCTCGGCGTATCCAGCACTTTGCATGTAGCCTTGCCTGCTACGATAAGGTCGTTGACAAGAGTCGGGATATAGAACTCGGATTTGAGTTCCTGACCTTTCGCTGCAAGGAAAGCACGGAATCCTTCCTCCGAATACTGGAAGTATTCAGGGGTGAATCCCCACATATTCATGGAAACAGGAGTGTTCGGCTCAAGCGGAGTGTCCACATCGTTCTCAGTAAAGACAATCGTACCGTTCTTTTCCTCAATCTTGGTTCGCTCCACCACGTCTGTCAGGAAACCATCCTTGTCTGCGACACAGACACCGCGGCTCACCGATCCGTTTTCACTCAGTGTATTGCAAACGCGATAGCCAACCATACAGTATTGACCCTCTGTTCCTTCAACCGATTTGAGGTAGTCTGCCAGCACTTGGAACGACTCGCGGCCATAGAAATCGTCGGCGTTGATGACGCCAAACGGCTCATGAATCAGATCCTTGCCCATGAGCACGGCATGATTGGTTCCCCATGGTTTGCTGCGCTCCGGATTATAGGTGCATCCTTCTGGTACTTTATCCACCGACTGGAAACATACTTCGCATTGCACTTTTCCTGCGTATTTACTGAGAACCACACGGCGGAAATCATCCTCGAAATCTTTGCGGATGACAAAGACTATCTTTCCGAAACCTGCACGTAAAGCATCGTACACGCTGTAATCAAGAATAGCTTCCCCATTAGGACCGAGGCCGTCCATTTGCTTCAGCCCCCCGTAACGGCTGCCCATACCGGCTGCCAAAATAAATAATGTTGGTTTCATATTATTGATATTTATGTTAAATGTTTGTTTTTGCCAATTAGGGTCTGCGTAAGGTCTGCGCAAGGTCTGCGCTCTACTCTTCATCGGAAAGAGCCTCAACCTTTCCGTTTTTCTTGCGATGGCGCACCCATAAGCCATATACCTCTGAGCAGTTGCCGGCAGTAATGAAGGCGTGAATCTTATTATTACGGATATACGCCATCACCGCAGCAAACTCATCTTGTGTGAGAAGAGTCTGGATTTCGACATGCTCCTCTCCGCTGTACCCGCCGGTTACTTTATATAAGGAACACCCGCGCACGAGCGTATCTACGATATACGCGCGCAGACGTTCCGGTTCGTCGGATATGATACATACACGCTTGCGTTTGTTAAGCGCTGCGGTAAAGAAATCTATCACCAATCCGTTAATCCACGTACCAATCATGCCTATCATTACCATTCGGAAATCGTTGATCAAAAAAGCCGAGCAACAGATGATAGCTCCTGCTACGGCCACCGACGTACCGATATCCATATGGGCGTATTTATTTACAATCTTGCCAAGGATATCCAGCCCTCCGGTAGAGGCATTGATACGGAACATGACCGCCTGACAAGCACTCAGCAAAAGAACGAAACAAAGCAGGTCGAACCATACATCGCCTAATCCCAGGCCTCCTCCCATCACCGTATCACGTACTTTTTCCATCACTTCTCCCGATCGGCTGAGCAGATACGGATTGCCGTGAGAATCCATCACTGTCATACCCGCTTGCAGTTGCGCAAGGATTTCCGGTGCATCAATTACTTTGTGCGTCAAATAGGTATAAGGATAAATACGATCCCATACCTGAATCAGCGGACCAAGAATCATTGCCGTATAAACGGTTTTAGCACCGAACTCGTTGCCGATCAGAATAAATGCCAGTACAAGCAAGAAGGCATTGATGCCCATTACCCAATAAGAGAGAGTGTCGGCATTTCCGCCTAACGCTGTGTTGATAACAATCGAGAGACCTGAGATTGACCCGACAACCAGATGGCTCGGCATCAGGAAATAGTAAACTGCAGCTGCGCCAAGCATCATTCCGGCTGTCATCATTAGCAATTCACGCCAGAACTTCATCGTCCCCATGGCACGCAGAAACGATAGTCCCAATTCACGCCAATAGGCCAACGTCAGATGCTGTTGTAATGTGTTGTTCATTTCTATGGTATTAATGGTTGTGTTTCATTCTTTGACCACCAATCGCGCTGTACGGCGGGTAGTCTGGCTGAGCATAATCGTACGCCCGGCCTTAGCTTGTTCCAATATCTCCGGTGTTGTGCCTCGGATAGTCAGGAGCGACAGGTTTTCATTATAAGTTACGTTGAAATGCACATTCAATGCAGCAATGGCATCCGCCACAAAACGTGTGTTATCCACACAAACGGAGATTGTTACCGCGGATGACTGGATGAGCGAAACCTTGAGACGGTGACGATGAATAATGTCGAAAATCTCGCTCAGACTCTCTTCCAGCACAAAAGCAAAATCCTTGGCGCGCATAGTAATCAATATCTGATTCTTCCTCCATATATATACCGGCACATTGATCGGGCCGCATGCTTCTGCCGAGATACAAGAACCGGCGGCTTCCGGTTCACTGAAAGGTTTGACATACAATGGGATATGTTTGTTCTCCAGAGGCCGGATGGTTTTCGGATGGATTACCTGTGCGCCCGAATAACTCAATTCTACCGCATCCTGATATCTGAGTGAGGGAATCAGGATAGTCTCGGGTTCAATACGCGGGTCTGCATTCAGTATTCCTGGAACATCTTTCCAGATCGTCACGCTTTCTGCATCCAGATAGTTAGCCATCAGTGCAGCGGTATAGTCCGATCCTTCGCGGCCAAGCGTAGTACGCCTGCCGTCAGCAGTCCCGCCTATAAAACCTTGCGCTACTACAATGCGGGGTCTTTGCGGTCTGTCCCATCCGGCGCGAATGATTGCGCGGCTTGCTTCATCATCTACCTTTGCCTCGCGCCATGTATCATCAGTACGAAGCAGTTTAGGCATATTCCACCACTCTACCGGACAGCCTTGTTTCAACAGATAGACGGCAACTATCTGGGTGGACATAATCTCGCCAAGTGATACAACCTGATCGTAGTTCTCGTCAAAAGACTGCTGCGGATCATAAGGAATTTCGCCTTGCAGCCGCACATCTACCCCGGGTTGCAAACCAAGGGCTTTCATTATAGCCACGTGGTAGTCGATAATATCCACCCATTGAGAAAGCGCTTTGTCTTCCTGCCCTGCAGCCAGAGCCTCTACCACGCGCTCCAGTGCATTCGTGGTTTTGCCCATTGCGGAGACTACGACTACAAGGTCGCTATCCGCAGCACGGACAATTCTCTCCAGATTACGTACGCCCTCTGCGTCACGCACTGAAGCACCGCCGAATTTATAGACCTTGGCCATTCCTCTATGCTTACAAATTTGCCATGCGGATTGCAGTGTAGGCTCCCTCTATACCTTTATTTCCCAGTTTGCCGCCGCAACGGTCAAGAGCCTGTTGCTTGTTTAGCGTTGTGAGTACGGAGAAAATTACCGGAACCTTGGCCTGCACATTTAATGCCGTCATTCCTTGCGTTACCGATTGGCATACATAATCAAAATGCGGAGTGTCGCCTTGAATGACGCAACCAATGATTATCACAGCACTCAAGCGCGCTTCCTCACGTATCATTCGCGCAGCAGCATAGGTCAGCTCTACCGTACCGGGCACATGACAAACATCAATATCATCCTCATGCACACCGTGTTTGATCAGTGTATCTATGGCTCCTTGTGCCATAGCATAGGTAATCTCGCTGTTCCAATCCGCTACCACAATAGCATAGCGCTGACGCCCGAGGACATCAGCGCTAGGCAATTGATTAGCATCGTATTTCGACAAATCAGTTGTCATGATTATTGTGCTATTGCAATATATTTGTCAATATCTTGTGCTTCATTGGAAGCCGGATAATCAGATTTGATGGTTTCAAATGCGTGTTTGGCCTGAGCTTTCTTGCCCTCATGCAAATATACGATACCTGCTTTTTTGAGACTCATCGGCGCAATGATATCATTGCCGGATTTGGCAGCCGCTTCAAATGCTTTAGCAGCCTTGGCATATTCCTGCAACTCTACATACGCATCGCCCAGCAACTGGCTTGCAGCCGGATCTATATTCAGGTCATCTGCCGAGAACTTCTTCAGATATTTGGCAGCCTCTTCATACTCGCCTTTCTCAAAATAGCAGATACCGGCATACAGCGCAGCCAGTTCTCCCTGCTGATAATGCTTGTACTCATTAGCAATCGCCTCGAATCCGATGCACTCCGCGTCGTCTCCGTTCAGCGCTTTCTCAAAATCGCCTGCCATGAAATATACAACGGCTTTAGCGTTTTCGTTGCTTGCCTCAAGCGCTTTTGGTTTGAATACATACTGGTTGAGAGCAATTACGCCCATCACAACGATAGCGATTCCGGCAACACACCAACTGATCAGGTTCGCGTTGTCTTCAATCCATTTACCTGCGCCTGTCAAGGTCTCATTCACTTCTTCCAGACGCTCGTCTTGTTTTGCAAATTCTTGATTTTTCTTTGCCATAATATTTTATTTTTTTAATTTTCTACAAAATCGGCTACAAAGTTACTGCTTTTTTTGCACATATGCAAACATTTGGGCATAAAAAAAGCGCCCACACAACTTTTTTTACTCGAGAAAACTCCTGAGAATAGGATTTGAGTGTTGCTTTTTCCTTTGTAATCCGACCACCTCATCGCTGCCTTTTGCAAGGGTCACGGCGTAGAGTATCGGCACGCCATCAGTCAAACATTGCACTCGGTTTGATAATTTTGTTGAGTTTTCCGGTTCTTATTGGTTGTGTGGACGCGGTATATTTTTTACCATCCTCTGTGCCAGCCGAAAGTCACCACAAGACGGTGCGTATCAGTATTCATCGTATAGGGCTGGGCATTCTCATGTGCATGCAGATTGATGCCCTGCCAGCGGTATTGATATGCTGCCTGCACTATTACATACCTGCCGCGATAACCGATGGCAGCACTGGCGTACTGGGTAAATCGCAAACGCTGATAATACGTATCTTGGCGGTCTAATACGGGATCGACAGACACCATGGCGTCGTTCTTATTAAATGTGCTCTCGTATGCATAGCCGGCATTGATATACAATCCGGGAACCGGCACTACCTCTAATCCGGCACGCAAAGTATGGACATCCCGTTCCTTGGGTTGGTGACAGAAATCATATTGCAGTGCTAACATTCCGTAATAGCCGCATTGAAAGGCCACAGATGAGCTGACTCGCAATGGCATGTGAAAATTGTTGACCGGGGTCACCAGATCAGCAGCGGCACTCGATCCTAACGTATCGGTTTGCGCCCACAATGTACCTCGGGAATAGATATTCAGCGAGCCAAGCGTAGGTGTTTGCAATGAGATTCCCAACCTGATCCACGACACGGGACGGCAAATCATACCTACCGCAAGATTACACCCTGCCCCGGAATAATTCAGCCATGTAGTGTTCTCATTGTAGAATTGCTTTCCTTGCGCATTCCAATAATTGAATTTCTCTGCATAAACGGCATCCGCACTCAATGAATACGACTGTACATGCAACCCGGCGCCTACATACCAGCAGTTGCCGATATTCACCGCCCAGTCTGCGGAAAACTCATTTACCGTACCACGTTCGGATAAACTTAAATCGTTGGATTGATTTAGCGCGTCGGCGCAATAATCTATGCCTAAGTTCACTCCTGTTGTGGCCAGTAACGCTCCCAGCGAAGCGTCATTTCCGCCAATCCCGTACCAACCGCGATAGTAGGAATGCAGACGGCGGTAGGAAATCATGAAATTGCTGAATACCATTCCTTGCTCACTGCTATCGAATGGGCCTACTGTGATGACCAGCGATGCCTGGGTCGGGGCAAAACGGTTTGTTCTGACAGAAGAAGTTGCGATCTGGTTTTGCCGGGTTCTGTCCCATGCGTAATCAAACGAGACCATCGCCTCCGGTCTGCGGTACAATCCCAAACCTGCAGGATTGTCCATCGAAGCGGAAGGATCACCTCCTATTGCTGTCATCGCGCCGGACATACCTACATAGCGCGCGGAACCAAGTATAGTGCGTTCGCCCATACGGACGAAATCCTGCGGATATACCATTCCTGCTTTTACTGCAAGCAAAGAAAGCAATAATATGTATCTTAGGCGACTCATTTGCGTTTGATGACTACAGTGACGGTGGTGTCCTGCACATTCGTGTACTCTATTACAGGCTGAGGTTCTTTGGGAGAACTATCCGGAGTACTCGGCGTGGTTGTCGTTTCAGCTACAGTTACTGCCGATGGGATATGATAAGCATCATCCATCGGTATCTTGTTCACTCCGCAGCCGCACAGGCATGCTATGAGCAACACTGCCACTATGTAGTTTGGTTTTGCCATTTGCGCTTGGTGAGACAATCAGATTTTACGGAAACCGATAATCTCACGTACCTCTTCTATCGTTTTTTCCGCACGTGCCGATGCCGCCTCTGCTCCCTGACGCATTACTCGCTCAAGATAAGCGTCATCCGACGAAAAAGCCTGAATACGTTCGCGGATCGGTCCCAACAGTTTGTTGGCGTCGGCAGCCATCTGCTTTTTCATGTCGCCATAGCGGATCTGCATGTTGTTGTACTGGTCGTTGTAATAATCCGCCGCCTCTTTGCCGCTCAGCAGTTCGCAGAGCAGGAACAGGTTTTGAATCACTTCAGGCTTCTCCTGGTTGAGTTGCGTTGGTCCCTGATCAGTTACAGCGCGCATGATTTTCTTGGTCACCGTCTTTTCGTCATCACACAAATAGAGGCAGTTGCCTTCGGATTTGCCCATCTTGCCCGAGCCGTCCAGTCCCGGCACTTTCACGGCTTTGTCCGCAAAATGGAACGATGCCGGCTCCTTGAAATACTCGACGTTATAAATACGGTTGAACCGCCGTGCAAAAAGACGGGCCATCTCCATATTCTGCTCCTGGTCTTTGCCTACCGGCACTTTGTCTGCCTTGTGCATCAGAATATCCGCGGCCATCAGGCATGGATAGGTCAGCAATCCGGCATTCACGTTATCCGGTTGTTTGCGCACTTTCTCTTTGAACGAAGTCACACGTTCCAACTCGCCTAAATAGGCATTCATATTCAGATACAGATACAGTTCCAATACCTGTTTCACATCGCTTTGCACGTAAATAGGTGCTTTCTCCGGATCAATGCCGCAGGCCAGATATTCGCTCAGAATGGTCTTCACGGAATTGCGGATATTCTCAGGCGTAGGATGCGTGGTCAGCGAGTGCCAATCGGCTATGAAGAACATGCAATCATACTCGTCCTGCATCTTCACAAAACTCTTCACTGCTCCGAAATAATTTCCCAGATGCAGATTGCCCGTAGGACGTATGCCGCTAATTACTCTCTCCATGATATCAACTACGGATTATTGATTATTGATCTCTATCGGCAGCTGTCTGTAAATCGGCTGCGATAGCGCGGTAAGAGTAGTGGTATCCGCAACACCCGGAATGGCCTGAATCTTGGTATTCAGGAGATTCAGCAGGTGCTCGTTGTCATGAGCAAACACTTTAATCAGAATGCCGAATGCGCCCAGCGTATATTGTGCTTCCACCACTTCGGGAATTTTCTGCAGCGCTGCAATTACCTGATTGTACATCGAGGCTTTCTCCATTGTGATACCGATATATACGCAAAGCTGATAGCCAAGCGATTTGGGTTGCACATGATAACTCGAACCGGTAATCACGCCGTTGTCGAACATTTTCTGTACACGCTGATGCACGGCTGCGCGGCTGACACCGCATTCTTCTGCTACATCTTTGAACGGGATTCGCGCGTTCTGGGTAATGATTTTCAGAATCTTACGATCCAATTCGTCAATCTTTTCCATATCTTGTTAAAATTTTGAATATTTTGTTGTGATTAGATTATTTCTTAATTTTCAGGCTGCCGTCTTTGCTGACAACCACATACATTCCGCTCGGCAGGTATTCGATGCCTATCATGGTGCTGTTCGTTGAGCCGAGGCACGCACCATTGATGGCATAAACCCGTATTACCTTGCCCGCAGGGTTGTATATCGTCTGACCGTCATAGCGCAGATCTTTGTCTTCACGCACCGCCTCGATTGCTTGTGGAGCAGGCATATCCTCGCCTTGAATACCTTTCAGCGCTGACTGATAATTGACAATCAGATTGGCAAGAGCATTGTTTTTCTCATAACTGGTGTCGTCTGACGAAGCAAACTCAAAACGCACATCGCCATGCTGCATACGTCCGGCTCCCCACTCCCCTGTAACAATAGCGGGCACATCCTCCGCGGCATCGGGAGTAATCGCCGGCATCAATTCCGGATTGGTATCAAAATTATCATACGTGTGTCCGCCTTGTTTGGTTTTCACTGTCTCTGGCACTTTTTCGTCACGCGTCTGTGCCGGATAGGCGTCAAAATGCTCAGGATTGGTCTCTGCATTGTAATAAACCGGCGTCTTAGAGCCTGTAAACACATTGTTGTAAGCCTTGAGAATACCGCCGTCCTCTTTTGAGAAAGTGGGTGAATCCTTCTCGTCCGCTCCATTCTTGGTGTCGGTACCTTGCATCGAGATCAGCATCGGGTGCGAGCAATTACGGAAATAGTTGTTCTCCACAAATCCGCTGGCGCCGTACGTTGCGCCTACGCCGTATTTGGCTATTCCGTCAAAATAGTTATTGTAGATATGCACGCTCATCGTACGCAGACGCGGATGACGCGAATCCGAGTGGTCAAACCAGTTGTGGTGGTACGTGATATAGTTGGGGCCTGACTCGCTCTTCATTCCGCACATGGCCGATTTGCCGGTGTCCCAGAAGTGGTTATAGCTGACCGTCACGTGCTTCGAATTGCTCTTCACGTCAATCGTACCGTCACCTTTCGCTTGGTCTTTGTCTTTTCCGGGCTTGCTGTAAAAACCATCTATATGATGTACCCAGATATGGTCATTGTTGGTATCCAGCGATATGCAATCATCCATAGCGCTCATGACTGCAAAATTTCGCAACTCCACGCTGGCTGCGCCGCGAACCAGAATGCCTATTCCCCGCAGCACGGCGTCATTGCCTACTCCCTCTAAAGTGATATCCAGCACCATATCCTTGTTGCCTTTGATCTGCAGACCTTCTTCCTTGCTGCCTATCGAATCTACATACATGGAATCCAGCGTACCGATCAAACGTATATCCAGCGGAGTGGCGGCATAACCTTTCTCATAAGCGGAGATAATATGCTGCAAACCAACGCAATGACGTTTTGTGCCTTTCTTATCTACCGTTACATCCATCTCAACCGTCTTGGCGTTGCCCGCATGGATATACAGCACTTTGGCACCGTCTTTCAGCGTACCGTCATTCTTGTAAGCTCCCACACCCTGCGGATAGTTGAAATGGGCAAAGCCGTTGCGGTCGTAAGCCTTGACCGTCAACATATCTGTAGTTGCCAAAGGAGGCACACCTGACGCCATTCCCGGCTCATCTGTGGCCTTTGGAAAAATCAATAACTGGTAGGTTCCTGATTTTAGTCCCAATGCATCTGCTCGGAAATACGAACCGTACGAACGGATTAGTTGCTCATCTATAACCCAACTCTCTGCCGCTCCGCCTTCCACACCGTCTATCCAATGGATTACGGATACTTCGTATTCTATGACCCCGCTCACGGGAGCCCATTCTACATATGCACTCTCATACCATCCGCCGGCATTGGTTATCTGAACCTCCGCACGCAACATCGGAGTCAGGAGGCATAGCAAGAATGCTAATAAAAATTCGTAATTCGTTATTTTAAAGACGCGTTTACGCATACTTGTTACTATTTTGACTGCAAAGTTAATACTTTTTTTGCACATGTGCAAATAATTTTGTAATTTTGCAGCAAAATTTCCTTACCAAATGACACTTGAAGAATACATAGCGGCCTGTTCTACCCGGGAACCGGACTATTTGCAGGCCATCACACGCGACACGCACGTACATATATTAAATCCGCACATGTTATCCGGGCATGTGCAGGGAAGAGTGCTTTCTATGCTCAGCCACATGATTCGTCCGCAGCGTATTCTCGAACTCGGCACATTCACCGGCTATAGCGCACTTTGCCTGGCGGAAGGGATGCCGGAAGACGGACGTCTCATAACCATCGAGCATAACGATGAACTGGAGGATACCATTCGCCGCAATCTGTCCCTTTCCCCTCTCGGCGCCAAAATCACGCTCCTCATCGGCGATGCCAAGAAACTACTTTCAACCGATCATCAATCACCGGTCACCAATCACCAATATTCCCTTGTTTTCATTGATGCCGACAAACGCGAATACTCCGCATACCTTGATCTCGTCGCGCCTCTTGTGCCTGTCGGCGGATTTATTCTGGCGGACAACACATTGTGGGACGGACATATTATTGATCCGGCATACGACCGCGACAAACAAACGCTCGGACTCCGCGCTTTCAATGATAAACTGAGAGAGGACAACCGCTTTGAGCAAGTCATCCTCCCGTTGCGCGATGGCCTTACGCTCATCCGCAAAATCAAAGACTGAACAGAGCCATAAAATTCTCTCACTCCGTTATTGAACCAACCTCGGGTCAATATCGGGGTTTTATCGGAGGCATATCGGGTCAATATCGGATCAATATCGGATCAATATCGGATCTACATCGGCCAATATTGTATCCGGCTACAGGTTGACAGCCTCTTCCCACGTGTAATCACGCTCATCCGTAGTGGACGGCAAATAACCCATTTCTGCTTTGGCTTTATCTTGCGGGAAGGTAAAATAGGTGCAGATGCATTCGCAAAGCAAATCCTCTTGTCGCCATTCGCCGCTCGTCCCTTCGCCTTTATAAATCTCTCCTTGCACAATAGCTATGTTCCGCCTCATTTCTTTAAGGTACGCGCGCAGGCGTATGTGATCCTGCAATGTGGAAACGGGCTTGTGGTAGCGCATCTCCATCTTGGCAGTCACACCGGCTGTCTTCAGCTTATGAAACACCACCCATCCGCACACTTCATCCAGCAGCACAGCCTGAATACCGCCGTGCAGTGTATTGATCCACGATTGGTGATTCTGCGTCGGACGCCAGAACGAGACGATATCATCGCCGTCCTCAAAAAAACGCATCTGTGTGCCTATCGGATTGGTCGGACAACAGCCGTAGCAGTTGTATTCCGGCAGAATGGTCCAAGGGTTATTTATACGTTTCATTGCAAACAAGCGTCTAATGCGTCCGTTATGGCTTTTTTGTCCAGATGCTGACCGATAAATACGAGTTTCTGCATCCGGTCGCCGTACTGCTCATCCCAATCATGCTGAAGTTGTTTGTCCTGTGCCATCAGTTGCATCAGTTCCTCTTTGGGCATCGTGGCGAACCACTCACCTGCTTTGCGCAGATTGAACTGACGTCCGGCTTGCTCAAACAGATAGCACATGTCGTACTCCTCTGCAAAATAGCACATACCTTTGCAGCGGATTACGTTCTTCGGCCAGTGAGCCGCTACAAACTCGTCAAACAGCCCGAGGTCAAACGGACGGCGCGCATAATAGACAAACGTCTCAATGTCGTATTCCGCCAAATGGTCATGCTCGCCATGCTCATGGTCATGGTGATGATGCCCGTGGTGATGCTCATGTTCATCATGCTCGTCATGCTCATCATGATCTCCATGCTCGTCGTCATCATCATCGTCATCGTCATGATCATGGTGATGACTTGCGTCTTCCACTTCCTGAATCCATGCAGCTGATGTAGCCGTACGGTCGAAATCAAACAAACCGGTGTTCAGTATCTTGTCAAAATCTACGTCGCAGTAGTTCGTCTCAATAATTTCAGCGGTCGGCTGAATGGCGCGAATAATAGCCTTGACATGCTCCAGCTCGCCTTCGCTGACTTCTGCAGCCTTGTTAAGCAGAATAATATTGCAGAACTCAATCTGCTCAGTCACCAGTGCTGCCAGATCCTCTTCCTTGGTCACATGGCCCAGTTTGTCGCCGTTGCCGAACTCGTCACGCAGACGCAGCGCATCCACTACCGAGCAGATGCAATCCAGCACAGGCAGACCGTCTTGGGCATACTGAGGAACCATTTGTGCGTACGAACAAAGTGTCTGGGCTATAGGGGCCGGCTCACAGATACCGGAAGCCTCAATCACGATGTAGTCATACGCTTTTTGCGCCGCCAGATCATGCAACTGGTTGATGAGATCGGTTTGCAGCGTGCAGCAGATACAGCCGTTCTGCAATGCCACCAGACTGTCATTCTGCTGGCTCACTACTCCGCCCTGCTGGATCAGCGATGCATCAATATTCACCTCGCCGATATCATTGACGATTACGGCGAAGCGGATTCCGCGGTTGTTGGTAAGGATTCTATTCAAAAGGGTTGTCTTGCCGCTGCCCAGATAACCCGTCAGCAGCAAGACAGGAATTTTATTAACGGTTAACATATGTTGCGTAGTCATTATAATATTTGTCCACAATCTCATTGGCGCCGTTGCGTTCGCAGGTCTGCAGCACATAGCTCAATATAGCGGCTTCGCGACCGGTTGTCTGATCCATGGATGCACGGCGGCTCTTGCTCAGCGAACGTGCAAAACGCAGATACTCGACGCAGCCTTGTGCCACTTGATCCATGATGGCATCAGCCTTCTCGTCCTCGCCGAGCAGGTAATACATCGAGGCCATCGAGGCGGATGTATAGTCATACGGCACATTATAGCCCGGCAACTGCTCCTCGGCAAAATCCAAAACCTCCACTGCCTTTTCGTTCTGATGTTCGCGGATGAGTTGTTCTGCCAACTGGGCGAACATCATTCGGTGAGTGCGGCACATGCGCATGAGGTTCTCATCGATATAGATGCCCGGCAGGTTCATGTTGCCGTAAGCAAACTTATGAAGCATATTGTCATACATCTTCTCGCTGTTCACGCGCGGCTGGCCGTCTGCACTGCGGGTCGGCATGATCTGATAGGTCAAGCCCGTCAACTCCATCCACGGCTCAAGCCCCAGATAGTAGTCGTTGCCCACTGTTGCGCAGAAATACATCGGGCGTTGGAAATCATTCTGCTCGATCATCTCCATGATCATCATCTCCGAGCGGGTGTACATGCGTTTTTTCTTGAACAGCATCTGCTGTCCGTCCGGCATTTCCACATACAATTGGTCGGATGGCAGGTAGTTGTCGCCTTCGCGCGTCTTGGTACGCGGATCATCCGAACGCAGGAAATTGAAGGCTTTCTCTACGCTGATCGGTTGTCCCAGACGGTTATCCACGCGCGCAATCTCGTTCTTGCCGGGCATGAAATCCTTGTACTCCCACGAAATCGGCAAAGCCTTCGACTCATAGTAGGGCCGTTTCATCTGACTGATGTACCAGTCGGTCTGCAGATAACTCAGGTTGCACACACGTTTGTCAGTGCCCACTTCCTCCACTTCTTGGTTGTACCACAACGGGAAGGTGTCATTATCGCCGTTGGAGAACAAGATGGCCTCATCCTCGCACGACTTCAAATAGTTGGCTCCGAAATCACGGCATGAGTATCTGTTCGAACGGTCATGGTCGTCCCAGTTCTGCTGGGCCATCAATGCCGGTACACCCAAGCACAAGATAGAGATAGCAATCGCAATTGAAGTCTTGGTGGCTGAATTCTGACGTCTGACGGCTGACAGCTCATTGATAAAATCAATGATACCTAACACGCCTAAGCCGATCCAGATACAGAAGGCATAGAACGAACCTGCGTACGCATAGTCACGCTCACGCGGCTGATAAGGCGTCTGGTTCAAATAGATTACGATAGCCAGGCCGGTGAGGAAGAACAGCAGGAACGTCAGTGTAAAACTCTTCCATCCTTCGCCGCTACTTTCGCCATTCGCTTTTTGCCGTTCGCCCTTATAACTGCATTGCCATACAATGCCGATGATGCCCAGCAGCAGCGGCAGCATGTAATAAGCGTTATGACCTTTGTTCTCCTTAAGTTCGGTCGGCAGCAGACTCTGGTCGCCCAGCATCGCATTGTCGATGAACGGAATACCGGTGATCCAGTTGCCCTTGGTAATATCGCCGTAGCTCTGCAAGTCATTCTGACGACCGGAGAAATTCCACATGAAATACCGCCAGTACATGAAATTGACTTGATAGCGGAAGAAGAAACGCATGTTCTCCACAAACGTCGGACAGTACTCCGTTTTCTGCTGGCCGCAGTAGTCGTATTTGACGCGCTTGCCCTTGACATCCGCCCATTCTTTATAGGCCTGTACATGCGAGCCCTGCGATGAATACATACGCGGGAATAGCATGCAGAACTGAGGCATGAATTTATAGCTCGTCTTGTAGCCGGTGATGACATAATGGTCTTTCTCGCCCTCTACTTGAGGAGCCGGAGCGTACTGCGCATGACCTTGTTTCTCTACAGGAATGCACATATTGCCCTCTATCCGCAACTCTACCGGCGCGTTGTAGGTCTGCCCGTAGAACAAAGGACGGTCGCCATACTGTTCGCGGTTCAGATAGTATTTGAGCGAGAACACATTATCCGGACTGTTCTGGTCCATCGGAGTGTCTGCATTGGAGCGGATGACCAAAGCCGCATAACTGCTGTAGCCGATCAGAATGACGGTCAGCATCAGCACACCGGTGTTCAGCCATCGCCACAGCTGATTGCTGACAGCCGACGGCTGATTGCTCTCTGCTTCTGCACGCTTGTGGGTAAACACAATGGCCCATGTCAGCAGCGCTGCCGTCAGTACCAGGCATACAGCCAGCCCCGTATTGAACGGACAGCCGAACACATTCACAAACAGCAACTCAAACCAGCCGATCAAGGTCGGGAAACCGGGTATGATGCCGTACAGGATTACCAGCAGAATAGCGCACGCAGCCAGAAAAGCATAGATCACACCCTTCCACGAGAACTTGTATCTGCGGAAATAATATACCAGCACAATAGCCGGAATGGTCAGCAGGTTCAGCAGGTGAACGCCGATTGACAATCCCATGAGATAAGCAATCAGAATCAGCCATTTGTCGCTGCCTTCTTCATCTGCCTGCTCGTCCCATTTGAGGATTAGCCAGAACACCACAGCGGTAAACAGCGACGACGACGCATACACCTCGCCTTCCACAGCCGAGAACCAGAACGTGTCGCTGAACGTGTAAGCCAA
Organism: Paludibacteraceae bacterium; assembly: GCA_017478725.1. Classification (GTDB taxonomy): domain Bacteria; phylum Bacteroidota; class Bacteroidia; order Bacteroidales; family Paludibacteraceae; genus Colicola. The sequence continues at coordinate 65,756 of JAFVDD010000012.1, forward strand.
TGCACCCACCATTCCTGCACCGAGAATGCCGATGCCTTTCCACAACTCCATCTGATATCTGACGGCTGATGACTGATGGCTGACAACCAGTTTCCTCGCCAGCGCCGTAATCGTCCAGAACAGGAACAGAATCGTAAACGCACTTGCCAACGCGGACAGCGCATTCACACACATCGCCACATGGCTGGCATCACTGGCAAACAAACTGAAGAAATGCCCCATTAACATAAAAAAAGGCGCTCCGGGCGGATGGCCTACATCCAACTTCCAAGCGCTGGAGATGAACTCGCCGCAATCCCAAAACGAGGCGGTCGGCTCAATCGTCAGGAGATACGTCACAGCAGCGATGGCAAACGCCACCCAGCCGCAAATCGTATTCCAAAGCTTAAAATTTTTCATCATTTATATTTCTTTAAAAATATTCGTTTGTTCTCTATTCGCCATTAAGGCGGAATTAACGTGCAAAATTACGAAAACATTTTCATCCGGCAAAACTACAGGCAAACTATTTCAATATTTTTCAGCCAAATCAGCACTTTTTATAAAATAATGTACCCGCGCACTTGCGTATATGGAAAAATTGTTGTATCTTTGCACGATTTTTTGAATATTTGTCTAAAACAAGATATGATTAACGTTGGAATTATTGGATGCGGCTTCGTCGGCGGAGCTTTGAAAAACTGGCTTGAGAACAACAATCCCGAGTGCAAATTATTCATCAGCGATCCGCCCAAAGGCTATAACGATGATTTATCCGGCATTGACATCGCATTTCTGCAAATCCATGTCCCCACGGAGGAAGACGGCACACAGGATCTGACGCTCATGAAAGAGTTGATCTCTAATCTGCCGGACGTACCTGTTTTTGTGCGTACCACTATTCTCCCGGGCACCAGCGAACTGCTCTCCCGCGAGACGAAACACCACGTCTGTTATATGCCTGAATTTCTCACCGAGCGTACGTTCATCGAGGATTTCAACAAACAGACCATGGTCTTCACCGGTGCGCAGGACCTGCTGACGAAGATTTTTGTGGGCAAAAAATTCACCGTCATGACGCCGCTTGAGGCGGAACTGACCAAATACATGCACAACGTCTTTGGTGCATACAAGGTGACGTATTTCAACGCCTGTCGCGAGTATTGCGAAAAAATGGGAGCCGACTGGCGCAAGGTTCATACCGGCGTGCTTCTGTCCGGCTATATCAACGACACCCATACCTATGTCCCCGGCCCGGACGGCAAGTTCGGCTATGGCGGCAAGTGCTTCCCGAAAGACGTCAACGCCTTTGCCAAAATGACCGAAGGCACCTCTCTCGGAACACTCCTGGAGCACCTGCACGAACTCAATGTCCATTTCCGCGGAGTAGAAGAACATATATGAGAATCGCAGTTGCAGGAACAGGATATGTAGGACTCAGCATCGCTACCCTATTGGCACAACATAATGAAGTAACGGCTGTGGACATCATCCCCGAAAAAGTGGAGATGATCAACAACCGCCGTTCTCCTATTCAGGACGAGTATATCGAGAAATACCTTGCTGAAAAACCGCTCAACCTCACAGCCACACTCGATGCCGAGGCGGCTTACAAAGATGCCGAATACGTTGTTATTGCGGCACCGACCAATTATGACAGCCAGCGCAATTATTTCGACACCTCCGCGGTAGAGAATGTCATTGAGACCGTGCTTCGCGTGAACCCGCAGGCAATTATGGTTATCAAATCTACTATTCCCGTGGGCTACACCGAGTCTGTCCGCCGCAAATATAACTGCGACAACATCCTCTTCTCGCCGGAGTTCCTGCGCGAATCCAAAGCGCTCTACGATAACCTCTACCCGTCCCGTATCATCGTCGGAACGGTCATAGGCGACGAACGCCTTACCCAAGCCGCTGTACAGTTTGCTGCCCTGCTCAAACAGGGTGCCATCAAAGAGGATATCGAGACCCGTATCATGGGACTCACCGAGGCGGAGGCGGTCAAACTCTTTGCGAACACCTACCTCGCCCTCCGCGTCAGCTATTTCAACGAACTGGACACATACGCCGAGATGAAAGGTCTTGATACACAATCCATCATCGATGGCGTGTGTCTTGACCCGCGTATCGGCACGCACTACAACAACCCCTCGTTCGGCTACGGTGGTTACTGCTTGCCCAAAGACACCAAGCAACTCCTCGCCAACTACCAAGACGTGCCCGAGAACCTCATTGAGGCAATTGTGGAATCCAATCGTACACGCAAGGATTTCATCGCCGACCGTGTACTGGCTAAAGCCGGCTACTATGATTATTTCAACAACGGACAATACAACGCCTCCGAGGAGCATCCTTGCACGATTGGCGTTTATCGCCTGACGATGAAATCCAACAGCGATAATTTCCGCCAGTCGTCTATTCAGGGCATCATGAAACGCGTGAAAGCCAAGGGCGCACAGGTGATTATCTACGAACCCACTCTCACCGACGGCACCACGTTTTTCGGCAGCCTCGTTGTGAACGACCTCACCCGTTTCAAATCCCTTTCCGACGCCATCATCGCCAACCGTTACGACGCCTCCCTTGACGACGTCCAAGACAAAGTATATACAAGAGATTTGTTCAGAAGAGACTAGATTGATTGTTATACCCTCGGCATACATTCCGAGACACATATATAGCAAACAAAATAATGAGCAACCGGAGAATAACATATAAATGGTATATTCAATTATGCATGATTGCTGTAGCATTATGCGGCTGCATTGCTATGCTATTCAACGATGGAGACATCGCTGATAATGGAGGTTCTGTATATAGATATGCCTATTTAGCGACATTTATGATTTCTATTCCTGGAGCAATCTTATATTATATACGTCCTGCGTATAATACCTCTAAACGATTATTTAGACTCGTCTGGATGTTATTCATGTGGATTGCGTTAATCACTATTTTGTATAACAAATCCAATTTAAATGGACTAATTTTCAATTTGACTAATGTCTTAATGCCATTGTCCATAATGCACTGCACGTACTATTTTGTACAAAAATATGGCTATAAAAAAGAATCTATTGCTTTCACAGCATTTGTAATGATGCTTCTTTTGCTTATTCAGTATTTGGGCATATACAATATTAGTGAAAGTCATTTGATTTCTTCATATTATCCTTTGTTTTTACTACCATTAGTGTTACTCCATCCTTCCAAAATCATTCGATATAGTTCTATTATATTAGTTACTGTTGCTATCTTCTCATCCTTAAAACGTGGTGGACTAATCGCTCTAGTTGCAGGATTGATTATTTATCTTATTTGCTATCGGCGAGTTGGGTCTCAGAAAAAAGGGATATTCATATACACCATCTTGGCACTATGCGTTTTAGGAGGCATCTTTTATTATTTAGCTTCAACGGAATACACTGAAATCATTGAGCGACTGATGAATATTCAAGAAGATGAAGGGAGCGGACGTACTGACGTATGGGCCACCACATGGCAAATGATTTCAGATTCCGAGTTTTTCCCATATATATTGGGGCACGGTAATAATGCGGTATGGAACGATTCTCCTTTAGATTTGTCTGCTCATAATGATTTTTTAGAGGCGTGGTATGATTTTGGATTTATTGGATTTGCATTCTATGTACTCATGCTTCTCTCGCTCCTTCGATATACGATACAACTCATTCGAAACAAATCCTCTTATGCGCCGTCAATGGCAATGTTGCTCACAATAACATTGATTCTAACAATGATCTCGCATGTGCTGATATATTATTTCATTAATTTTGTATGTTTGACCATTGCGATTACATCTGGATATATTGATAATAATGAACGCAACGAATAAAATCATACTCAACACGATCATCTTATACGCTAAGATTTTGATCGTGATGCTCGTTAACCTATGGACGGTGCCTTTATTGCTACGAGCATTGGGGCAGAACGACTATGGTTTGTATCAATTGGTGGCTGGCGTAATTACAATGCTGACATTTATCAACGCCGCCATGACTATTTCTACTCAACGCTACATGTCAGTAGCAATGGGCGAAAAGAATGGAGAAGAAAAACTGAATACGATTTACAATGTTAGTCTCATACTGCATTTATTAATCGGCATTGTTATTGTAGTGGCCCTGGAAATACTTACTCCATTTCTATTCCATGGTTTTCTCAATATAGAACCGGACCGCATCACCGCCGCAGAATGGATATACCAATTCCTTATTATCAGTACTTTCTTTACGATTCTATCGGTGCCTTTTGATGCAGAACTGAATGCCTATGAGAACATGGCCGTATTCGCAATAATCAGCATTTTGGATTCCTTATTGCGATTGGCTCTCGTATTGGTATTGCCTTATATGGCTGGAGATTTATTGATTATCTATGGTATCGGCATGGCTTCCATTGCCATTCTAAACACATTTATAAAATATGTCTATACTCGCAAGCGTTACAAAGACATGTATCCCTGCAAAAATCATTTTGATAAAAAGACTTTCAAAGAGATGTTTGGTTTTGCTGGATGGAATACATTCAGTGCATTTGCCATGACCGGGAGAAATCAAGGTATAGCTATTATTCTCAATCTGTTTTTAGGGACTATTGTTAATGCGGCATACGGTATCGCAAACCAAATAAACAGTTTATTAATGTATCTCAGCGCTACTCTTCGAAAAAGTTATAATCCGCAACTAATGAAAAGTGTAGGAATGAATGATAATGACAGAATGCTTCGATTTGCTTTTTCCCTTTCAAAAATGTCCGTTTTAGCTGTTGCCATCACCTCTATTCCATTACTTATTGAGATGCCCTATGTGCTTTCTTTATGGCTGGGTGACAATATTCCTGAAAACACTATTGAATTTTCCAGATACATTTTAATCTTATCCATCCTATATCAGTTCTCTTCCGGTTTAATGTCGGCGATTCAATCACATGGTATTATTCGTAATTATACCTTAACCATGGGATTCATTCTTCTCATGAACCTTCCATTGACATATTTATTACTTTGGTTTGGATGTCCTGCTTATTATGCTATCATCGGGATGATTCTTATAGAGATCATTTGTTTAGTAGCGCGTCTGTGCTATGCACATTCATTGTGCCAACTCCCCATCTTAAACTTCATCAAACAGATTATCCTCCCTATTTCTATTATCACAATAGCATCATCCGTCCTGCTCTTGTCTATAACCTATTTCATTCCCAGTTCTTTTGTACGCCTGTCTATCATATGTTGTTTAGATATACTTCTTTTTTTACCACTTTCTTATTATTTTGTATTTTCAGAAGAGGAGAGACAAAGTATTGTGCGATTGATTTCCCCCATTACTAATCGTTTCAAAAAATGAAAGGTTTCGATATACATAGTTGGCGCCGTTCTCGTGAATGGATATTTATCGCCATTTTAAAACGCATACCTTCCCGCAGGCTGCGTATAGCCTTATTGCGCCATCGAGGTGCCAGGATTGCAAAGAATGTAGCCATGTACGCCAGTGTTGAGATCAGAAATCCACACGGATTATCCATTGCCGAGGGGTGCAGTATTGGTCCGAAAGTACTGTTAGACGCCAGAAAAGGATTGGAAATCGGAAATAATGTCACCATCGCCTATGACGCTATCATATGGACCTTACACCATGATATGAATGCTCTGGATTTCCATACCATTGGAGCCAAGACAACGATCGGTGCATATGCATGGATCTGTTCCCGTGCCATTTTGCTTCCCGGTGTGAATATAGGGGAAGGTGCAGTTGTAGCCTCAGGGGCTGTTGTCACAAAAGATGTAGCCCCCTACACTGTTGTTGGCGGCATTCCTGCAAAACCAATAGGAAAACGTAATAAAATTGACTTCACCTATTCTCCTTACATAAAATTACATTGCGTATGAAAATCGGACTTTTAGCATATCATTCGGCATGTAATATGGGCGCGACGTTACAGTTGCTCTCATCGTATTGTTATTGGCAGAAAGCCGGATATGAACCCATTGTCATCAATTGGATTCCGCAAGACTTGGAGAATTACTATATCAATTCGACTCCTCAACAGCAACGCGAGCTTCAAATCAATTTGCGAAAACAACTTTGGAAAGAGACCGATTTGTGCAGAACGAGTGAAGAGGTTGCCCGTGTGATTGAAAAAGAAAAGATTGAAGCGGTTGTAGTTGGCAGCGACGCAATCGCGCAGAATCATCCATGGTTAACAAGATTAAGTTTAGACAAGAAGAAACTCGTTCGATATCAGCAATACACGCACGATCGTATGTTTCCTAATCCCTTTTGGGGAATTTTTAACGACTATTTAGCAAAACCTGTTCCTGTAGCCATCTTATCCGCCTCTTCGCAAGATTCGGCATATCATCTTTTTAGTTTACTCACCCGGATTGAGATGTCTAAGCGTTTACAATCATTCTGCTATGTTTCTACCCGTGATAGTTGGACCCAAAAGATGATACAAACTATCACTCTCGGTCGTGTAAATCCGCCTGTTACCCCCGATCCGGTGTTCGGATTTAATTACAATGTGGGCGAAATGATTTCTTCACGCGAAGAAATCTTGCGTAAGTTTAATTTGTCGGATAGATATATACTATTGAGTTTTATACATCGTTTTACAGTCTCTCAAGAATGGATTGAGCGATTCGCAGTTTTGGCCAACGCAGAGGGATACGAGTGTATTATGTTGCCTTTTGCCAACAAACCCACATTTGGATGTTTGCCACATACGATTGACCTGCCACTATCTCCGCTAGATTGGTATGGACTCATCAAGTATTCATCAGGGTATGTCGGACATAATATGCATCCGTTGATTGTTTCAATCCATAATGGCGTCCCATTTTTCAGTTTTGATAATTACGGTCAGCGTCGATTAAATGGTCTCTTGCCGGACGATTCGTCGAGTAAGATAAAGCACATCTTGAGTATTGGTGAATTGGAAGCATATCGAATATCATGTTTGTCCCATATGTTTCATGCACCAGAACCCGAGTATGTATTGGATAAAGTGCTTCATTTTGACACGGAAAAAGAGAAACGGTTTGCTGCGCAGTATTACGAGAAATACAAAGAGATGATGTTGAATATCGAAAAATCTATTAATCATGCTTAAAGTTGCATATATATCTCCCACTTATTTCTCAAACGTCGACATACCTTTTATCGAGGAGATGCGACATCTGTGCGAAATACATTATTTCCCGATTGTACCATCAAGCGGGAAAGGTTATGCTATTAACCTCACACATTTACCCTCTAAAGCAGATATATATAGCGGAACAGATTTTGACGAATTAAAGAAGTTTAAAGACCTTATAGATTTATCCAAAACGCATGTTGTGTATCGCAAGGCTGTACATTCATGGGAATGGAGTAATTGGAAAGTTTCTTTTCAATTGGTTAGGATACTAAAAAAAGAGCATTTTGATGTGATTCATATCACTGATTCATGGAGATATTTCGAATGGCCTCTATTAAGATTAAGGAATAAGACTATTCTATCCGTTCATGATCCATTTTTGCATTCCTCCATGCAGAATAAGTTTGCGCACCTATATCGCTGGATATCCTTCCACTCTTTTCAGCATTTTATCTTATTTAACAAGGAACAATTTCAATCATTCATTGACACGTATCACCTGCAAGACAAAAATGTCTATTGCAGTCAATTGAGTGTATATTCATACCTTTCATCATATGCAAAACCACAGCATCAAGATCGACCATATGCGCTATATATAGGAACTATTCGTCCATATAAAGGGTTGGAATATCTTTTTGCTGCTATGGAAAAAGTGCATCAAAAACATCCCACGTATCAACTGATTGTGGCCGGAAGTGGGAAATACTATTTTGACATTGAGATATATAAAAATTGCGATTATATTAAAATCATCAATACATTTTTATCAGACGAGGAGCAAGCTCCTCTAATTGCAAATTCAGATTTTGTAGTCTGTCCATACAAAGATGCTACTCAAAGCGGTGTTATCATGTCTGCATATGCATTTGAAAAACCTTGCGTTGTTACACGGACCGGAGGACTACCGGAAATGGTTGGTAACGGAGATTATGGACTGATTGTGCCGCCCTGTGCTGTAGACGAGTTGGCAGATGCCATGTGTCAAATGATAGAAAATCCAACTTTGCGTAATCAATTTGCAAAAAAAATTCATGATAATTATTATCTAGGGGAAAAGTCTTGGTCAACTATTGTAAGTGATATAGTTGCCCATGTTTATTCAAAAATTAATTAATCAGAACAGCTATATTTGTCCCTTATCAATCACTTCAAAAGAAGGACATTTTTAGGTATAAAAAAGTTATAATATGAATATTCTCATTATTTCTCGCGGTATTCCAACATCACAAGATCCTCAGTGGGGATCATTTGAATTCGATCAAGCTAAAGCATTAGCCAAATTAGGTCATTCGGTTTGTATTGCATCTGTTGATTCTCGTTTTAGATTATTTTGGAGAAAACTAGGATTGACTATTGAGGAGCGAGAGGGTGTAAGATGTTATAACTATTTCTTATGTCCAGGTATAATCACTGGTATATTAGGTAGCAAATTTAAGAATAATGTTAAAAGTTGGCAATGGCAACAAATTATTCAAGAGATAAATAAGAGAGAGAGGAAAATTGACGTTATATATTCTCATTATCTGTCCAACTCTTACTATGCTGTCCACTTTTTAAAAAACATTCATGCGCCTATTGTATCTATTGAACATTGGTCAAAATTAAACATAGAGCCTCTTCCGTCTGATATACACAAAATGGCTATTGAAACGTATCCACAAGTTCAACAAGTAATTACAGTAGCAAAATCATTGCAAGACAGACTCGAGAATTTATTTGGAATCAAAGCCAAAGTAATATACAATCTTGTAGGCGATGAATTTCATTATTCACCAACTAAGTCAAATAATACAGTTCATTTTATCACAACGGGTAGTCTTGTATACCGCAAAGGGTTCGATTTATTTGCCAAAGCATTTGCAAAGTTAAATCTCCCAAAAGAACAATGGGAACTAAACATCATCGGTGAAGGAGAAGAGCACCAACATTTGCGACAACAAATCATTGATGCAGGCTTACAGGATAATATCCATCTTGTTGGTTCGAAAAATAAAATAGAGATCGCAAAATTATTGAATGAAAGTGATGTGTTTGTACTACCTTCACGCAATGAGAATTTTTCTGTTGCCGTTTTGGAGGCATTGGCATGCGGTTTGCCGGTGGTAGCCAGTATCTGCGGAGGGATACGCGAATGTATTGACGAAAAGAATGGTCTTTTGTTCGAGGTAGATGATGTAGAGGGATTAGCAAAATGCCTGAAACACATGTATGGGCATTATCAGGAATACGACCGCCAAGCCATCGCAGACAATTGTCAGTCACGATTCTCTTCCGAAGTTATTGCAAAGCAATTGACTGAAATTTTTGAAGAAGTTGTATCTAAGCACGCAAAGAAGCAAAAAGCGGACAAAACACACTAAAATCGAAGAAAATATAGAAATGTGTATTTTTTTACAAAAATATTTGTATATATCAAAAAAAAGTAGTACATTTGCGACTGATTTTGTTGAAAAAACGGACAAAACACATTAAAACAATATTGGAAAAACGGGCAAAATACACCTAAACGATATTAGAAAAACGGGCATAACTATGCTTAATAGACACATTGACAACGTAATAAAGCGACATTATTCTATCACCAACAAAGCTTTGCTGCTTTCTGGCGCACGGCAAGTAGGTAAGACCTATGCCATCCGGCGGTATGCAAGAGAGGCAGGACTGGATCTTGTGGAGATGAATTTTCTTCTGCAGCCGGAGACGAAACGAATTCCGGAAGGTGCGGCAAATGTGCAGGAACTGCTGTTGCGTATCTCAGCATATGCCAATAGACCGTTAGAATCCGGCAAGACGTTGATCTTCTTTGACGAAGTTGAGGAGTATGCGGATATTTTGACATGGGTAAAAGCACTGGTAGATGAGGGGCGATTCCAGTATGCGCTGAGCGGCTCGCTACTCGGTTTGGAGTTGAAGAACGTGCGCTCCGAACCAGTGGGGTATATGTCTGAGTTTCAGATGTTCCCATTGGATTTTGAGGAGTTTATTCGCAACTTAGGCGTATCGGACGAAGTGCTTGCTTCGGTGCGAGAAGCGTGGGAGCAACACAAGCCGGTGGATGCATACATCCATGAGAAACTGCTCCGTTTGTTCAACCTTTACCTGATAGTAGGAGGCATGCCACAAGCCGTACAGACGTATGTGGACACGAATGATTTGCAGCGCGTACTGCTTGAGCAACAGGCTATACTGGCGTTGTACAAAAAGGATATTGCCAGATATGACCCGGACGGCAAACTCTATATCAACGACATTTTTGAGTTGATTCCGTCCGAACTGAATGCAAAAAACAAACGGTTCATCCTCAAGAACCTGAACGAGCATATCAAGTTCTCACGGCATGAGAATAGTTTTGTTTGGTTACGCGACGCGGATATGGCACTACCAACTTATAATGTGGAGGAGCCGCGTGTGCCGCTGAAACTGAACGAATTGCGCAATCTGTTCAAGTTGTTCCAAAACGATGTAGGGCTGCTGGCATCGCAGTATGTGGGAGGTATTCAGCTGAAGATACTGCAAGGCGATGTAAACATCAACAACGGTGCAATCTATGAGAATGCCGTGGCGCAGGAACTGCATGCACACGGGTGGAAATTGCGGTATTTCAACAGTAAGAAGCAAGGCGAGGTGGATTTTGTGCTGGAGCAAGATGGCGAAGTTATTCCGCTAGAGGTGAAGTCTGGTAAAGACTATCAGCGTCACGTGGCACTCAGCAACATACTAAGGAACAAGGAGTATGGTATTTGCCGTGCGGTGGTGCTGAGCAATGAGAATATGTCGGAGCGCGACCAAGTGCTTTACGCACCGGTTTATATGACGATGTTTATGCATCACCGTAAACCGCAAGGACCAATGGTGTATAGGCCGGAGTTACCATAACCAATAAACACGCCCCAAAGCACGTTTGTTGATTTTCAGTGTAATTAGTTTACACCCTTTCGGGTATAAATGCATTCATATTTTCCATTTTTATACCCTATCGGGTGCTATTTCAAACAATAACGGTATCTTTGTGTTGAGCTTTTGCTGAAAGAAAAAGCGAATAAGCATACAGCGAAGCAGATCGTTGAGCTTTTTGCCGAAAGAAAAAAGCGAATAAGAAAAAAAAGTACCAAAAAGAATATTACAAAAAAGAAAGGTGTTATAATTACGTACGTACATTAAATGTAACACCTTTTGTAACACCAGTTATTTTTTCATTGGGTCTTCATTGAGACGATGTCGTAACATGGTCGCGTGATGGTCGTGTGCAGAACCCGACCATCACGCGACCATCTTCCGAGAAACTTTTAATGTAATTATGGAAAATTTATTAATAACCATGATTTTTTTCTTTTCCTCTTGCATATATAAAAAAAAAATTGTAACTTTGCACGCGATTTCAAACAAGGACATGAAACAACTGATTATCATAGGGGCAGGTGGCATGGGCAGGACGCTCTACGACATGGTTCGCGAGAGTATCGGCTATAACGAAGAATATACAATCAAAGGGTTTATCGATGACAACCTCGCGGCATTAGACGGATTTGAGAATTATCCGCCTATGCTGGGCACTATAAGTGGCTACAAGCCACAGGAAGACGAGGTATTCGTCTGCTCAATCGGGGGTAGTGCGCGTCGCAAGTGCATGGAAGAGATTATCGCCAAAGGCGGTTCGTTCCTCACGATGATTCATAAAACCGCCCGACTGGGAACAAATGTGCAGGTGGGAGAAGGGTCGGTTATAGGTGCTTTCACCACCATTGGAGCAGATGCACATGTAGGCAAATACAATCTCATTCAATCCTACACCGTCATCGGTCACGACAGTCGCATTGGCGACTGGAACCGGATTGATACACATGTGACATTAGTGGGCGGTACGATTGTCGAAGACGAGACGGACATCCATACGAGTGCTATGATCAGTCATAATGTAATAGTAGAATCCCGTTCACGCGTGGCAGCGTGCAGTTTTGTGATAAGAAGAGTAAAATCAGGGACAACCGTAATGGGGAATCCCGCAAAGAAACTATTATAATGGAGAAATTTATTGAATTATTCGCGGAGCAATTTGATGAAATGGATGTTGCCCGCCTCAATCCGGAAACCCGTTTCCGTGAGTTGGAAGAATGGAGTTCGTTGGTTGCACTCCTCGTCATCACGATGGTGGATGAAGAATACGGGGTTGTGCTACCTCCGGAAGAGATGCGAAAAGCCCAGACTATTCAGGAATTATTCGACCTCGTGCAAAGCAAACTTTGATAGTTGATAGTTGATAGTTCTTAGCCCTAAAGGCACGATTATTTGATATTTATGTACAATCCTTTCTCATTGGAGGGTAAGACCATCTTGGTCACCGGTGCTTCCTCAGGCATCGGCAGAGCGACTGCAATAGAGTGCTCCCGTATGGGCGCAACCGTTTTTTGTACCGCGCGTAATGAGCCGCGCCTGCGTGAGACGCTCACCATGATGGAAGGAGAGGGACATCACTTTATCGTGGCGGATTTGACCAACGAAGAGGATATCATCGCTTTGGTGGAGCAATTGCCGCAGTTGGACGGAGTGGTTTGCGCTGCCGGAGTCAGTGCACTCAAACCTATTCAGACGGTAAAGGAGCAGGATATACGCACCGTTTTTGACACCAATTATACGGCACCGGTCTTACTCACCAAAACGCTCGTTAAAAAACGTAAATTAGATCCGGAATCCTCGATCGTGTTCATTTCTTCGATCTCTGGCAATGGAAACATCGCTACTGCGCTTTCGCTCTACGGATGTTCCAAAAGCGCTCTTAACAGTTTTGCCAAATATGCAGCATTGGAGGTGGCAAGCAGAAAAATCCGATGCAACACCATTTGTCCTGGGCGCATAGAAACAGGTCTTTTGCAAAACCAAACGATGAGTGCGGAAGATATAGAGAAAGATATTGCAAAATATCCTCTTCATCGATATGGGCGACCGGAAGAAGTGGCACAAGCTGCTGTGTATCTGTTGTCTGATGCTTCAAAATGGATTACAGGGACGAGTATAACAATAGATGGAGGAAGAACGATTGTATAGTTAATAATTTATGGAACGATTATTGGAGAATAAGATTTGCATCATTACCGGTGCTGCGCAGGGTATAGGTAGAGAGATTGCAAAACGGTTTGCAGAAGATGGCGCTGTTGTTTATGCATGCGACCGACAAGAATTAGATGATTCAAAAATTCAAGAATTTGAAGATTTGAAGATTCACTATTTGTCATTCGACTTAACCGATGCCGCCGCCACAAAAGCCGCGATGATGCAAGTATTCAAAGCCGAAGGACGGATAGATGTGCTGGTAAATAACGCCGGAGTGGTATTCAATCGCAAGATTGGCATGATCCTGCGTGAAGAGACCGAACTGATGTTCCGCATCAATGTGATCGCTGTGTTGGAGTTGATTCAGTTGGTTAGTCGTCTTATGGCGCGTAATGGCGGCGGCAGTATCGTCAATATCGCCTCTGTTACTGCAGTACTTGGCTCGCCCGGACAAGTTGCTTATTCGGCTACCAAAGGTGCGATTATTGCCCTGACCAAATCAGCCGCTAAAGAGTTAGCACCGCAGGGCATTCGCGTGAATGCCGTAGCGCCGGGAATTGTCAAAACAGAGCGGTTTGCAGAGTTATACGAAGTCAATGGCGAGAAAATCGATTCGCGCATCAGCCGCATTGCTTTAGGTCGATTAGGCACACCAGAAGATATAGCGAATGCCTGTTCGTTCTTGGCTTCCGACCGCGCAAGTTATATCTCCGGACATGTTTTGGGTGTAGATGGATGCGCTTCGATTTAGTTGACAGTTGATAGTTGACATTTCATATGTTGTTAGGTTTAGAACATATTGACCCTGCAAGGTTAGCGGCGATTGATAGCGAAGGCGGGAAACTGACTTATGGGCAGATAATCGAGCGGGCTAAAGCAATTGAGGCACTTGTGCCGGAACGCGCATTGTGTTTCATGTTGGTGGAGAACAACGTGACGTGTGTGGAATGGGTTATGGCATCACTCATCAGCCGGAGATTAGTTCCGCTGATTTTGAATGCCAAAATCGATGAGACACTTTATGCCAATTTGTTAGAGACGTATCTACCTGCGTACATCTGGGAGAAAGGCGAACTCACGCGCACGGAGCATCCCATTACTCCACTCTATCCCGAATTAAGCCACCTGCTTCCCACATCGGGAAGTACAGGAAGTCCTAAACTGGTTCGGCATTGTTACGACAATATCGAAGCAGCGGGATTGAATATATCAACCTTCTTTGAACTCAAAGAGTCCGATCGGCCACTGATGGTGCTTCCCCTCTATTACACGATGGGACTTTCGATGGTATTCAGCCATTTCAAAGTGAGTGCGACCGTGCTCATTACAGGACGCAATATGACAGACCCTGTATTCTGGAAGTTCCTCAAAGAAGAGCGTGCCACGTCCTTCACCGGCGTTCCCTACTCCTTCCTGATTCTGAACATGATGCGTTTCTTCCGCATGGATCTGCCGGATATGGAGCTGCTGACGCAAGGGGGAGGAAAGATGGAGCGCGGCTTGAACCTGAAGTTCGCTGAGTATTGTCGTGACAACAACAAACGCTGGATTGCTACGTATGGACAATCGGAATGTACCGCACGCATGGCATACCTGCCGACTAAATGGGCTATCGAGAAAGCAGGCAGTATCGGTATCGCGGTACCTAATGGAGAACTATCTCTTATAGACGAGAACGGCAATCCGATTACCACTCCACACACAGAAGGAGAAATGTGCTACCGCGGCAAGAACGTGACGATGGGATATGCCACCTGCGCTGAAGACTTGCTCAAAGGCGATGAGCGGCATGGATTCATCCGCACAGGAGACTTGGCTTATTTCGATGAAGACGGTTGCTACTATATCGTAGGACGCATGGGACGGTTCCTCAAGCTATTCGGTATGCGCGTCGGGTTGGATGAGTGCGAACAGATTATAGCCACAAATTGCCAAACCGAAAGTGCATGTGTGGGCACGGACGAGAAAATGATCGTCTATATCACCGATGCCGCAAAAACGCAAGCCGTCAAAGACGCACTTGTAGAAAAAACACACATTGTGGCTACCTCGTTTGAAGTACGTGTTATACCGGAGATACCGAAGAACGAAGCGGGAAAGAAGTTATTTAGTAAATTAGAAAACAAATAAGTTATGACAAATATAGAAAAGTACAACGACATTTTTGTACAGGTTTTTGGTGCAGATGTTGCGCAATTAGGTGATAACTACAGCAAGGAGACTGTCTCCGAATGGGATTCAGTACACCAATTGAATATCATCTCTTTGATGGAGGAAACATTCGATTTGATGCTTGATCCGGAAGATATCATGGCATGCACTAGTTATAATGCCGGCAAAGCGATCCTCGCGCGCAACGGAATCGAATTGTAAATGGAAAATGATTAAATCGTACATGATTTTATGGCTCGTTGGACAATAAAAAATGTTCGTATAGCAGGTGTAAGTGCATGCGTTCCTAACAGAATTGTTAAGACCGCAGAATTAGGGATACTGAACGAAGAAGAGTCACTCACTTTTGACAACACAGTCGGTATCAAGGAACGCCGGTTAGGTCCGGACAGTTTATGCGCTTCTGATATGTGCCAAGCAGCCGCCGAGAGACTCATCTCGGAATTAGGATGGGATAAAGAGAGCATTGATGCACTCATTTTCGAATCCGTCACCGGAGATTACTATCCTACCCCTCCTACATCTTGTCTGCTCCAAGACCGCTTAGGACTTTCTTCCAATTGTTTTTGTCTGGATCTTCCGATGGGCTGCTGTGGTTCTTTATACGCCATCAACGTGGCAGGAAACATGCTGTCTGCCGGAAATATTCACAGAGCTTTATTGCTTGTGGGGGATACTGCTTTGCGAATGGGTTCTATGCGAGATAAGAGTCGTGTGCCGCTTTTTGGTGATGCTGGTACGGCTATAGCCTTGGAGTATGATACGAACGCTGATGATATCGTTATTGAGTTCCATACGATGGGTTCCGGCTACAAAGCGCTGATGACCCCTCATGGCGGTTTTAGAAATCCAACTACTCCAGATTCTTTCGAATACGAGGACTTCGGCAACGGAATCATTCGCCGTAAACGAGATACGCTTATTGAAGGAATGGATGTGTTTACGTTTGCCATCTCCCGTCCTCCGAAATCGTTTGAGCAGTTCATTGCTGATTATCATTTGGATAAGGAGAAAGATATTGACTATTACTTGATCCATCAGGCGAATAAAATGATTGTCGATCGTATTGTCAAGAAACTCAAACTACCTATTGAGAAAGTACCCTATAATTTGGAGCAATTTGGCAATACCGGTGGAGCGAGTGTGCCGATGCTAATGGTAACACGTTTGCGCGAACAGTTACAGCAAGATAAACCACATCGTCTCCTATGTTCCTCTTTCGGTCTCGGACTGAGTTGGGGCACAATGATGTTGAATGTAAAAAATGTAGTTATTCCTGAATTGATTGAAATATAAATAGAGAATGAAAACACAAACAAATAGAGTTGCTTATTTAGACATGCTCAAATGTCTGGGTATGTTTATTGTTGTCCAAGGACATATTCACCCTGATTACGGGTGGTTTTCTCTTCCTATTCATAGTTATGTTATTCCACTCTATTTCCTGCTTTCCGGTCTAACATTTCGTAGGGAAAAGTTTCCCACATTTGGAGCATTCGCAGCCCATCGCGCCAAAACATTATTGCTCCCATATGCTATGTTTTCTGTGCTCACTTGGATCTTTTGGGCTGCATATAACACAGTATTACATAATTCTGTTGATTTGTGGGGACCGCTTTTGCAAACTCTGTTTGCTCAAGGGTCCGGAAAATTTTTAGTACACAATGTGCCTCTTTGGTTCATTCCTTGCTTGTTTGTGATAGAATCCATGTATTACTTCATTGATAAATTATCTGTTCGATGGAATGTATTGACTTGCGTAATATGCGCTTTTATCGGCGTATGGATGATTACCGGGCCTTATTCAAGAATTCTCACATTACTACCATGGAGCATAGAAAGTGCATTTACTGCAATTATCTTTTATTGCGCAGGTAATGTACTGACAAAATACCATTCTCTCAAGCAAATAGAAGATATTATTATTGCAAAAAAGTGGCTTGCTATTGCAAGTATCGTAATTTAACTCCGATATTGGTTTATTCCGCGCATTGGAACGGCCATATATCACTTGGTTCTGATCTTTTAGGACGTTCTCCTATTTTATTTTATGTGAATGCCTTTGTAGGTATTATCACCATCTTTTTGTTCTCAGTCCTCATATGCAATATAAAATGGGAGAATAAAATCTGGAAAAGGATTATGGATTTTCACTTGTTCTTCGGTCGGAATAGTTTCTATATTATGGCAACCCACGTTCCTGTCAAAGGTATAATCATTGTCATTTTGGCTGGTTTATTGCATAAATCCGTTGTGTTCGTGTCATATGATTATCTTTGCTGCGCATTAGTATTTTTGGCAACATGTGCGATTTGTTCCATATTGGCAATACTTATCAACAAGCAAAAGCAAATCGATCATCAACGCGTAGAGAACTGGAAAAACAAATAAATTGATGAAAACAAATATTCTCATATTAGGAGGAGGATTGCAGGCTCTATCTACAGCGTATTCGCTGTGGAAAGAAGGAATTTATGCGGTATGTCTTGCAGATAAAGAGGAAGAAATACGTCAATCCCGTTTCATCAAGCGTTTCTATCCGCAACAAAAAGGGAAGATATATGAGCAGATATTAGCGATTATACAATCAGAACAAATTGGTCTGATTATTCCAATGAGCGACTATTTTTCGGAATTACTCAGTAAACATAACGTTGAATTGGAATCCGAATATAATTGTCATGTTCCCGTTCCAAATCATGAGATATTCATTCAAGGGGCAGATAAAGAGAAACTGATGGCATTTTGTGAACAAAATGGCTTTCCGCATCCCCGGACAAGAGCATTAAATGCCACAAATATCGAAGAAGTAGCTCAATACGTTCAATTCCCTGCGCTCATTAAGCCAAACCGCTCTGTTGGTGCAAGAGGTATAAAATTGGTGCATTCGCTTGATGAGTTAAAACGAGACTACCCTGTTATTTATAAAACATACGGTGATGCCACGCTGCAGGAATACGTAGATTCTAAAGATGCCCCCTATTATAATGTGATGCTCTATCGTTCGAAAAACGGACAAATAATAGGATCTGCTATCATTGAGATATTGCGTTTTTTCCCTATCAAAGGAGGTAGCAGTTCTTTATGCAGGACAATAGAAGCACCCGAACTAAAGGATATATGTGAGAAGGTTTTGCATAAACTGAATTGGGAAGGAATGGCCGATTTCGATGTTCTCAAAGCCCCTGACGGAGAATATAAAATCATTGAAATCAATCCGCGTGTACCCGCTTCATTACGTGCTGCAGATATAGCGGGAGTCAATTTCCCGATGATTATGTTGGAGCAAGAGCACTATATTCCTACTTCCTATAAAGTTAACCAATATTTGCGTTATTTCGGATTGGATATTATGTGGTTCTTGAGTTCTCCAAATCGGTTTAAAGCAAACCCCGCTTGGTTCTTCTCGATAGGACGTAATGTCTATTTCCAGGATATATATGCCAAAGACCCATCCACTTGGTTCTCCTGGCTGATTAACGGTTTTAAACGGTTCATACATAAACGTAAACATATACAATGAATATACTAACGTTTGACATAGAGGAATGGGCATTGGAAGCAGGTCGTAAAGGAGGTGCGCGTCCGGAAAAAATTGCAGAATATGATCGGCTGTTAGACCAATTGTTGGAGATACTATCAGCCCGAAAAATACATGCTACCTGTTTCTGTACCGGTCTCATGGCGACAAAATATCCACAAATTCTTCATCGTTTAGTAGAAAACGGACACGAAATTGCATGTCACTCTAACGTTCATACTTGGTGCAATAAGATGTCACGCGAAGAGATGCAGGAAGATACTCACGCTGCGGTTGATGCCTTGGAACAATGCATCGGAGAAAAAATCAAAGGATATCGCGCGCCTGCTTTCTCTATTACAGCGCAAAATCCATATGCATTTGAGATTTTGGCACAAAATGGCATTGAGTATGATGCCTCCATTTTCCCGGCAGAAAGGGACTTTGGCGGATTCCCTTCATTCGGATATGATGTGCCGACACGTGTGCAATATAAAGGTATTGAGATAAAAGAATATCCCATTCCGCTATTACATTTCGGGAAATGGAAAACTGCCTATTCAGGTGGAGGATATTTCCGATTATTCCCCTATTATCTAATTCGCAGGACGATGAATAAGGCTGACTATGCAATGACCTATTTCCATATCAATGACTTGATTAGTGAGCCTACCAAGTTAATGTCACGCGAAGCATACGAGTCATATTTCAAAGAACCCGGCACGCTGATTAATCGCTATAAACGTTTTATCAAAAGCAATATTGGTACTGGCGATGCAATGACAAAACTTATCCGGCTACTACGACAGAATGACTTTGTAACCATTGCTCAAGCTGACATGAAAATCAATTGGAACGAAGCTCCTGTTATAAAGTTATAATATGAACGGACACAATGAAATTTAAACACATCATAGCATTATTCTTTACCCTTAATTTCGCGTGGTTTGGGGCTGCTCAAGATCATATTTTTGTACAATTACATTCCGGTGAAATCATTTATTATAAATTAGCGGATAATCCTACTATTACATATACATCTGCAGAAATAAACATAAGTGCAGCAACGGGTTCACAAAAGAGTATCCCTATTAAAAATGTCAAACAAATCCAATACACATATCCCAAAAGCATATCCGTTGCAGACGGCATACAAGTTGGACTTACCGCTGTTTACTCAGCATCCGGATATTATATAACTACAATAAAAGAATTTGAGGATATATATAAACTGAATTTACCATTTGGAGTTTATATCCTTCAATCAAAAGATACGTCAAAAAAAGTATTATTGTTGTGATACATCGTTATCTAAACATATTATTTACCATGATCTTCTGCACTACCCATATAGCAGCTGAAGATTATACAACTCTTATTCATCACAAAGACGGAAGAGTATTTGCTATTGCATCGGATAAAATAGATTCGATTACTCATATTGATGGAGTTCTTGATGACTCCTATTATGATTTAACAGATTCTATCATAAGTCCGCCATATATGTATGTAATTACTGACATACTGCAAAAACTCTCTTTAGGCGTACCTGATTCTCTCCTTTGCACAGAAGAAAACATAGACGCTCTGTTTTCTCATAATGCACGATTCGAACGAGCTGGTGAACCTTGGACACATACCGCCATGTTTTCTTTCATTGATGATGATGTTATAGATGAATTTATTCCATCAAGTTATTCTGGGCAAAGCATTAGCAATTCAGATAAAAAGGTTGGCGGATATTTTTCCTTGCTTTATCCAATGATACGTTCTTTAGAAGTGAAACATAATATTTCTTTATCATGTGGGTTAGCAACTGAAGGTCACCGCATCGGTTTGACTCGATATTGGTCTGAATCTGATGAATGCGCCATAAATGAAAATGGACTGCTTTTGAAACAATTGTTAAAGCATACTAATTGGGAATGCCTGTGCCACTCAATGACGGCCAGACTATCTCCGGAAGGTAGTATGTATATTGTAGACAGCCTCAATTCTACGGATGCAAAAGATATATTGAAATATGGTAACTGGAATGGAAAGTATTCTTTTTATACCACCGAAGTATACGATCGAAAAACGCAAAAAAACTATACCATTTCCCAAGATAAAAACACATGGACAGAAACTCCGTTGAAATATATTCAACCATATTGTATGGATAACAAAACAGGCAAATGGATTTATAACGAGAGTTATCCTCTTGACTACCAAATAGGGGAATGGAAACGCAGAGCTACATACTTGGGAATTCCATATTCAGACATTATGGTATGTTGGGGATCTACCGCATCTGGAAGAATGTTTAACAAAATTAGAGAATACATTCCAAATGCTATCGGTTCTAACATGAACAAAGGAGTTAACAATGTGCCTCTTTCGACTTCGATTCATAGAATTGGTACTATTCATGGCAATGACAACGCTTTTATCAAATGGTACTTTGAATTACTCAAATCAGCTGTAGACCAAGCTATAGAAACAAACGGATGGATAGTGTTTAAAAGCCATTTTTATCTCATCAATTATTATAACGGCTACCTGGATGGAGTAACCTATCCGGAAAAGGAAGAAAACTATAATCCTGAATGGATTAATCCGCTTCTATCCGAAGAACTTCAAAGCATGAATGAAAACAACTATTGGGATAACCCTCCTACTAGATTAGGTATTGACAATTGGGGAGAATGGAGACCTGCAAAAGGCACTCAACTATGGGGAACATACCAGATACTCGAATATGCTATCTTGAAGCATATGCAAAACGTCAGTCCTTCAGAAGGTTTCAAAATAATGGGAAATAAGGTCAATATCGGCGTTTATCGGGAATACGGGCTTTATAACAAAGAAAAAAAAATGGATGTTAACCCTATTGACAAATGTTATTTTGTAGTAGGAGCTGATGGAAGTATCAAGTATCATTCAGAAAAATAACAACACACTATGTACGCACAATTTTTTAAACGCATATTTGATTTTACAATAGCATTAATTGCTATTTTGTGTTTGAGTCCGCTGCTGATTATTGTTACTATCTGGCTGCATTTTGCCAATAAGGGCGCAGGGGCATTTTTTACACAAGAACGGCCGGGGAAAGGAGAGAAGATTTTCCATGTAGTGAAATACAAATCCATGACGGACGAACGCGATGAAAAAGGAAATCTCCTTCCTGATGAGAAACGGCTGACTCCTATCGGTAATTTTATCCGCAAAACTTCGATAGACGAGTTGCCACAGTTGTTCAACGTGTTGAAAGGCGATATGGCTTTAATAGGTCCGAGACCCCTACTCGTTCAATACTTGAAGATATACACACCGGAACAACATCGTCGTCATGAAGTGCGTCCGGGTATAACCGGTTGGGCACAAGTGAACGGACGCAATGCCATCACCCATACCAAGAAATTCGAATACGATGTTTGGTATGTCGATCATCTGAGTTTGGGATTGGATATCAAAATCATCTTTATGACCATTCACAACGTGCTTCATCGCAAAGACATCTCCCACGAAGGCGAGGCTACAGCAGAAACATTTAATGGAAGTAATTGACTTAAACGCGCAAATTATCCAAAAAAGATAATCCGATTTGGATAATTCAAAAAAATGTTGTATCTTTGCAGCGCAAATTGTGAAACGCAAATTGTGAAACGCAAATTGCGTGATGTGTAATAGACATGAATTACAATTAGTTATGAATACATCACAGAATCCTTTTGTCCTCTTTGGGTATGAGTCACCTGAATATTTCTGTGACAGGGAAGAAGAAAGCCGTGAATTGATTTCTACGCTTCGCAACGGTAGGAACGTTACACTGCGTAGTCCACGTCGAATTGGAAAAACCGGCTTGATACATCATGTGTTCCATCTAATTGAACAAACCTACCCTAACGAAAAATGTTTCTATATTGACCTTTTCCCAACCCACAGCCTTGATGATATGGTTAAAGAGTTGGCAAAAGTGATTATCGGACAATTAGATACTCCTTTGCAAAAGGTAGAAGGGTATATGGCACAATTTTTCAAGAGTTGCAGAATCTACTTTTCCGCAGATCCATTGACCGGAAGTCCGCAATTGGGAGTGGATTTTATTAACAATAACCCTATTGCAACATTGGAGGAGATTTTTGCTTATATTCGCAAATCAGAACGACAATGTTATATCGCCATAGATGAATTTCAGCAAATAGTAGAATACCCCGAGACTAATGTAGAGGCTTTGCTACGCACACATGTCCAGCAATGTCCTAATGTACATTTTGTATTCTCCGGCAGTAAGCAGCATCTAATGTCAGATATCTTCAACTCACCTAAAAGGCCTTTCTATCGCAGTACTGACAAAATAACGTTGGACGTCATTCCTGAAAAATCCTATTATGCCTTTGCCAACAAATGGATGCAGCAAGCAGAGATAAGTCTATCTTCAGACTTATTCCACATGTTGTATTCGATGGTGAATGGCTATACATGGTACGTACAATACATATTAAATCGCATATACGAGTTGCACCAGCAGGTCGTGGCAGAAGAGACTATTTTGAGTTGCGTAGATGACATCATTCGTCGCGAGCAGGATGACTATCGGCATTTGTATAACTTGCTCACAAGCAATCAGGCTCAGGTATTACGTGCCATTGCCAAAGAAAAAATTGCAGGGGCACCTGCTTCCAAAGAATTCCTTAGCAAATATAATCTGCCTGCAGCCAGCAGCGTAAAGCGAGCAATAGACTACCTGAAAGAGAAGGAATATATCTATCCAGCAGAAGACGGATATATTGTATATGACCGATTTATGGCAATCTGGTTGCAACGATTATAAACAAAGAATAAACATACCAAACTTTATGGAACGGAAAACAATATACCTGTGTCTGGCTCATATGTCCGAAGAGGGACTGGAGCAAAAATACGTGAAAGAGGCGTTTGACACCAATTGGGTAGTGCCTCTGGGACCGAATGTAAATGCATTCGAAGAGGACCTAAAGACATTCGTTAACTCGCAGGAAAACGGAAGCGAAAATCCCAATAGAGAAATAGTCGCTCTATCTGCCGGAACGGCGGCGATTCATCTTGCGTTGATTGCTTGCGGAGTACAAGCAGGCGACGAGGTGATTTGCCAATCGTTCACTTTCTGTGCGTCCGCCAATCCTGTGACCTACATCGGAGCTACGCCTGTGTTCATCGATTCGGAGAAAGACAGCTGGAACATGGATCCGGCTATGCTGGAGCAAGCCATTTTGGACCGCAAAGCCAAGACCGGCAAGTATCCCAAGGCTATCATTCCTGTTGCCCTATATGGCATGCCGTATCGTATCGAAGAGATAATGGCTATTGCCAATAAATACGGCATTCCTGTCATTGAAGATGCAGCAGAAGGTATGGGCAGTCGATGGAAAGGACGGGTTATAGGAACCTTCGGCAATTATGGTGTACTCTCATTCAACGGCAACAAGATGATTACTACTTCCGGCGGAGGAGCATTGATATGCAAGGATGCAGAAGCAAAAAACAAGATCATGTGGCTGGCAACTCAGGCGCGTGAAGCATATCCATATTATCAGCATGAGACTATCGGATTTAATTACCGTCTGAGCAATATATGCGCCGGTATAGGTCGCGGACAAATGACCGTTCTGAATGACCATCTGGCCCACCATAAGCATGTGCAAGCCCGTTATAAGGAATTGCTAAAAGACGTTCCCGGGATTCATTTGCACGAAGCACCGAACGCTGATTTTGATGCCAACTATTGGCTTTGCACCATTACGATTGATCCGGAAGTACGTATCAAAGGACAAGAGAATGCTTACAAAGAGACGGTGAAATCTGCAGTGGGCGGTGCCGCTGGAGTCATTCACATGGTGGATTCTCCGACAACTGACTGCCAACCCAATGAGAACGTAGAGGCACTACGCGTATATATGTTAGAGCATAAGATTGAAGCCCGACCTGTATGGAAGCCTATGCACAAACAGCCAGTTTTCAAAAATTCCCCTGCCTACATCAATGGCGTCAGTGAGGCGATATTCAAAATAGGTATGTGCTTACCTGCCGGCCCAATGGTAAGTGATGAGGATATTGAGTATATCGTAGAGACGATAAAAAGTGCTATTGTATAGATTTATGCAACGGGAATTTATATTAATCAACATTATCGGTTTTGACAAACCGGGTGTAACAGCCGCCGTGACGGAGGTGTTGGGCAAGTACGGTGCGTACGTGCAAGATATCGGTCAATCGAACCTGCATCACCAACTTAATCTGAGTATATTGATTCGCGTGGATGACGCATCCAAGAGCGGCGATATGATCAAAGAAGTGCTCTTCTGCTGCTCACGGCTGGAGATGATTGTACGATTCACACCTCTGAGCGAAGAGGAATACTCCGCATGGGTGGGCAGACAGGAACAAGAGCGATACGTAGTGACGCTTCTTGCCCGCGAACTGAACGCCCGGCACATAGCAAGGGTAACAGCCCTGCTGGCAGAACGGCAACTGAATATCGACAATATCCTGCGACTGAGCGAGCGTCCGGGCATAGACCTGCCGATAGAGAAAAGACATTCGTGCATTGAGTTTTCACTCCGAGGCAACCTACCCGACCGCGAGGCTTTGCAAAAGAAACTGATGGAAGTGTCACATGAGGAAGGGATAGATATTTCATTCCAGCGCGATGATATGTTCCGCCGCAACAGACGATTGATCTGCGTAGATATGGACTCCACTTTCATCCAGACCGAGGTGATCGACGAGTTGGCACAACGGGCAGGTGTGGGCGATGAGGTCAAAGCCATCACACTCTCCGCCATGCGCGGCGAGATTGATTTCAAGGAGAGTTTCACCCGACGAGTAGCTTTGCTGAAAGGATTGGATGCCGGCGTACGGCAGGACATTATTGACAAACTGCCTATTACCGAAGGCGCCGACAGGCTGTTCGGCGTACTGAAGAAATGCGGTTTCAAGATTGCTATCCTCTCCGGCGGATTCATGTTTGTAGGCAAATACCTGCAAGAACGTTTCGGCGTGGATTATGTGTATGCCAACGAACTGGAGATACAGGACGGCAAGTTCACAGGCCGGTATATAGGCGATATAGTTGATGCACGGAGAAAAGCCGAACTGCTGGAACTGATTGCCCAGGTTGAGCACATCGATCTGGCACAAGTGATAGCCGTAGGCGACGGCGCAAACGACCTGAATATGCTCGGCAAAGCCGGTCTGGGAATCGCGTTCCATGCCAAACCCAAAGTACAGGCGAGCGCCCAGCAATCCATCTCGACAGTCGGACTGGACGGCATTCTGTATTTCCTGGGATTCAAGGATGCGTTCCTTAGGGAAAATTAAAATTACGAATTAAGAATTGCAAATTGCGCTTATGGCATTTTTCGGATTATTTAACAGAGAGAAGAAAGAGACCCTGGATAAGGGTTTGGAGAAAAGCAAAGAGTCGGTGCTGAGCAAGATCGGGCACGCTATTGCCGGTAAATCCACCATAGATGACGATGTGCTGGATGATTTGGAGGAGGCGCTGATTACATCGGATGTAGGCGTGGAGACTACACTACGTATTATAGAACGCGTGCAAGAGCGCGCGAAACGCGACAAATACCTCGGCACCGCGGAGTTGCGACAGATACTGGTGGAAGAGATTGCAGATCTGCTGCAAGAGAACAACACCGCGGATGTATTGGATTTTGCAGACAAGTTGCCCGCCAAGCCCTATGTGATCATGGTAGTGGGCGTGAACGGCGTAGGCAAAACAACCACGATCGGCAAGCTGGCATACCAATACAAACAGGCAGGCAAGAAAGTGTATCTGGGTGCAGCCGACACATTCCGCGCGGCAGCCGTGGAGCAACTCTGTATCTGGGGCGAGCGCGTAGGCGTGCCAGTGATCAAACAGCAACAAGGCAGCGACCCGGCATCTGTGGCGTTTGATACCCTGCAATCCGCAAAAGCCAATGATGCAGACGTGGTGCTGATTGACACAGCCGGCCGCCTGCACAACAAAGTGAACCTGATGAACGAGTTGACGAAGATCAAGAACGTGATGCAGAAAGTAGTACCGGACGCTCCTCACGACGTGATGCTGGTGCTGGACGGTTCTACCGGACAGAACGCATTTGAGCAGGCAAGGCAGTTCACCGCCGCCACACAAGTCAGCTCGCTCGCTATCACCAAACTGGACGGTACTGCCAAGGGCGGCGTAGTCATCGGCATCAGCGACCAATTCAAGATTCCGGTAAGGTACATCGGGCTGGGCGAACAGATGACCGATTTGCAGGTTTTCAACCGCAAGGAGTTTGTAGATTCGCTGTTAGGAGCGGTGGCGAAATAAGATAAGCCCCACCCCAGCCCTCCCCCGTAGGGAGGGAGAAGATGCCAAAAGTTGATAGTTACAATTGAAAGTTTAAATATCTGATATTATGGAACAAAAGTATCGTATAGAATCTGATTTGCTGGGCGAGTTGCAAGTGCCTGCCGAAGCATATTACGGGGTACAGACACAACGCGGTATCAACAATTACAAGGTATCCAACCTGAAGATGTCCGATTTCCCCGAGTACATCATAGCTATTGCATACATCAAACTGGCAGCCGTAGAAGCCAACCATGAGCTGGGTGTGATCAATAACGAGATACACGCAGCCATTGCGCAGGCCTGCCGCGAGATTATCGACGGCAAGATGCATGACCAGTTCCCGACAGACATGGTACAAGGCGGCGCCGGCACTACCGTCAACATGAACGCCAACGAGGTAATTGCCAACCGTGCACTGGAGATTATGGGTCACCAGCGCGGCGAATACCAGTACTGTTCGCCCAATGACCACGTGAACTGTGCGCAGAGCACCAACGATGCCTACCCTTCCGCATTCCGCTATGCATTTATCCGGATGAACCGCGGATTGGAGGCGGAGTTGAAAGAGCTGATTGCATCCCTCAGAAAGAAAGGCGACGAATACAACGACTCCATCAAGATGGGCCGTACACAACTGCAAGACGCTGTACCGATGACCAGCGGACAGGAGTTTCATGCGTTTGCCAACAACCTGGAGGAGGAAGTAGCCAATCTGGAGCGCAACGTCAAACTGCTCTATGAGATCAATATGGGCGGAACGGCCATCGGCACCGGTCTGAACGCTGTAGCCGGATATGCAGAGTTATGCACCAAGAAAATGTGCGAACTAACAGGCGAGCCATTCCTGAAAGCCAGCGACCTGGTAGAAGCGACACCGGATACCGGCGCCTATGTGAGCTACTCGGCTGCACTGAAACGTCTGGCTGTCAAACTGAGCAAGACCTGCAATGACCTGAGACTAATGGCCAGCGGTCCGCGCTGCGGTCTGCATGAGATCAATCTCCCGCCAATGGCTCCCGGAAGCTCGATTATGCCGGGTAAAGTGAATCCCGTTATACCCGAAGTGACCAACCAGGTTTGCTTCAAAGTAATTGGTAACGACACGGCTGTATGCTTTGCCGCGGAGGCAGGCCAATTGCAACTGAATGTGATGGAGCCGATCATCACCGAGTGTATCTTCGAGTCCATCACATGGCTGAAGAATGTGATGAAGATTCTGCGCGAGAAATGCATTGACGGCATCACTATCAACCGCGAGCACAATGCTCTGATGGTGAAGAACTCCATCGGCATTGTAACAGCGCTCAATCCTGTGATTGGCTACAAAGCGTCCACCAAGATAGCCAAAGAAGCTTTGGAAACCGGCAAAGGCGTATATGATCTTGTGTTAGAGCACGGATTGATGAGCAAGGAGCAATTGGATCAGTTGCTGGACCCGGAAAACATGTTGGCAGCACACTGATTCGGACAGTTGGCATTGCATTAGAACCAATCAAAAAAGGAGACCCATATAAGTCTCCTTTTTTGATGTATTATCTGCGGCCTATCTGCGAACCGAGCCTCCTGAACTACGGGTTGCGCCACCGCCTCCGGAGTAACTGCTGCTTCCCCTGCTAACGGATCCTCCGCCGGAATAGCTGCTTCTGGAGGAAGATGAGCCTCCGTAATAACTGCTGCTTCTGCTGCTACTGCCCGACGAGGCTGCTGAAGAACGGGCTGTTGCGCCGGATGAATATGTCGCGCCTGTAGAACGGGTTGATGTTGCAGCAGAGCGTGCGGTTGAGGAGGTTGATCGGGTCGTTGCGGCTGAAGACGAGCGGCTTGCCTCGGAAGAAGAAGCTGATCTGCCTGAACCCGTTGAACGTTGAGCCGTAGCAGTACGCTGAGTGACCGCCGAAGATGTTCGCTGATTATCAGCTGAACCGGTGCGTTGCGCAGCTGTTGTGCGGCTACCATACGTACGCTCAGATGCAGAAGCAGTACGAGTAGATACGCCTGCGCTGCGCGTTGCCACATTACGGTCGGTTGACGTTGAAGCACTGCGGGTTGTCACGCCTGTGGTGTTGCGAAGCTGACCGGCGTTGGTTACACCGCTATTACGTTGCGCGAACGAAGTATTGGGATTAGCCGCTGCGTAGTCGCGACGCGATACTCCACTATGCATTTCCACATAACCGTTGCGAACACTGCGTCCGGGACGGAACGAGCAGTAATGATGGTGATGGTGGAAGGCATAGCAATGTGCCCAATAGCGATCGCAAGCCCAGCAACCATGTACGTACCACCAGCCGGGATAATACCCCCAATACCAGGGCGATGCCCATGCCACCCATGCGGGACCCCAGAACCAATCATATATAACAGGACGATAGATATAAACAGGCTCAATGATATAATTGGTGCCGTAAATATACTCATCTCCCACTATCTGGACAGAGACTTTGTTTGCCTCGTCTTTGACCACATAGATGGATGCCACATCCTGGTATATATCTTTTGCCAAGATAGCCTGAAGCACAATCAGACGTTTGTTGCCCTCGCCTGTTTCCACAACGCGCAGATAATCCACCTGTCCATCCCCATTGAGGTCAAGGTTGCAGAATGCACTATCCGGATTGTTGAGCTTCATCTCGAACTGCTCCAGGTTTTCAGCTTCCGCAAAAAGCTTAGCTACCACCTTCAGATCCAGTCCCTCAGAGATGTCTGAACTGTTGGCGGAAACCGTGATTCTCTCATCCGCCCATAACGCCGTACTCATGAGCATAAGCGTCATCAGAAGTGTAGTTAATCGTTTCATAATTGTAAAATTTTAAAGGTTCATTACTATTCCTTCAAATATCATGCCAAAATGTTCTCCCGATATTGATCCGATATTGATCCGATAAAACCCCGATATGCCCCCGATGTACTTCCGATAAAGATTCAGGGTCAGACGAGTTTGAGATCATGATGCATTTTTTCCTTTTTGGTGCGCATATAACGCTCGTTCCATCGGTTAGGCTGTATTTCGATAGGCACATTCTCCACAATCTCGATGCCATAAGACTCCAGTCCGACACGCTTAACGGGGTTGTTGGTCATGAGACGGAGCTTGAGGGCTCCCATTTCCCGCAGAATCTGGGCACCTACGCCATAATCGCGTTCGTCAGGACGGAAACCGAGGTGAACATTGGCCTCCACCGTATCATCGCCTTCTTCCTGGAGTTTGTATGCACGAATCTTATTCATGAGCCCTATTCCGCGTCCTTCCTGGTTCATATAGACAAGAATACCTCTTCCTTCCTCCTCAATCATCTGCATGGCTTTGGCGAGTTGTTCGCCGCATTCGCATCTGCGTGAACCGAATATATCGCCGGTGAGGCAACTGGAGTGAACCCGGCATAAGACAGGCTCGTCCGGCGCCCACTCGCCTTTGGTGAGCGCCACATGCTCCAAACCGGTGGTCAGATCGCGGAAAGGAGTAAGCATAAACTCTCCGTTCTGAGTAGGCAAAAATACCGTTTCGCCTCTCTCGATGAGCGCAGACGGCAATTTACTGTCAGAGGATTCGGATTCCTCATGCGCGTCATAATGCCCTTCCTTCTCCAGACGATATGCAATAAGGTCTTTGATGGTGATGAGTTTGAGGTCAAACTCGCGCGCCACCTCCTGGAGTTGCGGCATACGCGCCATCGTTCCGTCGGGATTCATGATCTCAATGAGTGCCGCAGCCGGTTGCAGTCCAGCCAGACGCGCCAGATCCACACCCGCCTCCGTATGTCCTGCGCGCTGGAGCACTCCACCCGCTTTGGCATAAAGCGGATTGATATGCCCCGGACGTCCGAACGTCTCAGGCCGGCTCTTGGGATCAGCCAACGCGCGGATTGTAGCAGCGCGGTCGGCGGCAGAGACACCCGTAGTACACCCTTCGAGTTTGTCCACCGTTACCGTGAAAGGCGTACCGAGCATGGAGGTGTTGTTCGCCACCTGGTGCATCAGATCCAATTCAGCACAACGCTGCTCGGTAATCGGGCAGCATAGCACACCGCGGCCATGTTTGAGCATGAAATTAACATTCTCCGGCGTTATTTTCTCGGCGGCAATGATGAAATCCCCTTCGTTCTCACGGTCTTCATCGTCAGCCACAATAACGAATTTTCCTTGGCGGAAATCGTCTAATGCTTCTTCTATAGTGTTGATTCTCATATGCTAATCTTTTCTTATTTTGCGATAAATCTTCTTCAGTTTGATAGTCCACACCTCCGGATTCAACAAAGGCGAATCGGTAGCAGCCTTATAGGTGAGAAATATACCGATTGGCAACAGGATAAAGGAACTGAGCCACATTCCCGCCCAGCAGGGCCATAGTGCCTCACGCGCCATTTTGTAGCCGGTATTGTCAATAATGTAATAAATGATGAACATGATTACCGAAATGACCACCGGTGCCCCTAATCCTCCTTTGCGGATGATGGCACCCAGCGGCGCACCGATGAAAAAGAAGATAAGGCATGCAAAAGCCAGCGTAAACTTGCGGTGCATTTCTATCTCGTGTCTCCGTATATAACGCTGGGCGTCCTCCAGCAAAAGCGCATTGTACTCAATCTGGTCACGGTAGGTGCGGGCTTTCTCCTCTGCAATCGTATAAACCTGGCGCTGACGCGAAACACCCAGCGAAGCCCACAGCGTGTCCAGATTATAGATTACGTGATCTTCAGGCGTCAGACGCTCCGGCAGGACATTTCCCATTCGTTCCTCACGCCCGAAATAGCGGTCATTGACCAGTTTGGTGCTTTGCTCGGCACTGCGCTGCAATGACACCACATGCACCGAATCAATGGAATGTTTGAGTTGGGCGACATTTTTGCTGACATGCTGGTCTTGCAGCACCGACTCATCGTAACGGTTGAAATCAGTAGCAAAATCAATCAGAATTTGCTTGTGGGAAAAAGTCTCGCGGCGATAAGGGATATTCTTGGTGGAACCGGTGGCACGCTGCTGCTTCTGGTTGAGATTTTCGAATGCCTCCCCGTTAATCAGATTAAGCACCAAATAGCGTTTGTCGGCGCTGGCAGCCATCCGTCCTGTATCCGCCACCATCACTTTGGCATTCTCAAAACCGCCCGAGTAGTCGTATATCATTATATTAAGCAGCTCTCCTTGGGAAGTTTTGCCCCGAACATAGATATGGTATCCGCTTATTTCATCGTAGAACTCCCCCACGGGAATATCCAACTCAGGACTTTTCTGGCGGAGCGAGAAAATCAGCGCCCATAACTTCATCTGCGATTTGGGCAGGACATTGTTGCTGAAAAAAAACGCTCCTACAGACAGTATTGCCACCGTAACAGCCAAAGGCCTCATAATGCGGAAAAGCGATATCCCCGCAGCTTTCATCGCCGTCAGTTCGAATTTCTCTGCCAGATTGCCAAAGGCTATCAGCGAACTGAGTAGAATAGCCAGGGGCAGAGCCAAAGGAATAACCGAGGCCGTAGCATATACAAAAAACTCAGACAGCACGCCCAGGCCGATGCCTTTGCCTACCAGATCATTGACGTGCATCCACATGAACTGCATCAACAGGATGAATATGGCAATAAAGAACGTAGCCACAAAAAGCCCCAGAAAATTCCGGAGCAGATATATGTCTATTTTCTTTATCAGTTTAGCCATACAGCCGATAGCATTATCCGTTCAAGTTCTCACTCACAAAAATCAACGGTAGCAGATCAGCCGCCGAATCGAAAACAAAAGTCTCGTTCTCGCCATACAGCAGCACCTGCATTTTTCCTCCGTACCGGTGCTCGGTCTCAATCATCACCTGACGGCATCCTCCGCAAGGCGAACCGGGCTCCTTAGTGAAATGTCCTCCCGTAAAACAAGCAATTGCCAATTGTTCCACAGCCTCGTCAGGGTACTGCGCGCCGGCAGCAAACAACGCACTGCGCTCGGCGCACAACCCGCTGGGATAAGCGGCGTTCTCCTGGTTGCAGCCGCGTATGATCACGCCGTTGGCAAGACGGGCAGCCGCTCCCACATGATAATGGCTATAAGGGCAGTAACTCCGACTGGTTTGCTCCTTGGCAATCTCAATCAATGCTCGTTGGTCTTCATTCAATTCGTCCCAGGTGTAGGCGCGCATAGGGACAGACAAATTGTACTCTTTCATACTATAGAAGTGGTTAAATGTTTGTCAATAGTGTATAAAATGCGTACAAAGGTACGACATTTTTTGCATATATGCAAATTTAATTTGTATATTTGGATTTTTTGTAGTAATTTTGCAGCCGATTATGAAAATTTCATTCACGACATTAGGCTGCAAGCTCAATTTTGCCGAATCAAGTGCGCTTGGCAAAGCCTTGTTGGAGCGCGGACACGAACGCGCCGCCAGAGGCGAACAAGCCGATATATGTGTTATCAACACCTGCTCTGTAACCGATGCCGCCGATCATAAAGACCGGCAGATGATTCATCGCATCCGCCGGCAGAATCCCGACGCCATACTGATTGTAACAGGCTGTTATGCCCAACTCAAGCCCGCTGAGATTGCACAAATCGACGGTGTGGATTACGTGTTGGGGCAGAACGAGAAATTCAATCTGCCCGATTTCATCGGGAATCTGGAGCAGCATGTTGCACAAATTCATACCTCAGCCATCCGTGAGATAGATGATTTTCACAGCGCATACAGCAAGGACGACCGCACGCGTTGTTTCTTGAAAGTGCAGGACGGATGCAACTATTTCTGTACTTATTGCACCATCCCGTTGGCCCGTGGCAAGAGCCGCAACCCATCCGTTGCAACGATTATCAAACAAGCGGAGGAAGCCATAGCCGGCGGAGCCAAGGAAATGGTATTGACAGGGGTCAACATCGGCGATTTCGGGCGCAGCACAGGCGAGAACTTTATTGATTTGCTGCATGCATTAGACAATATCGGGAACTATGATTTCAGGGTACGCATCTCCAGTTGCGAGCCCAACCTTTTGAGCGATGAAATCATTGATTTTGTAGCCCAAAGCAAACATTTTGCTCCGCATTTCCATATTCCGCTGCAATCCGGCAGCAACGAGGTGCTGCGAATCATGAAACGCCGCTACACTCGGGAGTTGTTTGCCGGGCGCGTGGCGCATATCAAACAAGTCATGCCGAATGCGTTTATCGGAGTGGACTGTATGGTAGGCGTTCGCGGCGAGACGGAAGAATGCTGGCGCGATTATGTCACATTCATTGAGAGTCTGCCGGTTTCGCAACTGCATGTGTTCACCTATTCCGAACGAGCCAACACACGAATGCTGGAACTGGATCTCCCTATTGTGCCGCAAAAGGAACGGGAACGGCGAAGCAAAGAACTGCACGCCGTGAGCGAGCGCAAGACTGCTCAATTCTACCGGGAGCATGAAGGCGAAACAGCCACCGTGCTATGGGAAGCCAAACGAATCAAGAATGCTGACGGGACCGACACGATGGAGGGATTTACCGAAAACTACATCAAGATATCCTGTCCGTACGACAAAACAAAAATCAATACGTTTGAGCGCGTCCGCATAGCGTTTTGAACGGACAAAAAGAGGGGCAGTCGCTCTCGGCACAGCGCGGGAACGATGTGGCGGTTAGTATCTCATGCACCTTGGCGGAAAGGGCTTTCAGAAAATCATTTTGCAACACCCGAACGTCTGAAACAGGCTGATTGTCAATAGATATAGTAGTATCTATGTCCGTCAGCTTACGGCGGCAGAAATACAGATTCGGCTCAACCGGCAGATTCTCCTTGGAATGCCGCGCCACAGCACAACTGTACATCATTGTTTGACGCACATAACCCTTCTCCGGCAACGAGAACAACTCCTCTGAAGCGGCAGACATTTTCTTGTCATGCGTCTTGTCGTTGTAGGAACCTGATTTATAGTCAACAACGCGCAGGCGTTGATTCCCCTCCTCTCCCTGTATGTCCAAGCGGTCAATCGTCCCGCCTGTCTCCACCGTACCGATTCTTTCCACTTCCAGCGGCAGCGTACGCTCCTGCTCCAGAAGACAGATCTGCAGTCCGGTGAGTGCATCCGCCGCATCGCGTTGCAGCACATTATCCACATAGCCCAGAATAATGATATTCTCGGACGGATGATGAGAAATCCGGTAGTGCTCCGGTTCGTCCGGATGGTCGCAAAGCCACTCCCGGTTCATGGCATCATAGGCAGCCTCGAGAGCCTGCTGCAACCGGTTCTGGTCCGCACGCACCGACTCAATCTGCTCATGTGTCACTTTCCGCGGGGCCGAATTATCACATGCCATATAGGTGCGATAAATATATTCCAGCGTATGATGGACAAACGAACCGAGGGTATTGGGAGCATAAAGCGCGTCTTCCTTTTCCTGCGGTTGCAATCCCAGAATGTATTGCAGATAGAAATTATACGGACAGGTGATATAGGTATTCAGCGCACTTGGGGATAGGCGATAAGGTCTGCCCGAAGAACGCAACACCCGTCCGCGGGTATCTACGTGCAACTGACTGAGCAATGAGTCGGAAGCATGTGTATCATCTGTCAGCGGAGTATGGGAAACGATACCGGGTTCCTGCAAGCGGAACTTGGTCACCCGGAACTCAGGCGAAACGAGTATCTGCATGACAAACCGCGAAAGCCCTTTGCCGCCGTCGGCTGTGTCTGCGGAGGTGAAGAGCATAGTGGTCTCGCCGGCGCGACTAAGCAAACGGAAGAAATTATAGGCATATACTGTGGCGCGCTCGTCAGCTGTCTGCATATGATAGGCTTTCCGCAGATAGAACGGGATAAAACTGATATCCTGCTGGCGTTGCGGTATCACGCCTTCCTCCACATGGAGCAGTAGGAGTTTGTCAAAATCCAGCATTCGCGTCTCCAGCACACCCATTACCTGGATATCCGTCATCGGTTCGCCGTGGAAAGGCATCGTGACACTCTCCATGGTGCGACGCATCAACAGCCGCAGCAACTTGAGCGTAAACGGCACATCGTCCAGACCTGTAGCGATCAGAAGACGCATCTGGTTGATGATCTTGCGTACCTGGTATTCCGACTCCAGAATGAGCAACTCCTGCCAGGAAAGCGACTCGGTGGTTTCCGGCGTGTCTGGCAGATCGGCGGTTTCAAACAAATAGGCCGATAATTGATCGATGAAATCAGGCGAAACGATAGTCTCGGCATTGCCACGTGCCCGGTCGGAGAGCCAAGAGAGAGTTTTTGCAAACACCTGGGTGTTGCGCAACGGGAAACCTTTGGTGATATTCACTGGCTCCGGCTGTCCGCCGTCTATAGTGATTGCCGGCAAGGCATAAATCACCGACTCCAGCATGTTCTCATCGCAGATAACCACTCCTACCCGTTCGCCCTTGGCGGTATAATTGTCACGCAGCCATTGATGCACATACTGGGCTTGGGATTCGCGCGAGACGCAGGAGCCGACTGCTATGCTCGGGAAATGCTTCGCTCGTTGCGGCTCAGGCGGCATGGCATTGCCAAGCAGCGCACTGTTCCGTTCGGCAAAAGAGAAGGCTTTTTCGTTTGTACGGAAACAGGGCACGTAATCCCAATAGAAGAGTGCCTGTTGATTGTCGCGCAACAACTCCATCAGTTCGCGCTCAACCGGCAGCAGGTAATTGAACCCCACAAAAATAAATGTACGTCCGGCTATTTGCTGTTGCACCGGATCATCGTTCCAATGCTCAATCACGCTCCGTTGGCGCATTCCGCTATAGCCTTTCCGCTCCGACTCCATTTCTGCATGCAGAGCCTTGTATAGTTCGTACAGCTGATGCCATATATATTCGTATTGCTGCCGCACGGAATCCTCGCTTGCTTTTCGCAATTCGTTGTTGGTCAGGAGTCCGCGCAGCCTGGTTTCCGTCTCCGGCTCCAACTGCCATTGGCTCAGTTCGTGTGCCGCAATCGTGTTCGCAAAGAAATTCGGAACCTCCTCCGCGTGCATCGAGGCGTCAATATTGGTAAAGTCCGCCAGCATCTGCCTGCCCCACCCGTAGAACATATCCAGAGGCATGAGGTCATTGCCGGACTGCCGGCTGTCGGCTGCCGGCTGTTGGCGATAGAGCCGATAGAGCCGTACGATAGTCATCAGTTCGTCTTCCGGATAAAGCGGACTGAGGGCGTCCTGCAACTGCTGCAGGGTGAGCACTTGCGGTGCCCATACCGCCTTTTGTCCTGCCTGCTGCTGGAGCGAGAGCAGTTCGTTTTTCAGTACTACTCCGGCTCGATGGCTGGGTAAAACCAACGTCGTGCGGTTCAACTGCTGCCAAGGTATATGCGTCGTAATCGAAACGGCTGTCTGATGCAAGAAACTGTCCATGGGGAGTGATTTACTAATTAGGAATTACAGGTATCAATTGTTGTCCTTGCGGCTTGTGGGCGAACCATAGATATCCGCGTACAGACGCATAACCGGCCTGACGCAGAGCCTCCATATATTCCCGAACCTGATCAATATATTTGTTTTCCCAGTGCCCGAATTTGTAATCCAGCACAATAGCTTCGCCGGTAAGCGGATTGATCATCACGCGGTCGGGTCTTAGTTCGCGCTTGTTCAGGAACAATGATTCCTCCAGTTTGAGTTGCCACGGGTCGGTAAACCAGCTGTTCATCTGCGGGCTGCCTTGCCATGCCGAGGAGATCAGAGTTCTCAGTTGGTCCCGCTGGGCGGCGTCGCGGATCTCTCCGCGGCTCTGGAATGAGTCCAGTACGTCCTCCAGTTGGTCTTTGGTCCGCAGTTCGGCAAAGACGGCGTGGCACAATGTGCCTTCCTCTATGCGTGCCACACGCCGGTAGGCTTCTTCTCCGTAATCCGTGTACATAGCCCCTTCCTGGGATTGTACGAACCGCACCTGGCTGCTGTCGCTCCATAGGCGGGCTGTTTCTGTCGGCACGGCTCCGAAATCAAAAGGCTTGCTATCAGCCTCAGCGGCAGGTTTCTTGTCTGCCTGCTTGATCACCGGCACGCCGGCTGCATATTCGGCATAGGCAGCATCATCCCGGGTCACGGGTAACGAGTTATCCAAGATGGACTCGGACAAATCCGTGTATCCGAGCAAATACTGCCCTACATGATTGCATGCGCCAAGCGCGTTTTTGGTTGTCACAGGAAAATCGGCGGAGATATACAGATTGTCCTCCGCACGCGTCAGAGCCACATAGAGCATATTCAGATTGTCAATCACCATATTTATATGCTCACGCGCGTAATCCTGCTCGTAATCGGATGCCTGCATCGCATCCCCGTCCTCGATAGGCAGGCACTTGAGGTCGGTGGCGGCGACAGTGTTCATGGTAGCGGACGCTTCACACCATATTTTCTCATGGTGGTGTCCGGCTTCGCGTGTCCAGGTACAGAACGGCACAAAGAGTGTTTGCGCCTGCAATCCTTTGCTGGCATGGACAGTAAGAATACGGATTGCGCCGGTAGCGGAAGCAGGTATCGATTTGGCATGCAATGTATCATCCCAATAAGTTAGAAAATCCGCTATGTTGCTGCCGTACGCGCTTACGTAATCACGCGTACGGTCCAGCAGATTGTTCAGATAGGCGGTTTCAGTACCTGTGTATTCGCCGTTGGCATCCGTGAAAAGCACAGACACTGTTTCCGAGAGCGCCTCGTATAAGGGTGTTTTCCTGTTCACTTTGGCTGTCACCTTTTCCGTCCACGCGCTGTCACCCAGTCTCATCTCCACATATTTGGCAGCCACCGGATCACCCGTATGCAGCCATCGCAGAGCATCAATTACTGTGCGGACATCCGCGGACGCTTCCAACACGAAACTCTCCGCGGATACCATAGGCGCATGGCTGAGATGACGAAAACGATCGGATGATTCTTCGGAAAGCTGCGAATGCAAATCCGTTATATAGGCGGCGTCACGTTTCTCACGCACAAGTACCATCATTTGCGACGGCTGCGCACCTTGTGCCAGAAGCGACTCCATGGCATCAAACATATCCATCGCCATGGCCTCTTTCGTCGGGACAACACCGGCTGCTTCTTCATCGGGCGAGGCGGTGTTCTTGCGTTTGGGGAACGCACGGAAGCGGACATAACCGCCGCGTTTCTTGTCAGACTGATAGAATTCATCCTGCTTGCCGGGTGCAAAGCCTTCGTTGTAGATAGCGCGGATGAGGCTGTTCACCTCGTCCGGCCATTCGTTGTGGGACATGATATAGTCAAACAGCGACAGATTGAAATGGACTACTTGTTCGCTGCTGCGGAAATTGCGCACCAGCTGCGGAAAGTCGGGATTGATCTGCCGGCTGTAATGCTCCTCGTCGCTGCCTATTTCCGCCATGATATGCCAGTCGCCGTTGCGCCAGCGGTAGATCGACTGCTTGATATCCCCTACTATCAGCAGCGTGTTCCCCTCCCCTGCCAGCACGTCATTGAGCAACTGGCGCATTACGCTCCATTGCAAACGGCTGGTGTCCTGAAACTCGTCCATCAGAATATGGCGGTAGCGTATGCCTGCTTTCTCCAGTATAAAATCCGCATCGCCTTGTTTGAGCGCTCTGCAGAGTGTATTGGCTGTTTGTGCCAGCAGGGCGCAGTTGGCTTCCGCCAGATTGCGCCTGATCAGTGTCTGGAGCGAAGCCATCAGTTGCATATCGCGGCTGAACTGAATAGTCAGACGGATGGTGTTGTATCGTCTCAGGCATCGCGCTGCAAGTTCGGTAGCCTCTGCCATCTCCTCGGCGTTACACGATTTGCCGCTCACTCCTCTGAAACGGTCGGCCGGCGGCATCTTGTCCGGCTCTTTGACGCTTCGGCAAAGACGGTCATAGGCATAACGGGTGAAACGGTTGTAGGCTTCCGGATTGCAGCGCCCGAGCAGCGAACGCAGTTCGCCAAGCGTCTCATCCGCTTGCCAGGATTCTTCCAGTCGCTGCCGTGCATGCTCTATCGCCGCTGCGTCAAACAGGATCCGCCCGTCCGCATCCAGCATCTGGACGGACTCGTTGTACATCTCTTTCGCCATCGCGCATAGGCTTTGGCGGATATCCCATTGGCTCTCCTGGTCCAGTTTGAAGAGCATGTACTGCTCCAGTATCCCGCGGTCGGCGTCCGTCAGATCGGTGGTCAGCAACTGATCTACAGCCTGCGAGATAATATGCTCCACATCCAGTTCGGTATTCAGTCCGGCACTCATCCGCAGTACGCCTGCCAGCCCGGCGAGAAGTGTTTGCAGAAACGAGTCAATGGTTTGCACCTGCACATTGTCGTAGTCCAGCAGCATGGCACGGAAACACTCCCCTGCCCGTTGGCGCAAGGCGTCATCGTCAGGAGTACGGTCAGGCGTGCCGGCTGAAGGAATCATGAACTGCTTGGCACGCGCCAGAAACGCCTCTTCGCCGCCGTTGGCTATGCCGTACAGATACGTCATGATTCGCTCGCGCATTTCCGCGGTGGCTTTGTTGGTAAAAGTGACCGCTAAAATAGAGCGGTAACTGACGCCGGATAACAGCAAACCTATATAATAGGCTGCCAGTGTAAAGGTCTTGCCCGTGCCGGCAGAGGCACGGCACACGTTAAGCGGACGTTGGATATCAATCAGGCTGTTGCTCATATCGGCTGCAAAGATACAAAAAAAAAATGACATATACAAGAGTATATGCCACTTTTTGTATATTTGTTAATGATGCGAGCGGCGGTAGGCGGTTGGAGAGGAACCTGTCTGGCGAGTGAAAA
This sequence comes from Paludibacteraceae bacterium, assembly GCA_017478725.1. Lineage (GTDB taxonomy): Bacteria > Bacteroidota > Bacteroidia > Bacteroidales > Paludibacteraceae > Colicola. The sequence continues at coordinate 106,708 of JAFVDD010000012.1, forward strand.
ACTTGCCGAACAGGAGCTGGTCGTCGAAATGCAGGAACGCGGCTATGTCTTTGACGGGCATGTCGGTTTCCACCAGTAGTTGCTTCGCCTCGCGTACAACATAATGGTTAATCCACCAGTTGGCGGTTTTTCCTGTGGCGGATTTGACCTCGGTGGACAGATATTTGGGCGTAAGCGACAGCAAATCGGCGTAATACTTGACTCCTCTGTGCTCGCGGTAGTTCTCTTCTACCAGCCTGGAGAACCGGAGCATGATTTTCTCTTCGCGCTTGTCGGTCGGTATTTCCAGCATGTTGCGGAACAGCCTGTCCGGCGCAATCAGACGGAACACAACCGACAGAATCATGGGATAGACGTCCGTCATTTCGTTGGTGCGCGGGTTAAGGAGTGTCTGTTTGCAGAGCTCCAAGGCGTTGCGGAGAACGGCCAACTCAAAATTTCCCAACTGTATCATGGGACACTGCTGGAGTTCGCGGATGATGGTATAGGAAGATTTGGAAAACACCCTGTCACCTATTTTCTGCGAGAAGAAAAGGAGCACACTCTCCAGATCATCGCTGCAATCATAAATCACCGGCAACTGCCTCGGCAAAATAACCATCATGGTGCCGGCAGTCAGGCGGAAAGAGTTGCCGTCTATCTCCGCCCGCAGCGAACCGCGGGTAACGATCATATATCCGAAATGCTGAATCTTGGCGGCTTCGGATGGCCGGATACAAAAACGGGGATTCTCTACAAAAAAGAAATCAGACCCCGAATGGTACAATTCGCCCGCGGAAAAGACATGCGGGAAAAATTCTGAAGCAAGCATAAGGATAATTCGTTGGCTGGTTGTATATTGGAGCGTCTAATATCGGCTGCAAAGTTACAACGTAAATTTGACATATGCAAGTATTTCCCATACAATCGGAACTATTTCCATACGAATACGACTTATTGTACTTGCGCATATACAATAAATTGAGTAATTTTGCAGCGGAAAATAAATCTTGCATTTCAAATCCCCGATTCAGAACCATGAAGATTCTTTTTGTCATTGACACCTACGACACCGGCAACAACGGCACCAGCATCTCCGCCCAGCGTTTTGCTGCCGAGTTGCGCAGTCGCGGACACGAAGTGATGATCCTTACTACCGGAGAGCCCGGAGAGCACCGTTTCAACGTGCCCGATTTCCACATGCCTCTTTTCCAGCCGTTGATGGACAAGCATGACTTCAACTTCGCCAAATTCTGGGGAGACAAGGCATTGGATATTATCCATAAAGCTGTTGACAGGGCGGATATAGTGCATTGTTTTCTGCCCTTCGCGCTGGAAACGACTGCGCAACGGTATGCGCAACGCACAGGCAAACCTTGTACGGGAGCCTTCCATATCCAGCCGGAGAATATGACCTCGTCCGTCAACTTGGGTAAAGTAACATGGGTGAACGAACTCTTCTACCAGCAGTTCCGATTCAATATGTACAATAATTTCAGGCACGTCCACTGCCCCTCGCAGTTCATGGCGGACATGGTGATAGAGCGTGGCTATACCGCCAAAATGCACGTCATCAGCAACGGCATACAGGATGCGTTCCTCGAAGCCGGCAAGCATCATATCGACTGCGGCAAACCTGCTCGACGACCGGAGTTCGAGGGCAAGAAAGTGATTATGATGGTGGGGCGGCTGAGTCAGGAGAAACGGCAGGATGTGATTATCAATGCAGTGCAATACAGCCGCTATGCCGACCAAATACAACTCGTCTTCGCCGGCAACGGCCCGGAGAAAGAGAAATACGAGGAACTGGGCAAAACGCTCAAGTACCCGCCTATGTTTGTCTATCTGAGCCGCGAGCAACTGATTGACATGCTGGGACAAGTGGATGTCTATGTGCATGCCTCGGATATGGAGAGCGAGGCTATCAGTTGCATCGAGGCTTTCGCTACCGCTCTCGTGCCCGTGATCGCCAACAGCGAAGTGAGTGCCACGCCGCAGTTCGCACTCGACGGACGTAGTCTGTTCCTGCCCGGCAATCCGAAAGACCTGGCAAGGGCGTGGGATTACTGGCTCGACCACCCCAACGAACGCAAATACATGGAGCAACTCTATTACCAATCCGCCCAACGCTATAGCCTCAGCAACTCCGTTACGCTGTTCGAGGCTATGCTCCGCGAGGAAATCGACGACTGCCGCCGCATCGCCATGACACCATAACGGCGTCATTTGACCTTCGGGTCAAGAACGCGACCATCACGCGACCATGTTACGACGACAACATAGGAACGGTATTGGAGCAATAAAAAAACGCCCGCACATATAGTGCCGACGCTTTCTTACCATGTCGTCATATCGTCATGTCATCATGTCTGACTTCTGACGGCCGATGCAGGTCTGACCTGGCAAAAAAAAGCGCTTTTCGGCGCTTTTTTTTGCATATTTGAAAAAAAAGCAGTACCTTTGTAGCCGATTTAGATTGGCTTATTATAGACTTATGATTACAATAGAACAACTCAAAGACATCCAGCAACGCGCGGACAAGCTCAAAGCGTACCTGCAGATTGACGAAAAACGCATCCAGCTGGAGGAAGAAGAACTGCACACACAGGCACCCGGTTTCTGGGACGACGCCAAGGCCGCCGAGGCGCAGATGCGCAAAGTAAAGAGTATCAAACGATGGATAGAAGGATACGAAGGCGTGCGCTCGGCCGTGGAAGAACTCGCGCTCGCGTTTGATTACTACAAGGAGGAATTGGTGACCGAGCAGGAAGTGGACGCCGCCTACTCTCACGCCCTGGCGGAAGTAGAAGATCTCGAAATGAAGAACATGCTCTCGCACGAGGAGGATCAGATGCCGGCCGTGCTCAAAATCGTCTCCGGCGCCGGCGGCACCGAGGCGCAGGACTGGGCGGAGCAACTCATGCGTATGTACCAGCGGTATTGCGAGAAACATGATTACAAAGTGACAATCGCCAACCTCCAGGAGGGCGATGAGGCAGGTATCAAAACCGTCACTTTCAATATAGAAGGCGACATGGCGTACGGTTATCTCAAATCCGAGAACGGCGTTCACCGTCTCGTCCGCGTCAGCCCCTATAACGCGCAGGGCAAACGCATGACTTCGTTCGCGTCCGTCTTCGTCGTGCCGCTCATCGACGACACTATCGAAGTGGAAGTCAACCCTGCCGGCATCAGCTGGGACACGTTCCGCAGCTCCGGAGCCGGAGGACAGAACGTCAACAAAGTGGAGTCAGGCGTGCGGCTGCACTATAAGTTCGTCAACCCACTCACCAACCAGCCCGACGAGATTGTCATTGAGAACACCGAAACACGCGACCAGCCCAAGAACCGCGAGAACGCTCTCCGCCACCTCCGTTCGCAACTCTACGAACTGGAGCTGGAGAAACGACGCCAGGCACAAGCCAAAGTGGAGGCTGGCAAGAAAAAGATTGAATGGGGCAGCCAGATACGCTCCTACGTCTTTGACGACCGACGCGTGAAAGACCACCGCACCAACTATCAGACCTCCAACGTCAACGCCGTCATGGACGGCGACATCGACGCCTTTATCAAAGCTTACTTAATGGAATTCTCGGATTAACGAAATTCAACACTACTTACAGATATGAAAAAGATTGTAACAATCATGGCGCTTGTCGCGCTGACAATGAGTGCATTTGCACAAACAGACAGCACTGAAGTGAAAAAAGACAGCGTGGAGGAGGGTTTCCGCTTCACCACAATAGACAGCGTGGCTATCACGCGTGTGAAAGACCAGAACCGCAGCGGCACTTGCTGGGCGTTCTCCACATTAGGATTTCTGGAGTCGGAAGTGCTGCGCATCAAGGGCATAGAGGTGGAGTTCGCGCCTATGTTCGTGGCCAGCAAGACGATGATTGACCGCGCCACCTACTGCGTGCGTATGTACAACGAGCCTAAGTTCGCTGAAGGCGGTTCTGCCTACGATGTCATCTATTGTATGCAGCACTACGGACTGGTGCCCAAGAGCGCCATGCCGGGTATCCGCTACGGTTGGACAGAGGCCGACACACTGCCCGTTTTCGGCGAACTGAGCGCAGTAGCCGGAGGGTACCTGAACGGGCTGACTAAGCAGAAGAAACTCAGCCCGGTATGGAGGGAAGGATTGCAGGCGATATACGACACCTATCTGGGCAAATGTCCCGAGGAGTTTGAATACGAGGGCAAGACATACACGCCGCAGTCGTTCGTCAAGAGCCTCGGCCTGAATGCCGACGACTATGTGTCACTCACCAGCTACACCCACCACCCCTTCTATGAGCGCTTCGCACTGGAGGTGCCCGACAACTGGCGCATGGACCAGATGTACAACCTGCCTATTGACGAACTGATGGCAGTGATCGACAACGCTATCGCCTCCGGATATACGCTCGCATGGGGCGCTGACGTCAGCGAGTTGGGCTTCACGCGCAAGGGCATAGGCGTTGTGCCGGATGCCGACAAGGGCGCCGACCTCACAGGAAGCGACATGGCCAAATGGGTGGGCTACACGGCGGACAAGAAAAAAGAAGAACTGACCAAACGGCCCCTGCCCGAGAAGGAAATCACCCAGCAAATGCGCCAGGACGCCTACGACAACTGGGAAACCACCGACGACCACGGCATGCAGATATTCGGTATCGCGCACGACCAGAACGGCAAAAAATACTATATGGTCAAAAACAGTTGGGGCACCATGCGCTCCGATTACAAGGGTATCTGGTACATCAGCGAGGCTTTCATGCGCTACAAGACTAACGACGTTCTCGTCCACAAGAACGCTATCCCCAAAAACATACGCAAAAAACTCAGCCTCTGATGGCTGAATACTGACGGCTGAATACGAATGGCTGCCGAAGGCATATATAAAGACCGCGGGTCGAAGTTTCTCGCCTTTGCCGAGCGAATCAAAGACGAGGACGAAGCCAAAACGCGCATAGCGTGGTACAAGAAAAAATACCACGACGCCCGCCATGTGTGCTACGCCTACCGCCTGGGCGCCAACCTCTGGCGCACCAAGGACGACGGCGAACCTCACGGCACGGCAGGCGCACCTATCCTCCGCTCCATTGACGCCCGCGGGATGGATAATATGCTGGTAGTCGTAGTACGCTATTTCGGCGGCACACTGCTCGGCACGGGCGGACTGATGGTAGCCTACCGCGAAGCCGCCAAAGCCGCATTGGACAAAATGAATGACGAAAACTAAAAAGTGAAAGGCAACTGTTTTGGATAATCAATATAAGGACATAGCCTGTTACCACACGGCGGCATTGCTGCCGGTAAGCGACTTGCTGTTTGTGTTTCCATACTTGCAATACCTGCAATGCAAAACCACCAAGAGCCTACGGCTGGACTACCTGGGCGACCGCAAACAGATTGAACGGGACATCCGTCACGGCGCTTTTTTCATGACCAACCACCGCGACATTGTGATGGACGCGGCATGGCTGTCGTTCCTGTTGCGCAAACGCTATCTCATCCGCCCGTATATGGGCGTGGGAGACAATCTGTTCGCAAAAAAATGGATAGAAGTGGCAATGCGTTTCAACCGCTGTTTCGCTGTCAAACGCGGCTGCGGAGCACACGCACAACTGGAGAACGCCAGAAAACTGTCCGCTTACATCCGCTACCTGCGCGGACGGCATAAATCTATCTGGCTGGCACAGCGTGAAGGGCGCGCCAAGGACAGCAACGACCTCACACAGACTTCTGTTCTGCATATGCTCACCATGGACAACCCGGATTTCTTTGAGGCCGTCAAAACGCTCAATATCTGCCCGGTAAGTATCTCGTACGAATACGACCCGTGCGATTTTCTCAAAGCCAAAGAGATGCAGTTCCGTCGCGACAACCCGCGCTGGCACAAAACAAAACGCGACGACGTCGAGTCGATGGCTACGGGTATCAAGGGCTACAAAGGCCGCGTGGTCTATCGCCTCACGCCGAGCATCAATACGGAGATAGACGCTATGCTCGCCGCACACCCCGAATACCGCACGCTGCCGCACAGCGAACAGGCGCAACAGGTGTGCAACCTGATTGACAGGCATATTCATTTGGGCTACGAGATATTCGATCGTGGCACAGAATTTGATTCCTATATCGAAAGCCGAATCGCCAAGATTGACATCCCTGACAAGGACGAAGCCTTCTTGCGTGAGAAACTGTACGAAATGTACCGCAATCCGGTCATCAACCATCAGAAAGCGGTGCAAACTGCAAACTGTTAATTGCTAATTGATAATTCTTAATCATAATGAAAAAAGCTATTTTCCCGGGATCCTTCGATCCGTTCACCATAGGCCATTACGACATTGTGAAACGCGGCCTCCAGTTGTTTGACGAAATCATTATTGGCATCGGTCGCAACAGTACGAAAAAAGAAACCTTCCCTATCCGCGAGCGCGAGGAAGCTATCCGCAAAATCTTTGCCGACGAACCGCGCGTCAAAGTGGTTATCTATGACTGCCTGACGGTGGATTTCGCCCAAGCAAACGACGCCAGGTTCATCCTTCGCGGTATCCGCTGCGTAGAGGATTTCGAGTATGAGCGCAATATGGCAGAGGCTAACAAGCAACTCACCGGCATTGAGACGATTATCCTCTATACGCGCCCTGAGTATGCACACATCTCCTCTACCCTGGTACGCGACCTGTATTCGTACGGCAAGGATGTCAGCGCCTATGTGCCGAACAAACTACGGTAAACAGAATCAGCAACGCTAAAAGATTAAAGACCACAATGACCGGTAAGCCACAACACATTTTCATCCTTGTTCTTTGCTCCTTGTTCCTTACTCCTGCACAGGCGCAGGAGAGGCAGGCTACTTCGCGGGCTGAAGAGTGCATTAATATCTTCACCGACGTGCTGCGCCAGGTGGATGTCAACTACGTGGACACACTCAATTATGAGCAGCTCACCGAGACGGCTATCAACGCCATGCTCCGCAAGATAGACCCCTATACCGTCTATTATCCTAACAAAAACGACCGCGACCTGCGGATGATGACCACCGGCAAGTACGGCGGTATAGGTTCGATCATTCAGCAGCGCCCTGCGCCCGCCAAAGACACCAAGGCGAATGGACGGAAAACCAAAGTGTCGAAAGACAGCCTCTGGACCTACGCCGTCAATCCCTACGAAGGCAAGCCTGCGCAGCGTGCCGGAGTACAGGCAGGCGACCGTATTCTGTCGGTGGACGGCAAAACCACTCGCGGACTGAGCGTGAGCGAAGTGAGCAACAACCTCCGCGGCATTCCCGGCACGACGGTCGTACTGGAGTTGCAACGCGAGGGAGTGGACAAACCCTTCAAGGTAGAAATCGTGCGCGAGGATATCCATTTGGACCCCATACAATACTATACGGCTATCAGCGCTGACACGCTGACCGAGAAAGTGGGATATATATCGTTTGGCGAATTTACCGAAGGCTCTGCCCAGGAGTTCAGCAACGCGCTGGATGACCTCTATTACAACCAAGGCGCACGGCGGCTGATCATTGACCTGCGCGGCAACGGAGGAGGCATAGTGGACGAAGCGATGCAGATGGTCAACCTCTTTGTGGATCGCGACCAGCTGGTGGTGGAAACCAAAGGCAAGACATCCAACAGCAACCGCACTTACCGCACGCGCAATAACCCGCGCTACAAAGACCTGCCGCTCATTATTCTGGTGGACAAGAACTCCGCCTCTGCCAGCGAAATCGTTTCCGGCGCATTGCAGGATTTAGGCCGGGCCAAACTGATCGGTCAACGCACTTTCGGCAAAGGCTTGGTACAGAACGTACGCCCTGTGGTGTACGGCGGGCATGTCAAAGTGACTACCAGCAAGTATTACCTTCCTTCCGGCCGTTGCATTCAGGCAATCGACTACAGCGAGGCGCAGAAAGGCCACGAACTCAAACGCGACACAGCCGGAGGAATCCTGCCGGATATAGTGCTGGACGACAGCGCTAAAGTGGACATCACCTATTCGCTCTACATCAACAACTATTTCTTTGATTACGCCACGCGCTACCATCGTCTGCATGCCGAAATCGCCGCGCCTGAGGTGTTTGAGCTGAGCGATGCGGACATCGAGGATTTCTGCCGATACCTGGACGAACGCGAATTTAAATACGAAACCGAGACTGGCAAGTTCTTCTCCGATATGATCCGGATGGCGGAGCACGAAGACATCGACACCGCTACCCTCGCCCGTCTGAAAGCCATGGAGGCCGATCTGACACCGGATTTCCGTGAAGCTGTTGCACGCAACAAAGAGGAAGTAAAAAATCTGCTTGGCAGCGAGATAGTGCTTCGTTATTACTACCAGCGCGGCCAAGCAGCCTATCAGTTGCGCTACGACAAAGAACTTCACCGCGCACTACAGGAGTTCAAGTAATACGCCGTCTGTCCGGTTGTCCTTCCCTGCTCTTGGATTAGAGTAAGTGATAGCTGACCGTCAAACCGGCCATGACGATGCTTACCATCGACATCAGTTTGATCAATATATTCAAACTCGGTCCGCTCGTATCTTTGAACGGGTCACCTACGGTGTCACCAACTACGGTTGCCTTGTGGCAGTCGCTGCCCTTGCCGCCGAAATGACCTTCCTCCACATACTTCTTCGCGTTGTCCCACGCACCGCCGGCGTTCGCCATGAACACTGCCAGCACAAACCCCGTGGACAATCCGCCGATCAGCAATCCCAATACGCCTGCTACGCCGAGCACCAAACCGGTGATAATCGGTACGATAATCGCCAAAATACTCGGCAGCAGCATCTCATGCTGCGCACCGCGGGTGGAAATCTCCACGCAGCGTGCGTAGTCGGGATCAGCCTTGCCTTCCAATATACCCTTTATTGTCTGGAACTGACGGCGCACTTCCTCCACCATCTTCTGCGCCGCACGGCCTACTGCGTTCATCGTCAGACCGCAGAACAGGAACGCCATCATCGAGCCGATGAAGATACCTACCAGCACGATCGGGTTCATCAGATTGACGTTATACGCATCCATGAAATCCACCAGCGTTGCCTTGGCAGCCTCTACGCCGTTAGGCAGTGCCTCGCCGGTGCGGATCAACGCAATCTTGATTTCCTCTACATACGAAGCCAACAAAGCCAATGCCGTCAGAGCAGCCGAACCGATGGCAAAGCCCTTGCCGGTAGCAGCAGTCGTGTTTCCGAGTGCATCCAGCGCGTCCGTGCGTTGGCGTACCTCTGCCGGCAGACCGCTCATCTCCGCATTACCGCCTGCATTGTCGGCTATCGGACCGTAAGCATCTGTGGCAAGCGTGATACCAAGCGTCGAGAGCATGCCGACTGCCGCGATACCTATGCCGTACAAACCCATACTGAGGTTGGCGGCGCTGAACTCTACATGGAAACCGTTGGCGCACAAATACGCCAAAATAATCGCCACACCTACCGTAATCACAGGAACAGCCGTACTCAGCATACCTAATCCTAAACCGCTGATAATCACCGTTGCAGGACCGGTCTGCGAACTCTCGCTCACTTTCTGCGTCGGCTTGTAACTCTGCGAAGTGTAATACTCAGTGCTCTGACCGATGATGACACCGGCAAGCAAACCGACAACCACCGAAAGACTAACCTGCCACCACTGGCTTGTTTCCGTGCCGAACAGCCACGCGAAAATACCGAACGTAGCCACGGCTATCAGGCAAGCCGCCGTGTTGGTGCCTATGCTCAGCGCACGCAGCAACTCTTTCATGCCGGCGCCCTCTTTCGTCTTCACCAGATAAATACCTATTATACTCAGCAGCACACCGCAAGCCGCTATCAGCGATGGCGCCAGAACGGCTTTCAACTGCATACCTTCTACCGCCGCACCCGCAAAGGCAGATGCGCCCAAAGCCATCGTCGCTAAAATACTGCCGGCGTAACTCTCATACAAATCGGCGCCCATACCGGCTACGTCACCTACGTTGTCACCCACATTATCCGCAATCGTGGCAGGATTACGCGGATCGTCCTCCGGGATGTTATACTCGGTCTTACCTACCAAATCGGCGCCCACATCAGCAGCCTTGGTGTAAATACCACCGCCTACACGGGCAAACAGAGCCTGGGTCGAAGCACCCATTCCGAAGGTCAGCATAGTGGTCGTGATAGTAATAAGGTCCGCGTCTGCGCCCACGAGCGCGAGAAGACCCGTTTTCTGCAAAATCAGGAACCATCCCGCGATGTCCAGCAGCGCCAGACCTACCACCGTCAGACCCATTACGGCACCTGAACGGAAAGCCACCTGCAGACCTGCGTTCAGGCTCTGACGAGCCGCATTAGCAGTACGCGCGGACGCATAAGTCGCGGTCTTCATGCCGAAGAAACCTGCCAGACCGGAGAAGAAACCGCCGGTAAGGAAAGCGAACCAGACGATTCCGTTCTGCAAATTGAAATAAGCCATTACGGCGAACACGGCAGCCAGCACAACGAAAACAATCGTCACTACTTTGTACTGCTGTTTCAAATACGCCATCGCACCCTGACGGACATGCGATGCAATCTTCTTCATCAATTCGGTGCCTTCGTCTTTGCCCAGCATCGAACGGTAGAAATAGTACGCGAACCCCAACGCCAATACCGACGCCGCCAGTACTACGTACATCAATGTAGTTAAGTCAGTCATAATTATTTTGTGTTTTTATGGTTGATATATCCTTTTGGAAGAAAGCACATCCTCTTTTTCGTGGGAACTTGTACCCTTTTTCGGAGGAACACCTACCCTTTTTCGGGGGAACTTGTACCCTTTTTCGGAGGAACACCTACCCTTTTTCGGGGAAGCCTGTGCAATCAGTCTGCAAAGATACAACAAAATTTCTACATACACAAATTTTCCTCTAATTTTTATATTTTTTACACATATACTTGCATATATGATTTTTTTTTTGTACCTTTGCACTCGAATTGTTCGCTGACTTCCCTTGCGGCAATTTCAAACACGCCAGAATCAGTTCGGGAGCGCATCGGGCTCGCCTCGGAAGCGCATCGGGTCCGCATCGGGTCAATATCGTATCATACCCAACCTTATAATATACATAGTATATTATCCCGTGATTTTAGAAAAACACCTTAAAAATGTCTAATATTTAACTCATTAATATATATTAAAATGGAAAAGAAGAAAAGAGTTTATACCTTTGGCAACGGTAAAGCCGAGGGTAATGCACAAATGCGCGAGCTGCTGGGCGGCAAGGGCGCTAACTGTGCCGAGATGAACCTCGTAGGCGTTCCTGTGCCTCCCGGTTTCACCATCACTACCGAAGTTTGTAATGAATACTACCAGGTTGGTCAGGAGAAAATCGTTGCTGAACTGACAGAAGAAGTAGAAGCAGCTGTTAAGCATGTAGAGGAACTGATGAACTGCAAGTTCGGCGATCCGAAGAACCCGCTGCTCGTTTCCGTTCGTTCGGGTGCACGTGCATCCATGCCGGGTATGATGGATACCATCCTCAACCTCGGTCTGAACGACACCGTAGCTGAAGGTATGGTGGCTAAGACCAACAACCCGCATTTCGTATATGACTCCTACCGCCGTTTCGTACAGATGTACGGCGACGTCGTGCTGGGCATGAAGCCGGTCAACAAGACCGACATCGATCCGTTTGAGGCGATCATCGAGGAAGTAAAAGCCATCCGTGGCATCAAACTGGACAAGGACCTCAACGTAGATGAGCTCAAGCTCCTCGTAGCCCGCTTCAAAACGGCTATCAAAGAGCAGACGGGCAAGGATTTCCCGAACGACCCGATCGAGCAACTCTGGGGTGCCATCTGCGCAGTATTCCGTTCTTGGATGAACGAGCGCGCTATCCTCTATCGTAAGATGGAAGGAATTCCTGACGAGTGGGGAACCGCCGTTAGCGTTATGGCAATGGTCTTCGGTAACATGGGCGAGACCTCCGCTACCGGTGTTTGCTTCTCTCGTGACGCCGCTACGGGCGAGAACCTCTTCAACGGCGAGTATCTTGTCAACGCACAGGGCGAAGACGTGGTAGCCGGTATCCGTACTCCGCAGCAGATCACCCTCGAGGGCAGCCGCCGTTGGGCAGCGCTCCAAGGCATCAGCGAGGAAGAGCGTGCTACCAAATATCCGTCTATGGAAGAGGCTATGCCGGCGCTCTACGCCGAACTCAACGCCATCCAGCAGAAACTCGAGGACCACTACCGCGACATGCAGGATATGGAGTTTACGGTGCAAGAAGGAAAGCTCTGGTTCCTCCAGACTCGTAACGGCAAACGTACCGGTACTGCCATGGTGAAGATTGCTATGGATCTCGTTCGCGAAGGTGTTATCTCCGAGAAGGAGGCCATTCTTCGCTGCGAACCGCAGAAACTGGATGAACTGCTCCACCCTGTTTTCGACAAGGACGCTTTGAAGAAAGCCAAGGTCATCACCCAGGGTCTGCCCGCTTCGCCGGGTGCAGCTTGCGGCCAGATCGTCTTCCATGCGGACGATGCACAGGAATGGCACCAGAACGGTCACAAGGTAGTGATGGTACGTATCGAGACCAGCCCTGAAGACCTCGCAGGTATGTCGGCAGCCGAGGGTATTCTCACCGCTCGCGGTGGTATGACCTCGCACGCAGCTGTGGTAGCTCGTGGTATGGGTAAGTGCTGCGTTTCCGGCGCAGGTGCTATCCAAGTGGACTACAAAGCCAAGACCGTTAAGATTGAGGGCGTTACCTACAAAGAGGGTGACTACATCTCTCTCAACGGTTCGACAGGACAAGTTTACGCAGGTGAGATTCCGACCAAGGCTGCTGAGCTTAGCGGTGACTTCAAGGACCTCATGGACCTCTGCGACAAATATACACACCTTCAGGTGCGTACCAATGCCGACACACCGCACGACGCTGCTGTCGCACGTGCTTTCGGTGCCAAGGGTATCGGTTTGACACGTACCGAGCATATGTTCTTCGACGACCAGAAGATTATCGCTATGCGTGAGATGATTCTTGCCAAGGACAGCGAGGGCCGCGAGAAAGCACTCGCCAAACTGCTGCCCTACCAGAAGGCGGACTTCAAGGGTATCCTCGAGGCGATGGACGGTTGTCCGGTCAATATCCGTCTGCTCGATCCTCCTTTGCATGAGTTCGTACCCCATGATCTCGCAGGCCAGCAGGTGATGGCTAAGGAGATGGGCGTTTCCGTAGAAGAGATTCAGACACGTGTTGCTCAATTGGCAGAGAACAACCCGATGCTCGGTCACCGTGGTTGCCGTCTGGGTATCACCTTCCCGGAGATCACCGCTATGCAGACCCGCGCTATCCTCTCCGCTGCTTGCGAACTCAAGAAAGAGGGCAAGAACCCGATGCCGGAGATCATGGTACCGCTGATCGGTATCCTCTATGAGTTGAAACAACAGAAAGAGATCATCCAGCGCGTGGCGAAAGAAGTATTCGCTGAGTATGGCGTAGAGGTAGAGTTCGAGATCGGTACGATGATTGAGATTCCGCGTGCAGCCCTGACTGCTGACCGCATCGCTACCGAGGCACAATACTTCTCCTTCGGTACCAACGACTTGACGCAGATGACCTTCGGTTACAGCCGTGACGACATCGCTTCGTTCTTGCCGGCTTATCTGGAGAAGAAGATTCTGAAAGTCGATCCGTTCCAAGTGCTTGACCAGAATGGTGTTGGCCAGCTCATTAAGATGGCGGTAGAGAAAGGTCGTGCCGTTCGTCCGGGACTCCGTACAGGTATCTGCGGCGAGCACGGAGGAGAACCCTCCAGCGTCAAATTCTGTGCCCGCGTCGGCATGAACTACGCCTCCTGCTCACCCTTCCGCGTCCCCATCGCCCGCCTCGCCGCCGCCCAGGCAGCTGTCGAGGATGATAAGTAATCCTTAAAGTCCTTATTCACAAAATCAACGCACTCTCAATCTGGAGTGCGTTGATGGTTTTACCCGTCGCTTACGAGCGACATACGGGACGGATACGAGACGATAATGGAATGTTGGGATTATTGATTCCCTATACCGAAAGCAAGCAACCTATGGCCGCTTGCTTTCGCTTATTGTACATCACTCTTCGTACTTTACCTCACTTCTTGTCCTTGCATCGTATAGGTCTTGTCGCCGCGGAGGATATAGATTTGACCGTTTACTACTATTTTGCGTGGAGATGAATCAATTGTCTGGTTAATCAAATCAGTCGAAGCGTCCTCACCTGTAGAGAAAGACCCCTCTTGAGATTCGATGACTTCATTATTATCATCTAAAGCAGTCCAATCATAATAGTATATATTATTAGGATCCAATCCGGTTATAGTGAATAGCAGTCCCGTTTGACCTTGAGAGGTTACCTCCTCATCTGCGGCTCGTTTCATCGGAGCGTGTGAACGAGCAGGAGCATGATAATACGACTCAAAGTCAATATTCAGTAGAATACCTGCCGCACTAAACGTGAGTGTACAAATACGTTGCGTATGATATATATCCGCCCAAATAGTTAGCTTGTAAGAATAGGAGCCAAAGATTATCGGCCACAAGAACGTTGCAGAAGTTGGCGTGACGGATACTTCTACATTCTCCTGAGGGGTTGTTGTGCAGTCGTTATACTTGATTCTAAAGATATCCACGGAATCACACCCATAATACATGGTATCTGTAGTAGCTGCGTAATAAATATTCTCTTTGTAAACAAACGCTTCACCTTGACACATTTCAAACTCATGTCTCAATGTATCTGGTTTACCGACTTGGATGGTAAATGTGAAATCATCTGGCTCATATAACACAAACGGACATTCTTTATGAGCATAAATCCTTGCTTGAACATTATAAGTACCTGCATGCACGTAGGTATGCGCTGTTTGAATATAGCCATTCTCAATTTGCGTACCATCATCGAAATTCCAATCTATTCTATCTATGATATTTGTTCCAATTTGTGCGTTGAATACAAGCGGCTCATCAACACAGAAACGATTATCCACGCTTGCATCATCCACAACTGTTTGTGTTCCGACCTCAATTCCTTGGGTAATGGCCGCGGCTCCAACAGCATAAGAGTAACTCTCATCGTAGCCATGACCATAAACATGCGCAATAAAGCCGTTCTCGTTCGTTAGACGGAATACTTTCTCGCTCATGGGATTCGTATCATCGGCTAAGAATTTCCGCGCGTATGAATATTGCGGATTACCAGGCACAGGAGCGAACTCCAAAGAAATATCGTGTTGCAGCGCAGACGAAAGTTTAGTGAGTGGCGCATCTTCCGTGCGGCAAACCACATTGACAAAATGACGTGTTGTTTTATCCGTTCCGCAAATACCAAATGTAATATCTTTCATCCGTTGCTCTATCGGAGAAATCCACACCATAGCTGGATCTCCATAGGATTTTGAAGAATCACCTGATACAGGAATAGATTCTGACTCTTGAGCTTGATACTTACATCCCACATCGTATAAATATACAGCAACAGGGCAAGTACTTTCAAGATAGGAAGCATTTTGCTGGACGACAGCGGGAATAGGTTTTCCTAGATTGTTGTATGTCCTGGTCATATCCCCTATACTGAGTTCAAACTCAAATGTTTCCCCTCTATTGATAGTAGCCATGTATAATCCATCAATGCTCAATTCTGTGCCATCTTCCTGCGCCATTACACGTATACGATTTGCATCTTTTTGGAGCGAACGCGTAATTACAAATTGAGTTCCCCAATAGTCAAGCGGCATAGCTTGTTCATAGAGACAGTCACGATTTCCTCGTCCTCCATTGGGGATGCGAGTGAAGGTATTTCCTTGGAAAACTGCTATCTTCTTACCATTTTGCGCTATGACATGACTTCCTGCTAGTGAGTTTTCACTCTTAGAAAGAACATAATATGTCTGTCCTTTATTTAACGTTACTACGTATTTTTCGTTCTCAATGTGATTATCTGCAGTTGTAGATGTAGGAGTAATTTCGATGTTTGTATCATCTTCAGTGGCAAGGATTGTAAACTCTGTATAAGAGGAACCATTATTATTGAAAGGAGGATAGTCCTGTGTATAATATTCAGATTGAAGAACTGGTGTGGGGAGAACAAATGCCGCATCATATGAATAAGGTCTTCGCTGGGCTGCAAACACTGAAACATCTTTGTCCGTAGTCAGATGAATACCCAAATCGAGCGTCTTTCCAGCAATTGATTCCACCGCAGAGAATGAATTTGAATGCGTGGGATACCAATAGTTCAATGGAATGTCATCCGTTGTAAACATTATCCACTCATTTGCCCCGACTTCTCGACGTATTTCCCAATCTGGGATATTTGGATTGTTAATCGTAATTGTAGTTTGCTCTTTCGTAGAAACAGCAATAAACGGAGTAACAGCACCACTAGCATCGGGATCTACAGCCAATGTGAGTGCCACCCAGAAATCGCGTCCTTCAGTGGATAGCTGCGAGGACGCATAATGTTGCTCTGTTTCTCTCCTATGCACAAGGAAAGTATCTGCAAACACATCCCCACACTCTGTGACCGCACTATATTTCACCCATGCAGAAGTGTATTCTCCGGAAGGTAAGAATTCCGATGACACATAGGTATTCGCCGTTTTGTCTATTCCTATTGAATATGACCATTTTATAGAAGTAATTTCAGGTGCGAAACGATTTGCATCTGCAAATGCCTTTTGTAAAGCCTTTTCTGCATTCACATAATAGATTCTACCAGCTTGCATAATTGGGTAGTCCGACTCTGCAAGCGTTGGTCGCATGTTCGTTTTTACAAACAAATAATATTTGCCGATTACTGTATCCTTCGTAATGACATATTCCTGTCCATCTTCTGGAGATACAAATGCTTCTCCTTTACATACAATTCTTTTCACGCCCTCAATGTATTCCGGGACAACCTCAAAGTGATTGCCTTCTACCAATTGTACTGTACGAGGGTTATCTATATTGCCGTCACTCCATTGAGTGAAGAAGTATCCAGCCCGTTCTTCGGCTTGGAAGATAAGAGTACTATTATTCAGACAAGTAGGTTCTTGTGAGACAAATGCATCGCCCACAGAGTAATCGAAAGCGCCTCCGACGGGTGTCCAGTATTTCCAGATATACGCAGTAGTATATGCCTGCTCGGAGCCACACGGTACATGCAGGGCAAAGTTATATGAGCTAGTAAAGAAACGACTCTCGCGCTCGTTAGTTGGCGGGACAACGGCATAGCAGGTCACAGTAGATAAGTTTGCACAATCATAAAACGCACTCGCTTCTATCGTCGTAACGCTGCTTGGGATGGTTAAAGAAGTGATTGCCGCACGTCTGAATGCCTCTTGTCCGATACTGGTTAGCGTATTCGGCAAATAGATAGAAACTATCGTGCTACAGTTTCTAAATGCATAATTCCCGACCCTTGTTACTCCTTCTTCTATCACAACAGAGCGGATAGGCAGATATCCTTTTGCTCCCATGTGACTATCGTTATTATACCAAGGTGTGTTTTTCTCGCTGCCATAGTCCGCCATTGCACCTTTTCCGCTGATAGTCAGCACTCCGTCACAATCAAGCGACCAATTCAGGCTGTCTCCGCAAGTGCCTGTTTTAGGTTCTTGAACTCCGAAATTAGCTATCAACTCTACATCGCTAGTTATTCTGTAACTACGAGAAACAGAACCTTGGCAGAAATATCCATTACCATCGCTCCAGCTGAGAACCGAATATCCTTCTTTTGCGACAGCCTCCAAATTCACATAGGTTCCATATTCATATTCTCCATTTATTTCAGTATTTACAGTTCCTTTGGTTTCATCGGAAGAGGAAATTGTAAGTGTGTATATATTCGGAGCGAACTCCGCTGTAAAAGTAGTGTCTTGAGTCAATACTATCGTACGCGGATTATCCGTCACACTATCCAACCATTGTACAAAATGATAACCATTATATGGAAAAGCTTCAATAGTAATCGTTGAGCCTTCTTGATAAAAGCCACTTCCGTTGATATAGCCATTCCCGTTTGTATTCAAAGAAACAGTTCTGCAATCGTACATCAGCGTAAGTGCCAATTCATATACCGAATCGCAGCCTTCCACCGTCTTCAGACTATCGTAATATACACTGTCAATTGAATAATAATTGCCACGCCAATAATAGCTGTTTCCCTCGCAAATAAATGCTTCTTCTTGAAACAAATAGTCGTGGCATGTTGGCTCGTCATTAGCCAATAGAGTTCCTGCGCTCACGACAAGCATAATAAGAAGAGTACTGATTTTTTTCATAATGTATATTGTTTTAAAGTTATTATACAAAAAATGGACGTTCCTTATCCATTTCGAGGCTGTGAGAAATGCCTATGTACCGATAAGTCACGTCCACGTTTGGAGTGGACGCTTGTGACTTATTATTGGTACATTCTCAAAACTTCTCACATTCCGAAATGCCAATAAATCGCAACGCGTATATTTCAATTATGTAGCTGCACACCTGCAGCGTCTCTATTTTCCGTCCGAAGTAGGACGCTATTATTCTTTATGCATGCAATTTACATATGCATGACTATTTTGCCTGCAAAATTACTATATTTTTTTGACATGTGCAAGATTTAGAGCCTATTTCTGCCGAAATTATGTTTTTCTTACGAAATTATGCACTAATCTGTATGTTGCCGGAATGGTAGTATCCTGTTATTTTGACCTATCTATAACTTGACCATCACGGGACCATCTCCCGAGAACGATTTAAGGACTTTTAGCGAATAAAAGACATCGCCTGCCGTTCTTCCCTTTTGGGCACCGCAGGTGCATGCTCGCTGCGCAGCCCCTTGAGCATCCATGCCATGTTATGGGCGAGGGTGCGCATGGTCTGCATGCCTTCGGCATCCTGCGCCGCCTCACCGGCTTCGCGGCCGTAAGCGATATTCCAATACTGGGACGTCACTACCGGCATATTCATCATCTGGAGCGGCATCTGGAGACATTGGAAAGCAGCCGTGGCACCGCCGCGACGGCATATTGTAACAACAGCGGCGGGTTTGTTCTGCACCTTGGCGCCGTTGGAGAAGAAAGCACGCTGGATAACCGCCATGAGCGCGCCGTTAGGCTGGCCGTAATAAACAGGCGAGCCGAACACAAAGCCGTCCGCCTCAGCGAATTTCTCAGAGATACGGTTGCATACATCATCGTCAAAGACGCACTTGCCGTCGCCGTTGGCGATGCATCGTCCGCAGGCTATACAGCCGCGAACAGGCTTGTTGCCGATCCATACGATTTCCGACTCGATACCCTCGGATTGAAGGGTATTGGCGATTTCACTCAATGCAATAAACGTGTTGCCCGATTTACGCGGACTACCATTGATCAAAAGAACTTTCATAGGACGTATTTATAGAAATTACGCTGCAAAGTTACAAAAAAAAATGCATATACACAAATAAATAATTACTTTTAGGTATTGCATATGTAATAAAAAACAACTAATTTTGCACCAAAATTCGCAACAACCATGAGTCATCATCATCATCACCATGAGCATGCAGCGCCCCAAACATCCGACAAGAGGATGCGCAGCATATTGATTATCAGCATTGTACTAAACCTGTTGTTTGTTATTATCGAAGCCGGAGTAGGAATATGGAAGGACAGTCTGTCGCTGCTGAGCGACGCCGGACATAACCTGAGCGACGTGTTTTCGTTGGCGTTGGTGCTCGTAGGGTTCTACCTGGCGCAGCGCGCCGCCAGCAGCCGTTACACCTACGGTTACAAGAAATCCACTATCCTGATCTCGCTGCTGAATGCGTTGCTGCTGCTGGTAGCGGTAGGTATCATCATCGCCGAGAGTATCCACAAACTGCGCACACCCGTAGCTATCGACGGCGCGGCTATCTCATGGACGGCGGGAGTGGGCATTTTAGTGAACGGCATCACTACCCTGCTCCTCATGCACGGCCAGCAGAATGACCTGAACGTCCGCGGGGCATTTCTGCATATGGCGGCAGACACACTGGTGAGCATAGGCGTGGTCATCAGCGGCATCATCATCGCCGCTACCGGGTGGTATATCATCGATCCGGTCATCAGTCTGGTGATTGCCCTTGTCATTCTTGTCAGCACATGGGAGCTTTTGCACGACAGCGTGCGGCTGGCCCTGGACGGAGTGCCGGAGAACGTGGAGATAAACCATCTGCGCGAACAGATCGAGCAAACGCCCCACGTATTAGACGTGCATCATATCCATGTATGGGCAATGAGCACGACGGAGAACGCGCTCACGGCGCATATCGTAGTGGATGACCTGAGCAACGCCCATGAGGCTGTACATACTATCAAGCACCAACTGGCGGAGCAAGGTATCTGCCACGCTACTATCGAGACCGAATTGCCGGACGACGACTGCGATGAAAAAGAGTGCCATTAACATACCGGAAGGCTGTACGCGTGTGCTGCTGCACGCCTGCTGCGCGCCGTGCTCGTCAGCTATCGTGGAATGGTTGCTGGCGCATGAGATAGAGCCTGTCATCTATTACTACAACCCGAACATCTACCCGCGGGAGGAATACGAGATCCGCAAGAATGAGAGCAAGCGCCACGCGGAGAGTTTAGGGGTCAAATGGATAGACGGCGACTACGACCACGACGGATGGCGATGCGCGGTGAAGGGACTGGAGAAAGAGCCAGAGCGGGGCAAGCGATGCGAGATGTGTTTCTATCACCGGCTACTGGCTACCGCCCGCAGGGCGCAGGAAGCGGGAATCCCGTTTTTTGCCACCACCCTCGCCTCTTCGCGCTGGAAAAACATCGACCAGGTGAACACCGCCGGAGAACGGGCGGCGGTAATGGCGAATGGCGAAAGGCGAATGGCGGATGTTTCCGTCCGTTTTTGGGCGCAGAACTGGCGCAAGGACGGATTACAGGACCGCCGCAACGCCTTGCTAAAAGAATACGGATTCTACAACCAGCTCTATTGCGGCTGCGAGTTCTCCGCGCGTCCGGCAATCTCGCAATAAACTTAGAGTTTCAGACTGAGGCCTACGAAATATGTACGGGGCTGCGAGGGACCGTAGATATAATCGGCATCGCGGTCAACTCCTTTGTCCAAGTCCGTTTGGTATTGGTCCAGCAGATTCTTGACTCCTGCGCTCACCTCAAGACAATAGTGCTTATAGAGGTGGATATCATACGCCAGCCTGATTCCCATATCCCAGAACACAGGCGTCGTCACTTCCTCGTCCTGCGCAATATATCCTGCAAGGTGCGGCACCAGCATCGATCCTGTCAGTTTGCCGTTGAGCGAAATCGTGAAATCCTTCACCGGCTCCACATCCACCAGTACATAGGCATAATGATCGGGCGTGCGGAGGATCTTCTTTTGCGGGGCTACGGTCTTGCTCCAGGCCTGCGGCTCCACGTAACGGCTCTGCTGCCACGTATAACCCAGTTGGAGCGAGAACATAGAGGTATAGTTGATCTTAGCCTCGGCGTTGATACCGCCTACCCAGGCGCCGGCTACGTTGGTACGCGTGAAATGCAGGTTACCGGCAAGGTCGGTGCTGTCCTCGCGCAGAAAAAACACATCCTTCAGATACGTATAGAAACCTTCTACCGTAAAATTGGTCTCCCATTTGCCGAACGAGTGATAGTAATCCACACTCAGCGTAGCGGAGTGCGAGGTCTCGGGTTTAAGGTTTTTATCCAGCGTAATGAGCGATACGCCGCCGCCCACCGCCGCTACGTGCAGATCCTCGTCATAGGCCTGCGGCGGACGGTAACCGCTGCTATAGCCGGCACGGACAACCAGTCCGCCTATCGGCGTATAACGCACCGAAGCCCGCGGCGTGCAGACGGGTTGGGCAAGCAGATTATGCTTCTCCAACCGCGCACCGACGAGCACACTCCATTGGTCGTTCTTCCATTCGTTTTGCGCATAAGCGCCCGCAAGGTGAATCTGCTGGTTCATATCGCGGTTGTAGCCCAGCATCTTGTCCTGCAATCCGTTGTATGTATATTCAGCTCCTACGGTCAGGTCTCCGTCCATCCGTCCGCAGGGATAAGAGAAACGGTACTGGAGGCCGGTAGTGGACGTGATGTCCTTGCTGCGCCCGTAGGCGAAAGGATCCTTGCCGGCGCCGAAATAGCTCTCACGTCCGATATGCTGAAGGGCTGAGTAGGCGGACACGAAATGGCGGTTGTCCTCAGAGAACCAGTCGAACGCCACCGAACCGGCATCTATATTATGCCGCAGTTGCTCGGCGATGTCCGCCTCGTGGGGTTCAAGCTCGTAATGATTGCCTCCGCGGCGGTAGTCGGTCGTGTGATGGTATTCCAGCGATAGCTTGCTATAGGCGCTAGTCTTGAAATAGAGCCGTGCACCCGCCGTCGTGGTACGCAGCAGCGGCAGGTCGCTGAATCCGTCATCGTCGCGGTCGTAAGGGCTGCGTGTACGGTGGCTTGCAAACAGATAGGCACCTATCTTGCGGTTCTCGCTCATGACCGATGCATTGAGGTCGGTATTGATGTCATACGTCCCTTTCTCGGTCACGGCAGAGGTATTGGCTATGTTGACGAAATTGCGCACAGGCTCCTTGGTGATGATATTCACCACGCCGGCGATGGCGTTGGCGCCGAACAGGGCCGAACCGCCGCCGCGGATGACCTCAATGCGGTCAATCATCGCCGATGGCACCTGCTCCAGGCCATAGACCGAAGCCAGCGAACTGAACACCGGCCGGCTGTCCATCAGTATTTGGCTGTACTGCCCTTGCAGGCCGTTGATACGCAGTTCGGTCTTGCCACAGTTGGTACACGTGTTCTCTACGCGCAAGCCAGGCTGGTAATTGAGCGCATCAGCCACACAGCACACCGCCGCTGTCTCAAACAACTTGGGTGAGAGCACATTGACAATCGACACGGCTTCCTGGCGTTTGGTAGCATACCGGTTGGCCGTAACGACTACGTTGTCCAGCAGCTGGGATATCTCGTGTATCACAGCCTTGAGTTCAACGGTCTTGTCCTCCACAATCGTCACCGGCAGCTCCAAGGTCTCATAACCCGTATAGGAGAAAATGATGGTCTGGTGGCCGACGGGCAGGTCCTTCAATAGATAGTGACCGCTCTCATCGGTGACGGTGCCTATATTCGTACCTTTGAGTTGGACTGTCACAAACGGCATATGTTCGCCCGTAGCCTCATCCAGCACATGGCCTGTGAGGTGGGCGTCGTAATCATACGAAGCCCTGACAGCCGTTGCGAAGCCAAGGAAGAGTAAGCAGATAAAATAAAATAGCGATTTTCTCATCTTAAAAATCAGATGTACCTTAAAAATCATCATTGAGGGATGGTTTGACCATCTGTGTCTGCCATGAAGTGAAATGCAGACGCAGCGGCAACAGCCAGCGCATCAGCCGTTGCGAAAGCGGCTCCTGCGGATCGGGAACCACCTCTGCCGCCACCAGATGGAAATCATCGGCATCGACAGCATAATAACGGCTGTCGGTGGCGGTATAGAGCGTTACAGTCCAATGGAGGAGGTCACCCACTATGGTAATCTGCATCTCCTGTGGATTGTAAGACAAAGTACCAAAGGACGATGTACAATGTACGAAAGATGTGTCCTGTATTCCTATCTCGGCAAGGGTGGCATCGGAGCGGACGGCAAAAAGACGATTGTCTTCGCTGACCGCCAAGCCGATCAGCTTGCGGTTGGCGGGTTCAAGAGTGAAGACATTTTTCCATTTTACTATTTCCGCATTTTCACATTTTCGGACATAAGGCATGCCTTTGACCATTTTGAGTTGGAAGAGTTGATCGTTGGCATCGGTCAAGAGAAAACCATTATCGTAGTCCTTGCGTGTAGAGCCGTTGCCCCAGATGAGGCGCACCGGGAAGATGAAACCATGCTTGGTCAGTTCGCGGGAAAAAGAGAGCGACTTGGCACGATTGACCGTATTGGTCTCGCAATCAACAAACTCGATGCCGTCCTTTGTCAGTCTGAACACATCCGGCGGAAGGGTCAAGTCCACATTGCCCGATGCCGATTCGAACATCGTATAGAGCCCCACGGCGGGTTTGTTGAGCTGCTTGGGTGATGTTTTGAAATGGAACGCGTTCTGCTGAATCAGCTTGGGCGTCAGTGCGATACCATAGAGCGAATCCGGCAAACGTCCCTCGGCTAAGAGCTGGCGATAGGAGAACAGGGGCAAAAGGCTGTCCGCCTCGGCTTTGCTGAACTCCCTGCCACGAAAATCCACATAACGCATCTGCTTGTTCTCCTGCGACTCAAAACGAATAAACGTGCTATCCAGACACGAATAGATGACAAAAGGCGGACGGTAGGCGTAGGGCAACAACAACTGACAGAACGCCGGCAGCAGCCATGCGGCTACAATGACAGCCAAGACTATAACCAGGTATTTCAGATTCTTCATAGTCCTTTCCCGAGTTTGAAACGATAGACACTATAGAACGGCAGCCATATGACGGCGACAAGCAGCAGTACAAGCCACGGCAGCATGGTGGTATAGCATGCCGGCTGGGCTGTAAGGAAACAGAGCGCCACCAGCGGCAGCCCGATGAGTCCGTTCAGGCATCGCATGGACCATTGCGGTTCAAGGATGCACCATGACGTCACGATGTAGCCCAACAAGCCCGCCATATACCACGGCAGACATGTGAGGAACGTACGCCAGACGAGTTCGCGCGGCAGCCATAACTGTTCTACTACAGCCAGCAATCCGGCATCGAGCGCAAAGAGCGCACAGAGACAGACAAGACTGCTGCCCAGCATTGCGCCTACAGTACGCGTATAATCCATCGGCAGATGGAGCGTGAGACGGATACGTTTCTGCTGCATCTCCTCCAGCCACTGACAAAGAGCGACCGCCACGCCGGTGATTACCGGCAGATACATGAGCAGATTGACCATCAGCACATCGCGCCCGATCATCGTAGCCCACACTTCCACAACGCCCGAAGCCATCAGCGTGCTGCGCAGCGAGAGCAGCAGATACACCACCACCGCCACATGCGCTGCCAGCGCAATCATCCAGCACAACCGCAGCTTGAGCCATTCCTTATAAAAAATTGCCTGAAGCATTTTGGAATTACGAATTATGAATTAAAATTAAAAATTACAAATTAGTATTTTCCTGTGAGGTCGATAAACGTGTCCTCCAATGTTTTCTCCGGCGTAATGAGTTCGGAAACAGGGCATTGCCTGAGAATACGCCCATAGTCCATAATGATACAATCGTCCACGAGTCGTTCCAGATCCTGGATGATATGCGAAGTAAGGAAAACGGTTTTCTCTCCGCGCTTGCAGAAATCCCGCAGGTATTCCACGAACAGCCGCCTATAACCGGGGTCGAGTCCCAAGGAAAAATCATCAAGGATGAGCAGCTCGGGGTCCTGCGCCATCAGCAGACCGAGCGCGACCTGCGAACGCTGTCCGTTAGACATCTGGCTCAGATGCTGGTAGTCCTGCACCTTCAGCAGCCGCATCAGTTCGTAGTAGGCCTCTTTGTTCCATTTCGGGAAGAACGGCGCATAGAAACGCTCTATCTGAGCGATTGTCATGAACGGGTACTGCACATGCCCCTCCAGCAAGAGCCCGATGCGCGCACGCTCTTTAGCAGGCATCGTGCGTGTGTCGTAACCCAGCAGCCGGCACGATCCGGCATAAGGACGGATAAAACCCGAGAGGATATTGATGGTGGTTGTTTTGCCTGTGCCGTTCTTGCCCAGCAACCCTAAAATCCGTCCGCGCGGTACGACAAACGACAGATCTTCATAGATCAGGCGCTTGCCATAATAGTGCGTCACATGGTCAAATTCAATGAGATTTTCGCATTCTTGCATCTTACTGTTTCCTTTATCGGCTCGTTGAGCCATTCATTTGCCGTGCAAAATTACAAAAAAAAACGCACATACGCAAACACTAATAGCAAAATCCCAATAAATAGGGGTTGTTTTATTGCAAAAAAAGCAGTAATTTTGCAGCGTGAAACAAATCATAGGACTCATCATTGTTTTCGGCATCCTACCGTTAGCTGTTCCGCTGCAGGCGGCACAGCGTGATTCGCTGCGCCTGGATAGCATACAACAGGCCTTGGTGGACAGCATAGAGCGGATGTTCACGTTGCAGGAAGTGGTGGTGACAGCAGAGGAGAAAACAAGTCAGAGCAGTGCATCGGTCATCGGCAAAGAGGCGATGCAGCACCTGCAGCCATCCTCGTTCACGGATATATTACAGACCCTGCCCGGCGGCACGACCAAAGACCCTAACCTGACGCAGACCAACACCATCCGCCTACGCGAAGCCAGCAACGGGTCCGGCAGCAGCGAGTATGACGCATCGTCGTTAGGCACATCGTTCGTAGTGGACGGCGCTCCGGTGAGCACCGACGCCAACATGCAGTACGTACAATCGGATGTGAGCGGCGCAGACGCCAAACGCAGCAGCGTAGGAGCCGGAGTGGATATGCGCACCATATCCACGGATGACATCGAGAAAGTGGAAATCATCCGCGGCATAGCAGGTGCCGAATACGGCGATGTGACTTCGGGCGTGGTGAAGATTGAGCGCACCAGCAAACCCACTCCGTGGCGCGCCCGTTTCAAAGCTGACGGGTTCACCAAACTGTTATTCTTCGGCAAAGGTATAGGCTGGAGCGACAACCGGACCGTGCTCAATTTCGGCGTGGATTACCTGAATGCCAAAGCCGACCCGACCAACACGCTGGAGAACTACCAGCGTATCACCGCCTCGGTGCGACTGCAGCAACGATGGGAAGCAGCGGATTTCCGCGTGCGGTGGCAGAGCCATTGGGATTACACAGGAAGCATTGACAATGAGAAGATTGACCCAGACATCCACAACAACCGCGAGGACAGTTACCGCAGCCAATATCACAAATTAGGATGGAACAACACGGTTGTACTAAACCAGGCAGGCGTAGAATGGTGGCGGCTGAGCGTGCAGGCGAATATATCCGGCGAGATTGACCGTATCGACCAGACGCGGTTTGTGCAACTGACGACTCCCAAGAACCCCGCAATAGACAACATGCAGGAAGGCGAGGCGACAGTAGGGCTGCTGCCCTACAAATACACGGCATGGCATACCGTGGAGGGTCTGCCGATGAATGTGTTTGTTCGTCCGAAAGCGGAGTTCTATTTTAACACATGGCGGCTGGAACACAAAGCGAACATCGGCATCGAATGGCGGTATGCGAAGAACTTCGGCCGCGGACAAGTGTATGACCTGAGCCGGCCGCTGAACTATAGTTCGCAGCTGCGTCCGCGTGCCTATTACGACATCCCTGCTACGAACCAGTTGGCATGGTATATACAGGACGAGATCAAAATACAATTTACGAAAGACGATGTACGATGGGTGCCATATATAGACCTCAATATCGGTCTGCGCGGAACATCACTGTTAGGGCTTGGGAGCGAGTATGCCGTCAGCGGCAAGTGCTACCTGGACCCGCGTGCAAACCTGACGGTCAATTTCCCGTTCGCGAAAGGCAAGGTGTATATAGCCGGAGCCGTGGGGCAGCACACCAAGATGCCGACGCTGCTGCAACTGAGTCCCAACCTGCTGTACATGGATTTGCAGGCTCCTGACAAGTCAATCTCGCCTACCGACGAGACCATGCAGATATACACTCACATCGTCAATCCCGCCAACTACTCGCTACAGCCGGCGCGGAACCTGAAATGGGAAGTGCGGGCGGGTCTGGACATACAGAAACACCGACTCAGTATCACCTATTTCGAGGAAGACATGCGTGACGCGTTCCGCGGTATGCTACAAGTGGAGCCATTCCGCTACAGCATTGACGGAAACACCTACAACCGCCTGCTCCCCTACTCCACTATCGCCAACGGCAGCCGCATCCACAAACAAGGCGTGGAATGGCAATACCAGAGTCCGCGTATTCCCGTTATCTGCACCCGTTTCACGCTCAACGGCGCATGGCTCAGAACCACCTATAGCAACAGCGAGCGGATGTATTCCACCGAGAAAAGTGCCGGTATCGTCAACGGCGTCAACGTGCAGGACCATTATATCGGTCTGTACGACTGGACGGAGGGTTATATCCGCGAGAGCCTGAACAGCAACCTGGTGGCAGACGTGTATATCAGGAAAATCGGCCTGACGGTCAGTGCGACATTGGAGACAACCATATATACTGCATCGAAGACGTTGGAGAAGAACGGCATGCCGGTAGCGTATATATCATCGGAGGACGGTCAGTTGCATCCCTACGGCGCCGCAGAAGCGCAGGACGCGATACTCAAGACACTCATCTTCGACTACAACACCGGCCAGTTCATCCGCCGAGTGGTGCCGTTTGAGGGGTATCTGAACCTGCGCGTGCAGAAAAGCATCACACGGTTTGCATCTATTGCGCTGTATGTCAACCGGTTGCTGGATATCCTGCCGGACTACCAAGTGAGCGGCGCTAACGGCGGACAGGTGACCATCCACCGTACATCAAGTCCGTATTTCGGAATGGAAGTGAATCTGAATATATAGTTGAAAGTTGATAGTTGATAGTTGATAGTTGATAGTTGAAAGAAGTTATGAAGATAAAAGTAAAGAGTTTATTATTGGCACTTATCGGAGTACTGTGTATCAGCCTGTTAGCCGGCTGCGAACAGCAGGCCGTGGCTCCCACCGCACGCCTGACGGTTTCGCTGCACGCCGATGGTATAGCCTCGATGACAGACATCGAACTCACGGCGCATGACATTAACATGAACAAATATTATACCGACACCACGTTGACTACTACTCTGCCCTTGGGCTACTATGACATCTCGGTCACAGCCAAAGGCGACGGTCAGCCTATCCGTGCCTACAAACGCGGTGTGGGGTTCATTGAAGACCATGCGGTGGAACTCAATGCCTCGTTTGTCCCCTCCGGCGATGAGGACTTTGTGCTGGCGGAGATTTTCTTTGCCGGCACCGAGACACCCGAGGGCAAACGATATGTCGGCGACAAGTATTTCGTCATCTTCAATAACTCCGCCGACACGCTCTCAGCGGACGGGCTCATTCTGGTGGAAGCGGATCTGAACTCCGTGCAGAAATACGATTTGGGAGACCATGATTTCCGCGACCGCTATTTTGCCGTGGACGCCATGTACAGCATCCCCGGCGACGGCCATACGTACCGCGTGGCACCCGGTCAAGCGCTGCTGATAGCCGACAATGCGATGAACCATACCGAGGCGAACGCCAACTCGTTCGACCTGAGCACGGCGGATTTTGAGTGGTACGACCTCTCATCCAGCGCAGGCGTGGCGGATGTGGACAACCCCGACGTGCCCAATATGGACAAACTATATTGCTACACCTACACCATCTGGGTG
The DNA here is from genome assembly GCA_017478725.1 of Paludibacteraceae bacterium. GTDB lineage: Bacteria > Bacteroidota > Bacteroidia > Bacteroidales > Paludibacteraceae > Colicola. Next base: position 136,018 of record JAFVDD010000012.1, read on the forward strand.
CCGCACAACCAGGGACACAAGTCCTTTGGTTTGGCGCGATTTCCGGAAGGCGTGACGGCAGAGCAGTATTTTCAAACGGACTCCTTGTACGTGCAATACAACTACGAATTGGTTACTGCGGCAGGCACGTTCTCGCAATCAAAGAAAAGCTACATGATTCCCAACGAATGGATTGTGGATGCAGTCAATCTCGCACCCTCAGAGACTTTCCAGTGGCTCACGTTCAGCGACAAATTGGATGCCGGTTACACATACGTAGCGCCGACGGGAAGCGACAAAACACGCTTCGGCAAGGCGGTGCGGCGCAAGACGCTGGCAGTGATGAACGAGCGGCGGCTGCTCAAGGACACCAACAACTCAACCGATGATTTCGAGACGGCTGTGAGTGCCGATCCCTTCTTTTTCAAATGAAAATACTGCTTGCTATATTAACTGCGCTGGTGACGGACACCGCCCGTACCGACCTGACCCTCTCCGGCTCGTTCGGACAGGGCACACAGGTCATTGAGGGTACGCAGAGAGGCGGTTTTGCCGTAGAGGCACGCTCAGTGTATGACTTCAATGAGGTCAGCCGTGTGTTCGGCGAGGCATCGTACCGATGGGAGGACTGCAAGCAGACGCGGTACGTGGACAATGCGGATTTCCGGCTGACAGCGCCCTACCTGACGGTGGACACACTGGGCGGCGACATGCGGCGCGAGACATACGCTTTCTATGGCGGCTACAGGATGCGCAAGAACCACATCGTATGGCACGCCGCCTTACAGTTCCGCGCCGAGCAGAGCTACAGGATGCGTGACCCGCGGGCGAAAAACAAAGTGTCTGACCTGCGCGTGGAAGCATCGATCGGCTATCAGTGGCAACGCTATGCGCTGAGCCTCATGGCGTATGGCGGCAGATACAAACAGAACAACGAAGTGCGGTTCTATTCAGAGCTGGGCGAGACAACCATCTACCATATGGCAAACGACACGGAGCCGTACGCGCGGTTCTCGTCTAACAACAAGATCAGCTACTACAGCGGCTATCGTGCCGGCGTAGGGCTGCAGTTGTTGCCCGTCACAGGCTTCATGGCTGGGCTAAGCTACGACTGGATTCATCTGGCCAAAGAACTGACCATCAACACCCAAGTGCCTATTACCGGGCTGCGCACACATACCCTCTCCGCACAAGCGGGCTATGTGGCTGCCAGTTGGCGTGTACATGCTACAGCGGCACTCGAACTCAAACGCGGCGAGCAATATATCTACGGCGACAATGCCAACAACTATTACCAACTGCTGCTCATCTCGCCCAATTACCGCCGCAACACCGTGCTGGCAAGCCTCTACGGCGACTACCGTCTGCCGCTGCCTGTAGGCGACATGCTGTTTGCCGGAACGGTGGATTATGACGCCTTCATGCAGCATGTGCAGGAGTGCGTGCGTCTGCAATACACTTTCCCGCTGAAAGGCAAGTTCTCGTGGCTCGTAGGCGCCAACGCGCGGCTGCATCAATACGACAACGCCCACGCATGGCAGGTAGGCATAGAAACAGGATTGACCTTCTAACCCGAAATCCGGAACTCCGGAAATCCAATAACCAACAAAACAACTATAAACAATGAAAAAGATTCTTTTAATGATGGCAGTAGCGCTGGTAGCGTTTACTGCATGCACCAAACAACCGACAGTCAGCGAACCCGTCTATACGGTGAGTGATGTGCTGACACAAGGCGACTCATTGATGAGCGACACTATTCTTGTAGAAGGCTACTGCATGCATCTGTGCAAGCACGGCGGCAAGAAAGCTTTCCTCAACGGCGGTGAGCAGGGTGTGTTCCTGCGCTGCAATGCCGTGGATTTTGAGGCGTTTGCACCCGAGTGTTTGAACAACACGCTCCGTGTGCGCGGTCTCGTTCGCGCCATTGACGTGCCTGTTGAAGGTCAACAGGTGGCTCAGGAAGAAGAGCATCACCACGAAGGCGGTGAGGCGTGCGGCTTCTGCTCCACAACGCGTAAGTATTACGTGGACGCCGTTTCCTATGAGATCATCACGGAGTGATAGAGTTTAACTAGTCAGCTAGTCAACTAGTCAACTAGTCCTCAAGCATAGAAATGGCTCGCCAAATTGGCGAGCCATTTCGTTTATTATCAACTGTTTATATATATGTTATCGGGAGCAACTCGGAGTCGCATCGGAGGCATCTCGGAGGCAAGTCGGGGTTTTATTGCATGCTCACGCCCAGCACATTATAGGTCTTGCCGTCACGCAGGATATACAACTGACCGTCGCGCAGCACTTTCGTACCCTGTGCTTTGCTCTCTTGTACTTCCTCAATAGCTTCAGTTTGGTCTTCGATGCTCAGCACAGCAATAACGCTGTACCAGTTAGTCACGGAGGCAAAGTTCATCGGCTCCTCGTCTAAGAGGTTATAAGCAGCCGTTGTGCGAGCACGCAGACCTACAGCCGTCTTATTTCCATCATTACTACGTCCGACTACGGATACGTTTGAACTACCTCCTCCGGTAGCAAGTGTATCTATGCTGACGAGGTTCATGTTCTCATCATAATTGAGAGCCGCGCTAATACCATTCAGAGTCTCATGATTATAGGCTACAAAGCCGTCACTAGTCGGATAGGCGGCTACCGTGATATTCAAAGCGTCGTTGGCTGCCGAACGAACTGCCGCATTCACTAACGAACCATCCTCCATACTCATGATATAGATGAGGCCATGATTGAAATTGCCGTTGGTGGCCAATGTCTTGTCACCCACCGTGATACTGCCTTTCACGAGGCCGCCGCAAACAAAGATCTTACCGTCCGCAAACTTGGTCTGCTGGAACTGCAGTACACCGGTTATAGGATGATAAACAACATACTCACGGTTGAGATCTGCGTCATAACGCGCTGCATAGATACCGGTCTCTGTGCCGTTGTTATACGTTCCGGCTACATACAATTTGCCGTTCTCATAGTGCAAGCCCAACGGACGATCGTAGGTCAAATCATCGCTATTGATGACTGCGTCAACATAGACTAATTTCTCAGTATTCAAGTTCACCTTGTATTTGAGAATAACCGTATTGCAGTTTTGGCTCAAATTGCCTTTAGTGTTCCATACTTTACGCGGCGCAATGGAGTCACTCCATGTAGGAAGTAAGGTATCGCCTTGCAAACCGGTAATATAAACGAAACTATCTTTCACTGCGATACCTGCCCACGAGAAAGCCTCTTTGCGCTTTACATTCTTGCCTTCTACAAGAATAGAATCATTATTGGTAAAAGACATGCTATTAGTAGCTACCAGTTTACCGCTTGCATCATAAGCATTGAAGAAACTCATGTACACGCCTTTACGAGTACGGAACTTATCCGCATAAATAACGCCTCCGTCATTCGTGACTGCAATAGTGGTGTTTGCTAAGTCGTAGTCACCTGTGGTATCGGCTTTAGCCCAAAGCACATTGCCTTCGGCGTCCAGTTTGGCAAGGAACGAGTTGCGCATGTTGGTGAACTTCATATCACCATCACGTGAACCCCATTTGGAAGCCGTTGCTCCCTGATAGGTTGCGTCGCCAAATTTAAGACCTGTTTCATCTGCTGAAGCAGTCTGGTACATCGCTAATGCATAAAGCGATCCGTCTGCCGCATAATCCAGTGCATACAGTTGAGTCGAACCTTTGGTTGCATCTGCTTGTTCGTCCACAAGCGTTTTGTAATAATCGAGCTCAATAGTTTGAGCCGTCATAGTTGCGCTGATTGCCAGCGCGGCAAAAAAGAAAATCTTTTTCATACGCATTTTGTTTGTATATTTAACGATAATTAGGTATCCTTTCCAAAAACGCTGCAAAATTACTGCTTTTTTGTCAATTACACAATGCCAAATAATTGGTAATTTGCACAAAAAAGGCAGTATCAAACCGCCCTGACGTAACCAATTTTGGTTATTCTTTCTTCTCTAAATCATACCGGAAGCCCATATACACTTTCCATCCCGTTATCGGCCCCCATGCCATCGATGCATCAAAATCCGATCCGTAAGGATTGAAACTATCCACTATAGGTCCTGCCTGACGGAAGTTGGTCATATTCTCTGCTCCGACGTAAAGGCTGCATGTGCGCCAGTATTTGGTCACCTGCGCCATCAGTTGCGGATACCATGTGAGCGGTTTGGGGTTAGCATATCCTCCGTTGAGGTCGCCCATCGGCGTGAACCCGTCCGGCATACGGCTGATGCCGTTGAACTGCGCCGTTACGTCAAACTGCCATTTCTTGAGCGGCGTCTGATAGCTGGTAGTGACAACACCCTTGAACCGGCTGGTGAGCGGTTTGATCCGCGTACGGGCTGCTCCGCCGGAATCAATGGTGGTTTGCTCCACATCCGTCCATCGGAAAGCGGCTGTCCATGTCCATCCGCGCAGCACCTCCATGCCGGCCTCCACTTGCGCGCTATGGGCAAACGAGCGACCGTTGATATCCCGCTGGTTGTAGATATACACGGCGTGCGGGTCCCGGTCAAGATCCACAATTACCGAGTTGATAAAATGCGTGTAGTAATACTCCGCCGAGAGTTGCAACTCACGCGAACCCATCGGGATATGGAAGGTAGTGCTCAAGCCTGTATTGACCGCGCGCTCCTGCTGTATTCCCGTTCCCGCCAAGCCGTTAATCACCCTCGAAGACGGCAGTATATTGGCATTGTCGGCGATAGCGTTCGGCGAGCGATACCCCATACCGGCAGAAGCCCTGATCACCCACCATTGCCACGGCGTGTAGCGGATATTCATGCGTGGTGTAACAAAAAAGCCATAGCGTGTAGAATAGTCGGCTCGCACACCGGCTACCAGCGACAGTTGGTCCGCATACGTGTAGCTGTACTCCGCAAAAATACCGGGTGTCAACTCATCTCTGTCAAGCACCAACGGAGTCTGTGACGACACGCCGAGGTTCAATACCTCGCCGTACTTGTCGTAATTGACAGAAAGACCCGTAGAGAGACGGTGGTCGTTGTCAATCAGCCCCCCACCCTCGAAATTCAGCTGGCAGATAGCATTGAGGTATGCGTTCAACTGGTCGGCTTTCCAGTTGCGCAGACCATATGTGTTATCCAGATTATGATAGCTGACCGCAGCAATAACCGCCACGCTGGAACCGGATTCTTCATCAAACACATAGCCGTTCTTCAGGAACCCCTCCACGCGCCATGTATTCAGATTGATATGATATGGATTCGCCATGGTACTATCCATGCCGTCCATATGCAATTGTCCGCCTCTGCGACGGTCGTACAGACCGCGTACAAATGCCTGGAATGTATAATCGCCGCGCTTGTAGAACCATCGGTTGGCAAGGTTGGCATTCTGCGTTCTGGGCATATCTACGAACGAGTCCTTGTTGTCATCCATCGCCATGAACCCATGCCCGTAGTGAGCCAGAATGCCCGTGTATAACGATTGATGATGGTTGAGAGGGATCTTCCATCCGCCCATGATATTCGCCTCAGCCATCAGTTCGCTATTGAGCATGAGATTGACACTCAGCGGATTCTGAGTCTGTGGCTTGAGGAGCTCCACATTGATCTGGCCGGAAGTAGCTTCGTAGCCGTTGATGACGGACGAGGTGCCTTTGCTGACCTGGATACTGCTCATCCACGGACCCGGGATATACTCCATTCCGTATATCTGGGCAAGCCCGCGTACAGCCGGGGTGTTCTCCTGAATCAGTTGCACATACGTGCCGCTCAGTCCGAGCAGGCGGATTTGTTTGGCACCCGTGGCGGCATCAGCATACGCCACATCTACCGAGGCGTTCGTTTCAAAGGCTTCGCTGAGGTTGCAGCAGGCGGCGCGGCATAACTCCTCCGTACCGATGGTTTCCGTGTCGAAAGCAGAAGTGCGGCTTTTGAGCACTCCCTGTTTGCGTTCGGTGATGGTCACTTCATCCAGAACCGCCTCCTCCACCATCACGATAGTCAGCGGCTTGCGGTCAGTCACGACAGTCGTGTCGTTATGATATCCCACGAACGAAACGACCAGCACATTCGCCCCTTCGTACATCGTACTTCTGTCCTTCGTTCTTTTGACAGGCATCAGCGTGAATTTGCCGTCTATATCTGTGGCGACACCCGTGCCGGTGCCTGCCCAATACACATTCGCGCCTATCATCGGGGAGCCGCTGTCGTCCAGCACCACGCCGGTAACCTGCGCACGACATAGAGACGCGCACACCAATAATAGAATAAATATTGCACCTGATTTCTTCATTATCTCAAAATCAGGTGCAAAATTACTGCTTTTTGCAAGAACATACAATACCTAAAAATAGGGATATCATCCGTTATACGCTTCAAGCGCCTTGCGGAGGACAATCATCGCCTTGCCCAAATCCTCTTTGTTGAGGATATACGCCATACGTACCTGATGACGGCCGTCATCAGGGTTGGTATAGAATCCCGACCCGGGCGCCATCATGATAGTTGCCCCCTCATAGGTGAAATCGGTCAGGCACCATTTGCAGAATTCCTCCGCATCATCCACCGGCAGCTCCACCATGACATAGAACGCACCCGTAGGCGCCGGCGCAAACACGCCGGGTATCTGGTTGAGTTGGTCAATGAGAAAATTACGCCTGCCGAGATACTCGTCATATACCTCCTGCATGTATTCCTCGGGGGTAGAGAGCGATGCTTCGGCTATAACCTGTCCTATCAGGGGCGGCGAGAGACGCGCCTGGCAGAATTTCATCACCGAGTCGCGGACAGCTTTGTTCTTGGTGATCAGCGCACCTATGCGTATGCCGCACTCCGAATAGCGTTTGGACACGCTGTCCACCAGAATAACGTTCTCCTCAATCCCCTCCAGATGGAAAGCTGAGATATACGGAGACTTGGTATAGATAAACTCGCGATACACTTCGTCGGAAATGAGGTAAAGATCGTATTTCTTGACCAAATCGCGTATCTGGCGCATCTCCTGTTTGGTATAGAGGTAGCCCGTAGGGTTATTGGGGTTACAGATGAGGATAGCCCGGGTTTTGGAAGTAATCTGTTTCTCAAACTCCTCCACCGGCGGCAGTTTGAAGCCGTTCTTGATATCCGTTTTGACGGATTTGACCACCGCGCCGGCAGAGATAGCGAATGCCATGTAGTTGGCATAGCTCGGGTCGGTCACAATAATCTCGTCGCCGGGATTGAGAATGCTCATATAGGCGAACATGATTGCCTCCGAGCCGCCGGTGGTGATGATGATCTCATCCGGCGAAAGGTCAATACCATAGTCGGCATAATAACTCACCATCTTGGTACGCAGCGATTTCAAGCCCTGCGAAGGCGAGTATTCCAGAATATCCTGGTTGTAGTTCTTCACCGCCTCCAGCGCTTGCGGAGGGGTCTTGATATCCGGCTGACCGATATTGAGGTGATAGACATGCACGCCGGCCAGTTTAGCCTCATCAGCGTATTTGGCCAGTTTCCTGATCGGGCTTTCCGGCATCGATTGAGCACGTAGAGAAATTTCCATAAACTATTGTATAATATTCAGTAATTCGGCGGGTGTATCAATAATCTGCCGGCATCCGGCTTCTGCCAGTTTCTCGCGGGGAACAAAGCCCCAAGAGCATGCCACAAAAGGCAAACCGGCATTGGCGGCTGTATCGCAATCCACCAGACTGTCACCTATGTATAAGGTGAAAGGAGAAAGTTGAAATGAGAAAGTTGAAAGGATATCTTGCACGATCCGCGGATCGGGCTTGCGGGGAACTCCTACCCTCTCACCCAAAACAACATCAAACATACCGGGGAAGAAATGCGCGACGATCTTCTCGGTAGCCGCCTGATATTTGTTGCTCGCTACAGCAAGGTGCCAACCGCGTGATTTCAATTCGGCCAGCAGTTCCGGTATGCCTTCGTACGGACGCGTATAATCGCAGTTGTGCGCATCATAATAAGGAACAAAATGCGCACGCACGCGTTGCACAAGCGTCTCGGTGGCTTCGGACGAGGTCTTGAGTTCAGCCGGCAAAGCCCGCTCGATAAGCTTGTTGACGCCGTTGCCTACCAGCCGAGGGTATTCCTCGATTGCGTGCGTAGGAAAACCCTCCGCCGCCAAAGCATGATTGCAGGCATAGCCTAGGTCGTCTATTGTATTGAGAAGTGTGCCGTCCAAATCAAAAATGACAAGCGGGCATTCCACGGCCTGCTCACTGACGGGAGAGATATGTTGCATAAACTCTTTCTCCAATATCTGCCGGAACGATTCAATGTCTCCAAGATCACTTATCTCGCGGAGATTGCTGACGCGCTGGCGAACGGACTGTACGGCGTGTTTGGCCAGTTTGGCGGCAGAGGGTGTGATAGCCTGCTGCAAAGCATCCATATCCACATCATACAGCATAGATGCGTGTACCACCGTGCCTGTCGGCGTAGTATAACACGCTGTGCCTGACACTTTCCTGCCGCCCACCAACACGTCATTATGAACGGTGGTCACAGCTTTATAGCCAAGTGCATTCAGAGCTCCGGCTAACAAGTGCAGGAACTCGTCAAACACCTCCTGCGAATGCGTAGAGGGCGAGATATACGACACCATCAGATTGCCGCGGTCGGCATAGACACATCCGCCTCCGCTCTGGCGCTGTACGATACGTACACCATGAGCGGCACAGTAAGCCTCATTGACTTCCTGCTCCCGGTTCTGATGACGACCGTATATTACCGTAGGCGCAACAACCCATGTGAAGAACGTCGGCTCTTCTATGGTCTTTACCATCTCCGCCTCCATCTGCAGGTAATCCTCCAGCGGCAGATTTTCTATAGGACGAAAGAGTTTCATCATCCAATACGTGTTAGTTATCAATAAACGGGTTCGGTCAGTTCAACGCCGCGGCAGAAACGGCGTTTGATATCACGGTCATCACCCAGATACAGATACCGCTCAAGACGTTGCTCCAGCGTATAGTTGTCATAATTGAGGTAATGGTCGTCCACCAGCAGGGCGTCAAACTCATACCCCGGTTCAAACGATCCGACCTTGCCGAAGAACAAGCCTCCGGCTTTGGTAGCGAGATAAAAGACTTCGCTCAGAGTCAGGAACCGTACTTCTCCGTGCGAAGCGGCATAATGCAGTTTGCTCACCTGGATAGCATACTGCATGGCGCGCAGCATCGACATGTTATGCCCTGCCGACACATCGGTTCCCATCGCTACACGAACACCCTTCTCCAGATATGTGCGAATGGGGGCGATGCCGCTGCTGAGATTGCTATTCGACATCGGGCAGTGTACTACGTACACTCCGTTCTGCTTCATCAGCGCTATCTCTTCTTCGCCGGAATAGCAACAATGCGCCATCAATGTAGGTGTCTGACCGAAGAGTCCGTAGCGGTTGTAGGCGTCGCCATAGCAAACGGAGTCAGGCTCCAGCTCTCTCACCCAGTCTATCTCCGAGCGGTTTTCCGACAGGTGGGATTGCACCGGCAGACCCGTTTCGGCAGCGTAGTTTCCTAATGCCGCAAGCATATCGGGCGTACACGACGGGATAAAGCGCGGCGTGATGATCGGGCTGACCAGACCGTTGTTGCCATGCTCATCCAGATGCGCCTTGAGCATCCGCATGCCTTCCATCAGGCTCTCCGTGGTGTTGCTCAGTATATCCGGACAATTGCGGTTCATGCCTACCAGGCCCACACGGGCACCCATGCCTGCCTGGATGAACAAATCTGCCAGAATACGCGTAGCCTCCGGATGGATGGTACCGAATACGGCGGCACGCATCGTTCCCTGCATCCACAACTCATGCACAAACCGGCGGTACATGCGTCTGGCATACTCAGGGTCGGCGTATTTGGTTTCCTCGGTGAATGTATAGGTATTGAGCCACGGCAGCAGCTCCAGATCCAAGGCCAGACCCAGGTTGCGGTACTGCGGAGCATGCACATGCAGATCGTTGAAGGCAGGGATAAGCAACTTGTCACCAAAATCAATGACCTGGCGCCGCCAGTCCATGTTTTCCGGCAACTCGGTATATATGCCCTCTATCAGTCCGTTGGAACCTACTACTATATAGCCATGAGGAATAACCTCCAGTTTGTCCGGCGAAGGGGTAAAGATAATATTCGCTCTGTAGATTTTCATTATTCTTTCTTTTTGAAAAAGGCCAAACAGATCAAGTAATTGACACACCCTCCGATAAAGATGACTAACAGACTGATCAGGTCATCGCGCCAGGAGGAGAAGAAAGCCAGTGCCAAAGGCAGCAATCCGAACTGAATAACCAGATTGATAGCCCGCGCAAACAGGAATCCGCCGGCATTCTTCTTATTCGGCCGCGTGTTGAAGGTGTATATGTTGGAGAAATAATAATTGGGTATCATTTCCAATGCATACCCGATTGCAAATGCCACATAATACAGTGCCGTTCCTTTTTCCGGCTGCGACATGACGTACAACGCAGCCATGAAAAACCACGTCTGTACGAAAGCCCCCGTAGTGCCGACTATAAAGAATCGTACGGCACTACGGATTTTATCCGGCAAATATGAGGTTGGCAGTTTCATTGTATCACTGGTTGGCCGGCAGTCTGGTCAACTAATCGACTAGATTATTAAACAACTCTTCCATGGCGGCATGGAGACCATTGACGTCACGTCCACCGGCGGTAGCCATCCACGGCTGTCCTCCGCCGCCGCCCTGAATCAGTTTGGCCGCAGCTTTGATCATAGCACCTGCGTTCTTGCCTTCATCTACCAGCGGCTGGCTGAGGAAGACGGCAATAGTAGGTTTGCCTTCCCATTCGGTAGCACCTACTACGGCAAACTTGACGTCGGTGAACCTGCCACGCAGCAGCGGCATGACGCCGCGGATCATGTTGGGATCCGCTTCGCCTTGCAAGCGCACTATTTTGATGCCGCCCATATCCTCTGCGCGGCTGATGAGTTCGTCGCGGAAGCGGGCAATTTTCTCTGCCATGAACTCTTCAATCTGTTTCTTGAGTCCCGCGTTCTCGTCTATGGACTTATGGATAGCCCCTGCCAGGTCGGGTGCGTTGTTAAAGAGCGCACGTAGATTGCCGAGCATGTCTTGCGCCGTATAGTAGAGTTCATCAGCCTTTGCCGCAGTCACCGCCTCTATACGGCGGACACCGGCAGCAACGGAAGTCTCCATAACGATGCGCACGGAGCCTATTTTGCCGGTAGAGGGCACGTGGCAGCCGCCGCATAGTTCGATAGACGGACCGTATTTGATGACACGCACATCGTCGCCGTATTTCTCGCCGAAGAGCGCCATGGCACCCATCGCTTTGGCTTCGGCTATCGGCGTATGGCGGCTCTCTTCCAGCGGCATATCCTCGCGGATAAGCTTGTTGGCGAGACGCTCCACTTCGCGAAGCTCTTCGGGCGTCACTTTCTGGAAATGCGAGAAGTCGAAGCGCAGGCTGTCGGCTGTGACAAGCGAACCCTTCTGCTCGACGTGATTGCCGAGCACTTGACGCAAGGCATAATGAAGAATATGGGTAGCCGTATGGTTGCACATGATCGCCTGACGACGCTCGGCATCGACGGTGGCTATCAGCTCTGAGCCTTCAGCCGTCAGCCCTTGGGGCAACTCTGCCACAATATGAACGGGGAGATTATTCTCTCGCTTCGTATCTATAATCTGAATGCTGACGGCTGAATTCTGAAGGCATAACTTTCCCGTGTCGCCTACCTCGCCACCCATTTCGGCATAGAAGGGCGTATGGCTGAGTACGACCTGATAGAACGTTTTGCCTTTCTGCGATACCTGACGGTAACGGAGGATACGCGTCGGACAGGTCAGTTGGTCATAACCCACGAACTCCGTGTCGCCTTCAGCGAGCACCGTCCAGTCGCCAAGATCCTGTTTGTTGGCCTCGCGGCCCATGGATTTCTGGTGCTCCAGCGCGCGGTTGTATTCCTCCTCGTTGGTGGTAAATCCGTTCTCGCGGAGAATGAGCTCCGTCAGGTCAAGCGGGAAGCCGTAGGTATCTTTGAGCGTGAACACATCCACGCCGCTGATAACTGATTGCTGACGGCTGACAGCTTCTTGCATCAGTTTGTCCAGCAAGACGATACCTTTGTCGAGCGTGCGTAGGAACGCCTCTTCCTCGGATTTGATGACGGGTACTATCTGCGATTGCTGTTTGATGAGCTCGGGATAAGCCTCGCCCATATCAGCGATGAGTTGCGGCACCAGCTGATAGAGGAAAGCCTCACGCATGTTCAAGAAGGTATATCCGTAGCGCACGGCGCGGCGGAGAATACGGCGGATGACGTATCCGGCTTTCTCATTGGAGGGCAGCTGGCCGTCCGTGATAGCGAAGGCAATCGTACGGATATGGTCGGCAATAACGCGCATAGCGATGTCGGTCTTCTCGTCCTTGCCGTATTCGCAGCCGCAAATCTCGCCTATCTTCTTCAGCATCGGCTGGAAGACATCGGTGTCGTAGTTGGATGTCTTACCCTGGATAGTACGTACGAGACGCTCAAAGCCCATGCCGGTGTCAATCACTTTCTTTGCCAGCGGCTCCAATGAACCGTCAGCCTTGCGGTTGAACTGCATGAAGACGATGTTCCAAATCTCGATGACCTGCGGATGGTCTTTGTTGACCAACTCGCGTCCGGGCACTTGGGCGCGCTCTTCGGCAGAACGGCTGTCCACGTGAATCTCCGAGCACGGACCGCAGGGACCGGTCTCGCCCATCTCCCAGAAGTTATCGTGCTTGTTGCCGTTCAGGATATGGTCGGCAGGCAGGTGCTTCGCCCAGATGGCAGCGGCTTCGTCGTCACGGGCAAGCCCTTCCTCGGGCGAACCTTCGAAGACGGTAGCATAGAGGTTGGCGGGATCAATCTTGAGCACATCAACGATATACTCCCATGCGAAATCAATCGCCTCTTGCTTGAAATAGTCGCCGAACGACCAGTTGCCGAGCATCTCGAACATGGTGTGGTGGTAGGTATCATGACCTACTTCCTCCAGATCGTTGTGTTTGCCGCTCACGCGCAGACATTTCTGGCTGTCCGCCACACGCGGATATTTAATGGGATCGTTGCCGAGGATGATTCCCTTCCAGGGATTCATACCGGCATTGGTAAACATCAGTGTAGGGTCATCTTTGATGACCATCGGCGCAGAGGGAACGACTTGGTGTCCCTTGGAGGCCATAAAGTCCAAAAAGGATTGACGAATTTCTTTACTTGTCATATCGTGTTATTGTTATCTGCTTTCAGAATTCAGCATTCAGTTTTCAGCGTTCTGATGGCTGACGGCTGATGGCTGACGGCTTACTGTGGTTTTGAAATCTATGAACTCACGCCGCGGCCGTCCCTCCCGGTCTTCGCGTTCGATGAACGGCAGCGGGTTGGCACGCAGTTCGTCATATTCGGCACGCGCTTTGAGCACATCTATCGCCATATATAGGGCGTTGCGCATACTGGAGTAGTCGGCGCAATCCTTACCGGCGATGTCGTACCCTGTACCGTGGTCGGGTGATGTACGGACTATACTGAGCCCTGCGGTGTAGTTCACGCCGCTCATGTCGAGGGTCTTGAAGGGAATCAGACCCTGGTCGTGATACATGGCCAGGATGGCGTCAAACTGACAGAAATGTCCGCTGCCGAAGAAGCCGTCGGAGGCATAGGGTCCGAACGCCCAGATGCCTTGCTCGTTGGCTTTGAGGATGGCGGGCGCGATAATCTCCTTCTCCTCCTTGCCCAGCAGACCGTTGTCGCCGGCATGGGGATTGAGCGCCAGGACGGCTATACGCGGTTTCTCCATTCCGAAATCGCGTTTGAGGGAATTGTTGAGCAGAGCCAGTTTGCCCAGTATCCGCTCCTCTGTTATTTGCGCAGGGATGTCTGCTATCGACACATGGTTGCACACCAGCGCCACCCGCAGATTGCCGCTGCATAGCATCATCAGCGAATGACCGCCGAACTGCGTTTCCAGATACTCGGTATGTCCGCCGTTAAGCGCCTCTTTGTTGAGCGGAGCGGTCACCAATGCCTGCACCCTGCCCTCTTTCAAATCCTTGCAGGCACGGTCCAAAGCAGCCTTGGCGGCTTTGTTTGCCGCCTCGGAAGGGCTGCCCAAGGTAACAGGCGTATTGTCGGGATAGCAGGTAATGAGGTTCAGCCGGCCGTCCTTTGCCTGACGCGGGTCGTCGATGGCGTTCCACTGAATATTGCGCCATTCCTCGCCAAAAGTCTGGATATGTTGTTTGGCTACCACGGCGTTGCCGTATATAACCGGTTTCAGCAACTCAAACATATGCGCCTCCAGCAGCGCTTTGATGATTACTTCGTATCCTATGCCGTTGGTATCTCCGGCTGTGATGGCTATAGTTGGTTTCATAATTCAAGTTACAATTTATAATTCTCAATGCACAAAAGGCTCTATTAGTTTAGTACAAAGTTTTAAGATACGTACTTTCTACTATGTTTGTACAAAAGTCGCCAGGACGCTTTGTAAATTGTGAATTGTTAATTGATAATTTTTACCTTCTCATACAACAGTTTGTCGAGGTCATACTCCTTGCGTTCCTCGTCTTTGTATCCCAGCGAGATCACGCAGAGCACCGTCTTTTCTGCGGGAATGCCGCACAGACTCTTCACCAGTTGCTCGGCTCCTTCGCGCTGATAAACCTGGCACCAGCAAGCACCCAGTCCCTGCTCCTCGGCTGCCAGCAGGATGTGCGCCGCAGCTATGGATCCGTCTGCCAGCCACATGTCACCCAGCGTAGTATCCAGCGCCACTACGATAGCCGCCATAGCCGTTTGGAACATACCGCTTCCGTAGGTTCGGCAACCCTCCATCGCACGCAGTTTCTGCTCGTCACGAACCACATAGAACTCCCACGGATTAGTCCGTTTGGACGACGGAGACATCAGTGCGCAACGCAATATATAGTCTATTTTCTTTTGCTCGACGGGCCGATTGGTGTACTTGCGGATCGACCGCCGTTTTTGGCATAATTGTATGAATGAGTCCATAATTCTCCAAATTAGGCCACAAAGTTACTGCTTTTTTCTGATATATGCAAGCGCGCGCGCTGATTTACCATAAAAAATATATTTTTTAGCGAAAAACAAAAACTTTTTTCATTCGCCTTTCGTCCTTTCGCCTTTTTTTTGTATCTTTGCATGTTTTTTGTGTCAAATGACAAAATTGTAAATGATTAAATCGTAAATATCTTTATGGAATCCAAGTACAACCCTACTGACATTGAAGCCCGCTGGTACCAATACTGGCTGGACAACAAACTCTTTCACAGCGAGCCGGACGGCCGCGAGCCCTACACGATTGTTATTCCGCCGCCCAATGTAACGGGTGTGCTGCATATGGGGCATGTGCTGAACGAGACGATTCAGGATATCCTTGTCCGCCGTGCGCGTCTGGAGGGCAAGAACGCCTGCTGGGTGCCGGGTACCGACCATGCGTCCATTGCCACCGAAGCGAAGGTTATCAAGCGCCTCAAAGAGCAAGGCATCAACAAGTCCGATTTGACGCGCGAACAGTTCCTCAAACATGCCTGGGACTGGACCGACGAACACGGAGGCATCATCCTCAAGCAGCTCCGCAAACTGGGTTGCTCTTGCGACTGGGACCGCACCTCGTTCACCATGGACGAGACGCGCTCCAAAGCCGTCATCCGTGTGTTCTGCGACTTGTATAAGAAAGGCCTCATCTACCGCGGTCTGCGCATGGTCAACTGGGATCCGGAGCGCCAGACTGCTCTCTCCGACGAGGAGGTTATCTATCATGACGAGCACAGCAAGTTCTACTACCTGCGCTACAAAGTAGCGGAGCCGGGTGTCACCAATCCCGAGACAGGCGCCGACTATGCCGTTGTGGCTACCACCCGTCCGGAAACTATCTTCGGCGACATCGCTGTCTGCATCAACCCCAAGGAAGAAAAGAACCAGTGGCTCAAGGGCAAGCATGTCATCGTGCCGGGCGTGGGACGCGTAATCCCTATTATAGAAGACCGTTACGTGGAGATCGGCTTTGGTACCGGTTGCCTCAAAGTGACCCCTGCGCATGACGTGAATGACTACGCCCTCGGTCAGAAATACAACCTCAAGACCATCGATATCTTCACGCCGGACGCCCATCTGAACATGGACACGGTAGAGGAAGAGTTGCAAGCCAACGTACGCAAGTACCACGGCATGGATCGTTTCGACTGCCGCAAGCAAATCGCCGAAGACCTCAAAGCGCTTGACCTCGTGGAAAAAGTCGAGGACTACGACAACAAAGTGGGTTATTCCGAGCGTACGAACGTGCCCATCGAGCCGCGGCTTTCGCTCCAGTGGTTCGTCAAGATGCAGCATTTTGCCGACATAGCCCTGCCGCCTGTCATGAACGACGACATCGTTTTCTACCCCACCAAATACAAGAACACCTACCGCAACTGGCTGGAGAACATCAAAGACTGGTGCATCAGCCGCCAGCTCTGGTGGGGACACCGCATCCCTGCGTACTACGACGCCGACCTGCTGGCGCAAACAGGCCTTGAAGACTACCCCGAAGACAAGATTATTGTTTCGGAGACTGCGCCGGAAGGCAACTATGTACAGGACGAAGGTGCGCTGGACACTTGGTTCAGTTCGTGGCTCTGGCCGATTAGTCTGTTCGACGGCATCGAGCACCCGGACAACAAAGAAATCAACTATTACTACCCCACCGCAGACTTGGTAACGGGTCCGGATATCATCTTCTTCTGGGTGGCACGTATGATCATGGCGGGCTATGAGTACCAAGGCAAAATGCCGTTCAAGCATGTCTATTTCACAGGTATCGTGCGTGACAAATTAGGTCGCAAGATGAGCAAGAGCCTCGGCAATAGTCCCGACCCGCTCGACCTCATCGAGCGTTACGGCGCGGACGGCGTGCGTATGGGTATTCTCCTCTCCGCCCCTGCCGGCAACGACATTCTCTACGATGATTCGCTTTGCGAACAGGGACGTAATTTCTGCAACAAGATCTGGAACTGCTTCCGTCTCGTCAAAGGATGGGATGTTTCCGACGCCAATGCCAATGCCAACGCTCAAGCCATCGCATGGTTCGATGCCAAGCTGCGTCAAACCGAGGATGAAATCGCCGACCTCTTCAGCAAGTACCGTCTCTCCGAAGCCCTCATGACGATCTTCAAACTCTATACCGACGAGTTCAGCGGCTGGTACTTGGAGATGATCAAACCGGCATACCAACAACCGATTGACCGTGCGACCTACGAGGCTACGCTTTCGTTCTTCGACCGTCTGCTGCGTCTGCTCCACCCCTTCATGCCGTTCATCACCGAGGAACTCTGGCAGAACCTCTACGACCGCAAACCGGGCGAGAGTATCATGGTTACTACGCAAAATCAGACTGGCGAGACACTATCGAGAGAGAATCGGATCGGGTTCAATTCGGGAGCGGATCAGGATCAATCCGAGTCTATCCTGAGCGAGGTAGAGACCCTCAAACTCATCGTTTCCGGCGTGCGCAACATCCGTGCATCAAAAAACATCCCGCCGAAAGAGGTGCTCACCCTTTATTTCGACGGTGCCAATACCTACGCTTATGCCGACCTTCTCAAGAAACTCGCCAACGTGGAACTATCTTACAGCGAAGCGGTCCTACAGTCCGAAGGACAATCAGGTAGCTGTGCTACTTTTATCGTCGGCACGACCGAGTTCTCCGTCCCGATGGACAAGTTCATCAACGTGGATGAAGAACTCAAGAAACTGGAAGCCGACCTCGCTCACCAGCAGGGCTTCCTGCGCGGCGTAATGGCGAAACTTGGTAACGAGCGTTTCGTTGCCAATGCCAAGCCGGAGATCGTTGAACTGGAACGAAAGAAGAAAGCCGATGCCGAGGCCCGCATCGCCGCTCTCGAACAATCCATCGCCGCCCTGAAAGGGTAAGATGCCGCTATGAAAGCCTAAGATAGCCACCTATTGAGCTACCACTCCGCAAAACAAGCGACCGAAACACACAGTTTCAGTCGCTTGTTTTTAGCCTGTCATATCTGCGTTCGCAAGCCACATCCGAACTCTGTTACACCGTTTTGCACTATTCTATACCTCAAACTTCTTTCTCACTCGTGCGTTGTAACCATGCGAAAGAATGCCCCGAAACGAAGCCAAGGCGGTTGCAATGCGCAGGAAAGGTAAGCGCCCTGTGCGGAAATTGGCATACTGGGCATCTCTTTTCCCCTTCATCCGTCGGATACTATCTCGGCTTACCGTCATTCGCCATGGTTTGAGAAACATCCCCAAGAACGACACACCGTACTGGATGGGATAGATGGCATCCTTGCCGTCATGCAATGTGAGTTGCAACTCCGAATGTAAAAACGCCCGAACAGGAACGACCAGCGACCGCAGCCACTCTCTGTCAGCACTCACTACATAGAAATCGTCCACATAGCGGCCGTAGTGACGGCAATGAAGCGTGCGTTTCATGTACTGGTCGAGCACGTTGAGGTAGATATTTGAATAGAGCTGGCTGGTTAGGTTCCCTATCGGCAGACCGCAGCCGACAGGGCTGTTGAACAAACTCTTCTCGTGCGGCAGGTCGTCCCACTCACTTTTATCGCCTACCACGTGGCAGTTCTCTATCGGGTCAAGTAGCACTATCTCGCGCGTCAGGTATTCCACGAAGTCCATATCTATCTTATCCTGCCATGTAACCGCCACATGTTTCAACACCCTGTGCGTCGCCATCTTGCGCAGCGAAGACAAACATATCTCCAACAGCCGCTCGCGGCTGATGTGCATAAAATAACCGCGTATATCCATCTTGAGCACATAGCACGGACGGCTGTAATTACGGCCCTCCTGCCGTATATGTTGCTGCAAACGACCTATGCCGTAGTGTGTGCCGCGTCCAGGGATGCAACTATACGCATCTTGGATGAACGTGCGCTCAAACAACTCGTGCGTATAGTTATAATAGAGATGATGCACTACTCTGTCGCGAAAATGAGCGGCAAACACTTCCCGCTTCTTTGGGTCGGTAATAATAAAGCAGGTACTTGCTTGCGCTTTGTATGTTCGGTTATACAAAGTATCGGCAAGTACCTGCAAGTTCTCATCCAACTGCGCTTCGAAATGTTGTACATATGGTTTGCTACTCTTGTGCCGTTTGGCATCTCGGTAGGCTTCGTGCAAATCGTTTAGCAACTGCTCATGCGTTAGATGATACATTGTGACGACAAAGGTTAATGCTGCAAACGGACAAGACGGACGGATTGACCGTTGTACCGATTGTTGTTGTTCATGTTGGCATTGCTCGAATTGAAGTTCAGGTAGTTCGCGTTGTTCTGATTGTTGTACGAAGCCGACCAGTAGTTGCCGTTCGAACCCACATTGTTCACATTCGTTCCGTTGCGGTTACCCGCAGCAGGCAACATCTATTTGCGTCAGCAACCCTTCTGATACACTATACGGCAAAAAATCCCCAATGGAAGTTATTCCGTATGACACTCGCTCGCCCCACCGGGACGACGGGTTGCCTATGAATTAACCCTTGTTCGTTCTTGGCGGGAGTTTTCCACTGTCTCCTACAGAATCTCTATCAACTGCCGCTGGATGTCGGAAACAAACTGCATACACTCTATGGGAGAATGTTGCTCCACTTTGTATTCCAACACCTTTTTCATCACCCCTGTCAGCGACACGGGACGATCGGCTAATGTCGGTAGAGGTTTTTCTACTGTTTGTGCCAACTGGATAGCACTTTTCCAGTCAGCATATTCCTTGCTATAATCTGCTCCTACAGGCATTAACGTTTCCGGTAAAAGCATTTCTATATGTCCCTCGGCTACTTCTTTCGGTGTTGCATTCTCCGGAGTGAACTTTGGCAAACTGGTTTGCGGGAAGCCAACAAACACCACATCCGTATTCAACGATTTGTTGTGCCGTTTGGTGGTTTGGAACTTGTTTATATACCTGCAACACAGCCATGCGCTCCATTCGTAGGCGCGATAGAACGAGCCGTCAGCAAACAAATGAACTCGATGCTGCTGCAACGCCTCAGCGCGATCGTTCTCCACGGCGAGGATGTCAACTAATTTTGCCATTTTTCTATTCCTACTCGGCTCAACTGTGCCTGCTTGCGTCCGTCATAGGACGCCTGCCAGCACAGTTGAGATGTATGGGTTTCTGGATGCTCCGAACAAGGGTTATTCTGCCAAACGGACAAGACGGACGGATAGACCGCGGCACCGAATGCTGCCGTACATGCAGGCATCGCTCGAACCGAAGTACAGGTAGCCCGCGTCGTCCTGACTGCGGTACGAAGCCGACCAGTAGTAGCCGCACGAACCCACAGTGTACACAATCGTACCGTAGCGGTAACCCGCAGCAGGCAAGAAGACAGCACCTACAGCTTCCATCGCACTCCATGCTTGCGGACCATACGTATTGGCGTCCCAGTCGTTGGTCTGATAGTTCCAGCTCAATCCTTCCGGCAACGTGAAATCATCGGGTAGCAGCACATAACCATGCACGCCGCACACTGTGGCTTGCGAGCGAAGGTATTGTGCTAAATTACGGCCTGTGAGGATATAGTTCCACTCATCATAAGTCAGTGTACGCCACAAGCCTGCTTGCCCGCCGCCATTCGTAATAGCGTTATATACTCCCCAGTCGTAATTGGCACTTGTGCCGGTGAGATCCTTATCCGTCATATAAGTAGAAGGTCCATAGCCGTAGTAGTTATAATCGTCCGACTTGTAGGTACCGCCTCCAGTCCAAGTGGTGTCGCATTTACCTGTGATGGCTTGCATTTCACAATTGATGCTCTCAATCTCTGTTCCTTTAATCGTTTTGGTTTGACTAAGTTGCGCATAGCTTGTTGACCAGGGCTGGTAATTGACAGCAAACGGATCATTGGCCGTATTATCATAGCCGCTCGTACCCCAACCGAACAAATCAATCCACCCTTCGTAGATGTTGCTGGCATTGGCATTGGCGCTTCCGATAGCGTCATATTGGTTTTCTGCGAAACGCCAGGTGTTCGTGCTGGCTTGGTATCGCAGGTTGCCTTGCGAGAAGAACACTTGGTCGCCGTTGCTGTTGATCGTAAACGCCTTCGCATGGGAATTGGGATTAGCAGGCGTGGTATCAGGCACCACAGGAGCAGGAGTAGTAATATCCACAAACACAATGCTGTCCAATTCAGCATAGTTCTGTTCAGCTATCACTTCATTTCCTTTGTAGAGACGCACTTTCTTAACTGTCTCTTGCGCACTTGCGCTCATTGCCATTATGGCGGCAACAACCATAAGTAAAATCTTTTTCATACTAATATATTCATTAATCATTATTTACTACTTCCACGCCCATGATCGTGTATTTCTTGCCGCTACGCAGAATATATACCTGACCATTCTCTACAATCTTTACTGCGTCTGCATCTTTGACCAACGTTGTTGGGACAGCATTGGGAGCGGGCATTCCGTCAGTAAACTCCACACGCGCTATTTCTGCAAACGGCACGCTCAGCAGTACGGTTCCAGCGTTGTTCACTACGTCCACAGCATCTGCGGACAATACCAGTTTGCGCACGCTCTCCGTGGCAAACGCTTTGTCAGAACCGTTGTTGTTCACTACGCGCACAATCGGCTCTGCGCTCATCCCTGCCGCCACCAGCAGCAAGGAGAGAATAAAAATTCTTCGTTTTTTCTTCATAAGTTGGGTTATTATTAAGGGTTTATTATAGGGTCTTTAGGGTTTTTAAGGACTTTAAAGAATTTAGGGACAGGTCATTATATACAGAAAGCGACAGAGACACATCGTCCCTGCCGCTTATACAAGTGGCTGCTATATCTGTTGTCGTTTATACCTTCTGTCCGTTTAGCTCCATCCGCGCATTGCAATGCGCTCTTTCGCGCGCTCCGCGCGCAGATAGATAGATAGATAGATAGATAGCGTCATGGTGCAATCATTCAATTTCGGCACAAAGGTACAACAAAAATCCCATATATGCAAATGTTTGTGGAATTTTTTATGGTAACTTGGTTATAGTGTCGTTATGTTGTCGTCGTAACGTGGTCCCGTGATGGTCGCGTTCTTGACCCGAAGGTCAATGCACAAGGGATGCCACTTTCGCCTTTCGCCATTGGGCCGTTATTACGCCAACAGGGCATCGGCGAGGGCTTCCAGTTCTGCCACCTGGGCGGGCTTGAGGCTGCCGCGGATAGTGACGGTAGGTTCTACCACCTCCACGTTCTTGCAAGTGCTGAGCATCTCACGCATGACCTTCGCTGCCTGCGGCGCCCATGAGCCGTTCTCCACCAGTGCCACACGGCGGTTCTGGTAGCCTTTCAGGCGCAGCTTGTGCAGGAACATATGCATGGGCGGGAAGATGTCGCCGTCGTAGGTAGCACAGCAAAGCGCCAGCCTGTTCATACGGAACGCATCCTCAATCGCCTCCGCCATATCATCGCGGCTAAGGTCAGTTATAGCAACCTTGTTGGCACCTTTCGCCTTCAGTATCTCAGCCAGTTGCTCCGCGGCGCGACGGGTGTTGCCGTGGATAGACGCATACGCCACCAGCACACCGTCGGTCTCCACGCCGTAAGCGCTCCAGATAGAATAGAGCCGCAGCGCCTCGTCTTTCTTTTCGCCCTCCAGCACCGGTCCGTGCAGCGGGGCGATAGTCTTAAGCTCTTTGCCGGCCAGTTTCTTCAGCACATTCGATACCTGCATGCCGTATTTGCCGACAATATTGAAATAGTAGCGACGCGCCTCGCACGCCCAGTCGTCCTCATCCGCATGATAGACACCGAACTTGCCGAAACCGTCGGCAGAAAAGAGCACTTGCTCCTCGGGACACCAAGTCATGATCACCTCCGGCCAGTGAACCATCGGCGCGGCAACGAACTGCAGCGTCAGGTCGCCGAGGTCGAGCGTACTACCCTCGCCTACTACCTCCACGTTCTCCGCCTCAATCATAAACTGGTTCATCATCACCACCGCCTGCTTGGAGCAAACAACGGCAGCCTCCGGATATTTCTTCAGGAACGCACCCATCGAGCCGCTATGGTCAGGCTCCATATGCTGGCAGACGAGGTAATCAGGCCGACGGCCATTCAGGGCTTTCTCCACCTTAGCGAGCCACTCGTCGCAGCAACGCGCATCCATCGCATCCATCACTGCTGTTTTAGCGTCTCCTATCAGCACATAACTGTTATAGCACATGCCTTCCGGCAGGGCGTACTGGCTCTCAAACAAGTCCAGATCGGCATCATCACAACCGACATAAATACATTTATTCATTCTATTATTCGTGTTAAATCTTAAATTTGAGCGCAAAGGTACAAAAAAATTTGCACATATCAAAATTTATTTGTATCTTTGCACCATAATTCAATTAACCTATAAATCTTTTGTGCCATGACACTTGCGATTAATGCTATCAACTTCGAGCCGACCAAGCAGCTCGAGGACTTTATTGACAAGAAAATGAACCGTTTCGGCCGTCACCTGAACGCCGATGACAGAGTGGAGATCCGCATGTCGGTGGTAAAGCCGCAGACCAACCTCAACAAGGAAGTGAAGGTACGTATCAACAGCCTCTTTGCCGAGAAAACCGCCGACACGTTTGAGGAAGGAATAGACGCGTGCCTCAATGCGCTGGAGAGCCAGCTGGAGCGCCGCAAAAACGCATAACAATATTCGCGTTGCCGAACGCGGGAGGAAGGATTTGACTGCTTGCAACCTCGTAAAAAAATGCTAAAAACTTGTGCCGCAAGCTGAAACAGTCGCTTGCGGCTTTTTTTACAAAAAAGACAAATGCACTATTTATTTACATCTGAATCGGTGTCGGAAGGACACCCTGACAAAGTGAGCGACCAGATTTCGGACGCTATATTGGATAACATGTTGGCTCAGGATCCGCATGCCCATGTGGCCTGCGAGACGCTCTGCACCACCGGTCAGGTGGTGATTGCCGGCGAGGTCACCTGCAAGGGCTGGGTGGACGTACAGCAGATTGCGCGACGCACCATCGCCGAGATCGGTTACACCAAAGCCGACTATAAATTTGAGGCGGAGAGTTGCGGCATCCTGACCGCACTGCATGCCCAGTCGCAGGACATCAACATGGGCGTCAGCCGCGCCAGCGAAGAAGAGCAAGGCGCCGGCGACCAGGGAATGATGTTCGGCTATGCCACCGACGAGACCGACAACTATATGCCGCTGACGCTGGACCTCGCCCACACCTTAGTTTATACGCTCGCGCGCATACGCAAGGAGGGCAAGCAGATGACCTACCTCCGGCCGGACAGCAAATCGCAGGTCACCATCGAGTATGACCAGAACAACCACCCTGTCCGCATTGACACGATTGTTCTGAGCACCCAGCATGACCCGTTTAGAAATAATCGTTCAAGCGAGAGCGAGATAAGAACGGGAGCAGGTTCGCCATGCGTAGAGCCGGTCACCCCTGAGCAGATCAAGCAGGACATCATCGCTATCCTCCTGCCGCGTGTAGCGACACGCGACTCGCGTTACGGCCATCTGCTGCATGCTTTTCTGGAGGACAAGAACGCCAAACTGCTGGTCAATCCTACCGGCAATTTCGTGATAGGCGGTCCCCACGGCGACACGGGTCTGACGGGACGCAAGATTATCGTGGACACCTACGGCGGCCGCGGCGCTCATGGCGGCGGTGCTTTCTCCGGCAAAGACCCCTCCAAGGTGGATCGCTCGGCTGCCTACGCGGCACGATGGATAGCCAAACATCTGGTGGCAGCCGGTGTGGCGCATGAGGCGCTGGTGCAGGTGAGCTACGCTATCGGCGTGGCAGAGCCGGTATCGCTCTACGTCAACACCTACGGCACCGCCCTGGTGCCGATGACGGATGCCGAGATAGCCCAACGGGTAAGCGAACTGTTCGACCTAAGGCCGGCAGCCATCATACGCGATCTCAACCTCACACAGCCGATGTATGAGGAAACCGCCAAATACGGACATATGGGCCGCACCAACGAAGTGGTCACCAAGACTTTCCTCGATGCGGACGGCAATGAATACACACGTCAAGTAGAATTATTCACATGGGAGAAACTCAATCGGATAGACGCAGTACGCGCCAAGTTTGGATTGTAACAGCCATCGTACTGCTGGCGGTAGCAATCGACCAGACTATCAAGTTCCTGATAGCCGGACATTTCGCAGTGGGCGAGAGCCTGCCTGTGACCTCGTGGTTCTGGCTGTGCTATGTGGAGAACAACGGCATGGCGTTCGGCATCGAGTGGTTCAGCAAACTGGCACTGACACTTTTCCGCCTCATAGCAGTGGGTCTGCTGGGGTATTACATCCACCTGCTGATCCACAAGCACCACGCCCGCACGGGCTATATAGCCACGATAGCGTTCATCATAGCCGGTGCGCTGGGCAACATCATCGATTGCATCTTTTACGGCAAGATATTCGGCTATGCCGGATGGATGTACGGACGGGTGATAGATATGTTCTATTTCCCGCTCATCCGCAACAGTGCCGGCGAGGTGCTCTTTTTCCGTCCTGTGTTCAACTTTGCCGACTCGTGTATCACCGTTGCGGTGGCGGTCATTCTGCTGTTCTATCTCAAGGACCTGAATAGCACGCTGGATAAGAAGGAATGAGATATAGAATCTCAAATATAAAATTTCAAATACTGATACTGCTGCTTCTGTCAGTAGTATTAGCTTCTTGCCGTCCGCACGGCATACTCTCGTCGCGGCAGATGCGGCAGGTGCTGGTGGATCTGCACAAGACGGATGCGCTGCTGCAGGTCAGCGGTCTGATGCACGGGCATAACGAGGCGGAGGATATCTATTATGCCATGGTGCTGGAGCAGCATGGCATCACCCAGGCGGAGTTCGACAGTTCGCTGGTGTGGTACACCGCTCATCCGCAGCTCTTCGATAAAATCTATCCGAGAGTATTAAAACAGTTGGAGCATGAGCGTGAGACTTTTATAGCGATGCACGAGGCGGAAATGAAGGCGGATCCATTGCCGGAAAAGCCCATTCGTCCGCAGATATCCGACGAACAGGCACGCCGCTACACGGATAGTATCACATGGACCATCCGGCATGGCTATCCATTGCGCTACTGGCATGAATATCCGTCAGTGCATGATACGGTAAATCAGCTCTTTCCATAAATCTGCGTCCTTGGCGGAAGGGTTGTTGATTCCCTTGAGCCGTGCGTCCGTGTCGCGGAAATAGCCGATGATGCGGAATGTCTTGCCTGCCGGATAGCGTCTGGCAGCCATGGCATAGTCCTTCACAAAATATGGATTGACACCTAATTCGCGTGCCACTACGGCATCGCTCTTGTCCGGCATATATTCGTACATCAGCAGGTTCTGAAAGAAATTGTAGAGCACTGCCAGCTCGCGAACCATCGGATGGTCCTTGCTGGAGGCGAAATACCGGGTGATCTGGTTGGCGCGCAGGATGTCGCCTCGGATGATAGCCGACTGCAGTTCCAGAATATTATAATCCTTGGAGATGCCTATATTGCGCTCCACCAGTGCGGCATCGATGGTATTCACGCCTTCGGGGCGGCCGTCAATCAGCTTGCGTATGGCTCCTGCTATAGCGGACAGGTCTGTGCCCAGATGGTCTGCCAGCAGACTGGCTACCCGGGGATCAAAACTGACATTCGCCTCATTTCCCTTTCGCCATTCGCCGTTATTGACATAGCTGCTGATCCAGCGCTCCACCTGATAATCGCGCAGGCGGTCGCTCTGCATCCATACGCACGACCGGCTCTCTGCGGCTTTCTTCCATACGTTCAGCCTCTTGTCGGGCTTGCCGTTGTAGCAGATAAGCAGCACCGTGTTCTCCATAGGCACATCCAGATAGGCTGCCAAGGCATCCCATTTCTTCACCGCCTGCGCCTCACGCACAATCACCACTTTCCTGCCGCCCATCATGGCGTAACCGCGTGCCGCACTGATCACCGGCGCGATGTCTGCGCCCTGCAGATCACGGCCGTACACCACCTGCTGGTCAAACTCACGGGCCATGTCGTCCAGGATCTGCGTGGATGCATACTGGTAAACCCGGTCGATATAATATGGTTCTTCGCCGCACAGGATATAAACCGGCGCGTAACTGCCTGCGCGCATATCGCGCATAATATCTTCGTATTTCTGTGTCATCTTCTAACCTTTCGCCTTTACTACGCCGAGTGCGTCTTCCTCGTCAGTATCGACCGCATCGTGAGGAAGAAATACTTGATATCCGTACGGATGGGGTGTGCCAGATACTCGGTCAGGTACTTGTCTTCGCTGGCAAAGAGTTCGTCGAATGTCTCCGGATGGTCGATATAGAACGGCGGGATCAGCCCGGGGCGCACCAAGGTACGTTTGTCCTGCAGCCATTCGGGATAGGAGTTGAACATCGTCTGGCTCAACGGCCGCACGCCTACCAGTTTGACATCGCCCTTCAGCCAGTTCAGAATCATCGGCAGCTCGTCCAGCCAGTATTTGCGCATCACGCGTCCCCATGAGGTGATACGCCAGTCGTCGTTGGATTTGTCGGCTATATCCATTCCGCCGCGCGCGTCGAACACATATTTCTGGATATACTCGGCATAGGGGTGCATGGTGCGGAACTTGTAGAAATAGCGTATTTCCTTGTTCTTGCACACACGCGGCAGCTTGATCAGCGGACCATAGACCTTGATCTGCTCCTGGGGATAGGGCTGTGATTTGCGGTGGGCGAACACATATTCGATATGCCCCATCGGGATGATCTCGTCCACCTCGAATCCGCAGTAATAGAGCCGTCCGAGCACCTCGGTCTTGCTCAGCATGCGTTTCTTGCCGTGTGTCACATCGTAATACAGACGGCTGGTGAGCAGCATGCGCGGCAACACGCGCTTGCGGAAGAAATAGAAGGTATATACCACCCACCGTATGACGGGCGGATACTGCCGGAGCAGTTTCTGTTTCATGTATTCCTGCGGACGGTAGCAGCACACGTATCGTCCGTCATCCGGCAGTTTACGGTTCACGATACAGAAGCGGCGGTTGATACCCTTGGCGTCGTTCAGCAAGGTCAGGTCCACCAGCGTCATATACTGATAATCGGGTATTTGCAGAAAGGCGAACCGGTCGCGGTCGCATACCACTTTGGTTTGCCGCGAGTTCAGATGCGCTTTCTCGCAGAGCATGGCGTAGGCCTCCTCGTTCGTGACGGAGAGCACCGACTGGTGGATAGATTCTACCGACTCCGGGCTGCGCAGGACATCTTCGCGCTTGACCACAGCGTTCTCGCGCTGCTCTATCGTCATGGCCGGCACAGTCATGTTGGTAGCGTATTTCCAGTAATGCTCGCAGGCAATGATTACCGTGTCGATGGCTCCTACAATCAGTACCATCCATATCGCCACAGTGGGCGACAGCGAAACCGACAGCAGCGGGATGCAGAAATGGCACAATATTATCTCCACCAGCGCCGTGCCTATCAGCGAGAGCAGCGACATTCGGAACGACCGCTCCTGATACGGCCGGTAGAGCAGCATGAGCCATCCGGTCATGACCCATACGGCTATCATGCCCGCGAAGAGGGCTACGTAGGACCACACTTCGGATTTGTCGTCCAGCCATCGCCATAGGATGCACGCAACGATGGCTATCAGCCATACCACCACATCGCTCGCCATACGCCTGTAGTGCGTAGTGCGTCCGCGTTGTTGTATGTCCAGTATATCATCCATAACCTTTACATTCGCCATTCGCCATTAACCGATCACCTTGATCAGTTCTACCGTCATCAGTCCGCAGCAGATCAGTTTGAGTATCGTGCCGAAGAGC
This sequence comes from Paludibacteraceae bacterium, assembly GCA_017478725.1. Lineage (GTDB taxonomy): Bacteria > Bacteroidota > Bacteroidia > Bacteroidales > Paludibacteraceae > Colicola. Next base: position 164,825 of record JAFVDD010000012.1, read on the forward strand.
AGTCCCACGAAACTGCCCCACCCGGCTCTGAGTGCTTCGCGTGCTTCTTTACCGCCGAGCAGTTCGCCTATGACAGCACCCGCCAACGGACCGATGATCACGCCCCATGGACCGGCAAACAGTCCCGCCAGCACACCTATCGTGCTGCCCCATACGCCGTAGCTGGTGCCGCCGTAGCGTTTGGTGCCCAATGCCGGCACCACATAATCGAGTATCGTCACCACCACGGTCACAATACCCCATATGAGCAGCACCTGCCAACTGAAATCCACACGCTCGGTGGCCTGCGCGATCCATAGGCCAAGATACGCTATCGGCGTTCCCGGCAACCCGGGCACGATGCATCCGATGATCCCCACCACCATGCAGACGAACGCTAATATGAGTAAAAATATTTCCATTGTTTTATAGCTCTTTTGCCCGGTTATATATGTTTATCGGCACATAATTATTATCTGCTTTGTTTTAAAATCCGCTGCAAAGTTACAATAAATCTTTGATATGTGCAAAATTTTTATAAGATTCCGTCTATCCAATCGTCTATAAATTGAATGACATTATCGGCATAGCGGATGGCTAAAGTGTCATAATACCCATCCTTTACATCTTTGACACTAAGATGCGGACAGGATGCCGGCACATAGTCACCGCCTTCTGTTTGGAAAAGTGCCTTCACGCTATCGAAGGTCTCACCTTTGGTACGGCAAGCACAGATGATAATATCACATGGATATTCTTTGAATTTCACAAGCGCATCCGACAGAAACCTCCCGTTGGGGTCTCCCTCGCTCTCCAAACCAATGGACATGTTTCGGTATTGGAATATGACACCCAAGTCTTCCTTGTTAGTTATATCCGGCGAGCCGTGCAACAGTTGTTTGAGTTCGATCTGCCCTTTGCGTATATCCGTCAGCCGGAAAAACACCGCCTTGATAGCCTTCGATTTCCCCGTAGCGTGATAACCCTTGTTGTATATGATGAGTTTTTGCATGGCGTGTTTGGGCTATGCTAATTCACTAATCTCCAATAGTATATTTACAATCCGTTCGGCTGTATGCCCATCCCAAAGCGCGGGGATGGCTCCTTTTTTCCATTGGCCATTGAAAAGTTTATCCAATGCAGGCTTGATAGCTGCCGGATTTGTTCCTATCAGTTCATTAGTGCCTACCGTACAAGTTTCCGGACGCTCAGTATTATCACGCAATGTGATGCAGGGCACTCCCATCACCGTCGTTTCTTCGGTTATGCCTCCTGAATCGGTAACCACAGTTTTCGCGCGTTCCACCAGATAGTTGAACTCCAGATACCCCATCGGTTCTATGATATGCAGATTGGGAAACAACTCCGCTAACCGTGATTCGTCTCCCCATAGATTATAGAAAATCTTTGCTGTACGAGGATGTATCGGGAAAATAACGGGCAGTCCATGCACATTGGTAATAATCTGTTCCATCAATGATTTGAGATGAACTTCTTCATCTACATTTGCCGGACGGTGCATAGTCATCACGATAAACTCTTTCTCTTTGAGATTCAAATCATCCCACACTTGCGGCTTGCGAAAACGTGCATGGTTAGCAAGCAGTGTATCAATCATCACATTCCCCACATGCCATACTCGCTGAGGTACGCGTTCGTAGGCATACTTATCTTCAGGCAGGATATTCGCTGTTGTACATTCGCCATTCGTCCTTTCGCCATTCGCCATGAACAATGCTCCTTGCCGAATTAAATTCCGGTTGGCAACATCCGAAGTCGTGAACATATAATCCGCCAGACTGTCTGTTACCATACGGTTGATCTCCTCCGGCATAGTCAAATCCCATGACCGGATTCCTGCTTCCACATGGCAGACCTTGGTATTCAGTTTCTTCGCCACAATGGAGCAGGCCATGGTGCTCGTCACATCGCCGACCACCAACACTATATCCATCGGATGCGCCATCAGGTCTTTCTCAAACTCCATCATGATATGAGCTGTCTGCTCAGCTTGTGTGCCTCCGCCGCAACCGAGATTGACATCCGGTGCTGGAATTCCCAGCTCCTCAAAGAACGTGTCACTCATGTTCTTGTCGTAATGCTGCCCGGTATGCACCAAGCGATAATGAATGTCTTTTCCGCCGGCCTCTGCCTGTTTTATGGCTTTTATAATCGGCGCCACCTTCATAAAATTAGGTCTCGCCCCAGCAATCAATGTTATATGCATAGTATCAATACTTTCAATTCACTACCTCATCGCCCACTTCCAGAACGGCATCACATCTATCCCGATTCCTTCTTTTACCACGCGATCTTCATCCCATGTGATAATCTTGTAGTTGCTGCACTTCAACTCCTCCGCACACTCCAACAGCGACGTAACCTCACGACGCTCGGTCTTCGGCGAAGACATATCGTAGCTAACTTGCACCAGTTCGACCACCTTATTTCCTTTGCGCAACACAAAATCCACCTCTCTGTCATTACGTGACCGATAATAGAAAAGCGTCTTTCCTATCTCATAACCGCGTCGCAGCAGTTCAACAAACACCATGTTCTCCAGCAGTTTACCTAAGTCCTGCGACACGCCAAACGCTTTCGCCCTCACAAATCCCGTATCTATCATATACGATTTTCGCGCCGCTTTCTTCATCAACTGCAACTTATTATTAAACCTCGGCAGATAGTAATACAAGTACGAACTGCTTAGATAATCGCAGTATTTTTTCAGTGTCGTCTTACTCGACATTCCTAATTCTTCTGCTAATGAAGACACCGTAAACAACCCAGTCACATTGCTCACCAACCACTCGGCTACGTTATATAGGTCATCCGTATTATGTATCTTATAGCGTTGGATGATATCTTTCAGCAGCACCGTGTCATAAACCCCTTGCAGATACGTCTGTGTCAACGAACGACTCTTTACCACCTCCGCATAGCCTCCATATTGCATATAGTCATCCACCTCATGCATGAATACACCTCGTTGCTCCGGAGTCTCACACTCGCGAGGAATAGCCAGGTAACTCAAATCTTCCTCTAACGAGAATGGCAGTATCTCTATCTTCAAAAACCTCCCGCTTAATACGGTGGATAACTCCGATGATAATAACTTCGCATTCGATCCGGTCAGTATCAGATTTGTTCCTCGCCTATATAACTTTTCTATCCATAGTTCCCATCCATCCAGATTCTGTATCTCATCCAACAATAGATAGTCATATCCGGGATATACCTCTTGCAACAATTGGGTCACAATGTCCTCATCAAATCCTTGCAGCAACTTACTGTCGTCAAAGTTCAGATAGGCATAGTTCGTCCCTTGCAGCATCTGAAGGCAAAATACAGATTTGCCGGCACGTCGTGCACCGCTCACCACTTTGATTAGGGGGGATTGCAAATAGTCCTTTATGGGTATGTTCACATACCTTTGCTGATAGCTTTTCGCTGCCAGATAGTCACGTTCGTAACGATGTTGAAGGACGATGGACCTCATAAGTTTTGTTCATTATTTTTATTAGACTGGACAAAATTACTACTTTTTGTCCAATTATGCAAATTGTTTTGACAAAAAATGCATTTTGCTTACAAAAAGATGTGTTTTTGTCAATAATTTGCTAATCGCAGGACTCTATTTACAGCCTTACCCTTATTTAAACTGCAACCAAAACTCATCATCGGTACTCTTTCCTTTCACCTCTTTTGCCGATCGAGGATAGTTTTCTATAAACCACGTCAGGAATTTTGCACAATCAATCTTCTCTGACAACATTTTCATTCGTCGTTGCTGATACAACACACGACGCTTTTCTGCATCCATTGTTACCAATTGTTCGACACGCTTATACAACGCCTCTACTCCACTCGGCTGTACGCAGCCATCAGCGCGCCTGATAGGGCTATCAGCTTCCAATGGCGTGGCGTGAATGCCATAGCCTAACTCATATTTATCTTCCAACTCGCGAAGGTAACCTATACGACCGACAAAATCATTGAACCTTACAAAAGGAACACCAAGCACGCCGGATTCCGCTGCCATCGTTTGGCTATCTCCAATATAAAGAGATGCAAAAGCCATCACATGATGCATATCCAAAGGATTGATGTGCAGCCTATACTGCTCGAATTGCGGTTCAAGTTCACGTTCGGATGTGATAAATATCTGCCCGTGAGGTGACAGTATATCAATAATCTGTTGCGCAACTTCTGTTGATATCCCTTTCACTCCTTTGTCGTGATGAGCGTTGAGTTTTGCAAAACGTATTAAGAAATATGGTTTAAGATGATCTATTTTATATTTTGCCAATAACCCTATCTCAGGAGAAAACACATTGGGATGTAAATATGCCAATTTCCAAAAACCGGGGAAATGCACTGATTTATTTTCTATAATTCCGTTATTACAACTATAAGGAGTTATCCGTATATCTACAAACGGCGCTATACTTTTAATATACATTGGCACAATATGCGCATCATCTTCGCCTATGTTAATATTTGGCTTGCGTGTCAACCATCCTATGTGCGTTGTCTCTATTGTGGAGCCGGTAATCAAATCAATACGATGTCTAATTGCCAGTTTAAGCATACGAAAATCCCGAACTAACATATCATAAGCGACACCTATTTTGCCCCATTTTTTATGAGATATAGGACAAATATTTACGTAATCCAAGTCACTCTGCTGCACTACATTTTCCAGCAAATCTTTCGTTATGATAGCCACAATTACATTGTGTCCATTCCGTTTGAGGTTACTTATCGTATCTCTATAATAATAGAAATGTGCCGGATGAACTAATTCAATTAATATATTCATTATTTCTAATTAAGTGTATTTAAACAGTTTGCTATATAGTCTATTTCTTTATCTGTTAATGCAGGAGAACATGGTATTGAGATAACATACGGGAAAATCTTTTCATAGTTCGATAACTCGGCGCGCCATGTGTGTGTGTGTGTGTGTAGGGGGGGGTAGAAACGGCCTAACACCTCATTCAGCCGCACATGCTCCTGATACGAATGCGTATAACTCTGCGTCAGATTATTCGCCGCAATTCCTTTCGCGCGTAGAGCCCCTATCACTTCCCGTGCCTCACGATGCAACGCCACCACTATCACTCTGTTCCGCGTACTTTCTCCTCCTTCCGGCACTTGCTGCAATCGATACTTCGTGCTATCTATCTGCGCTATCAACCGTTCTGCTTTCCGTGTCCGTTCAGCCTGTATTGCTTCTATCTGCCCCAATGCCGCACGTATCTCTTTCTCCACGTCCGTTGGCACCCGATGAATACAGTTTGCAAAACCATTTTCCTGTGTATCTTTCAGTTTTAATAATCCCCAATACGCTGCATTCCATATATTCCCTTTCCGTGCATCTGCTCTTTTTTCCAACCACCTCTTCACATGCTTATAGACCATCAGTACCGGTCTAATTGTTTTTGATCCTTCAATTAATCTCGGGTCAATTGTTGGACATTTTTGACTAACCAATAATCCTCCACAAACCGCGTACAGATTCTTCACCGCACTCGCCACTGCAAACTCCCCAAATGTCCCGCACAACTGCCCTTTATACGAAGCACCCAATGCTTGTGCACAATCCTCAATCACCACTACCCCATGTTTCTTTGCCCAATTCATCACTTTATCCATCCGCATCGGGTTTCCGCCTAAGTATATCGTCTGCACGGCATCAACATCCTCATGCGCCATCAGTGCCTCTTCTGACATATTCAGCGTCTCCGGGTCAATGTCCACGAATACCAGTGTATGTCCATTCGCCACTATTGGATAGATGGCTATGAAGCACGTCAACGGACTCACAGCCACTCGCAACGCACCCCGCTCCTCATATAGCAACCGATATATCCTACTCAGCCCTTCTCGTGACGAGTACGTTATCTCCATCCCTCGCTCTTCCCAAGGATGCGGTTTACCTGCACAGGTGGATTTTATATCATATGGACGATTTAATGAAATCACCTTTAATCGAAAATTATACTAATTACATACCAATTATATTAAGGATACTTGTGTCATCCCCAATACGGCACATACCGTCTGTTCCGAGGACTCTTCTCCTCAGGATTAGCTATCTTTATCAACGATGCATCCACCGCATCCTTCAGCAGCCGCGATATCATCGGATAATTCTTATCGTCTATCTGAAAACGTGCTCGCAAACTCTGATTCGTAGTCTGCTCGTTCGATACATATTTCAAGCACGTATGCTGATAACATGCCTGTATGCGCTCTTGCGGGGTCATGTCTCCCCATGTCTTGTAGGACTCCATCGTCACGATCACGCGTTTATCGGTCGATTGGATACGTAGCGGAGGCAACTGATACGCCTCAATCTGCGTAATCACTTTGTCCAATCCACTACCTTTCTCCTCGCAAAATCCCATCCTGCGCATCACGTCTGCCAGTGCCTCGTTGCGTGATTGATACTCGTCTATGAATCGATCTACTTGCACCAACGGCGTGCCGGGATTTGATATCTCTATTCGGTCTGCATATATCTCCACCATCGGACTGCCTAACTCGCTAAAATCTTGGTGAATGACCATATTGCCGATTAACTCACGAATCGACAACTGCGGATACATCGTCACGCTCTTACGCAATGTCTGCTCAATCACCTCATTGGCAGGTAATTGCCCCTTAATCCATTCCACTGCATTATCCAGACATACCGCGTAACCGTGCTCAAACACTTGCTCTCGTACCGTCTCTATCTTATTCTTGCCTTTGTAAACGATCACGCGTATTCCTTTACGTTTCAGCAGTCCAAAGTCTGCCAAGTTCTTAGCCAGCACCAGTGCGCCTAACTGCGTGATACTCCATCCCAACTCTTCATGTTTAATAAAGTGTTCTTGCTCCAAACGCTCGATTATTCCATCCAGCGTCTGAGGCATCGGCATGTTCATCAGGTTGTAATATGTTTCTACGCTCAATAACGACACCACCTCCTGCTTACTCAGCATCTCTTTTGCCATCAGTCCGGCTAAGTTCCTATTCGATGCCTTCTTCCATATCTTTGCCTCTTTGTCCGGATAGTTCTGCAAACGTGATGTACTGCTATTCACGCGCACATACGCTACGTTCACGAACGAAACCGGTCTGTTTGTGGCTGCGGGAATACGGAATAAGCACACATGCCTACCGTTAGTGGCTGTAAAGTCATAGATCTCAAAGTCAATTCGCGGAGACAACCGATTGGTCAACCACATCTCCAAGTCCTCTCTCCCTACTCTGGCCTGCTTGCCGTAGAATGTTGTCCCTAATACCTCATGAGTCCCATCTTCTACGCCGAACACCAAGTATCCGAAGGACTTATCCAATAGGCATGCACTATTCGATAACGCAGATATTCTCTCGCCTATTTCTTCTTCGGAGTGGAAATTATGTTTGAACTCCAACCACTCTGACTCATTCGGTTGTGCCACCAGCACCTCCAATAGCCTACTCAATTCCTGTTCTTTCATATCACTTCAGTTACATGCTAGTTACATACTAGTTACATATATTTATTACTAGCTAAATTTACACGGATTCCTTTATTTTTCAGTCATTTCGTTCATTCTTTCACTCTTTCAGTCCTTCATTCTTTCACCCCTTTTCCTTACTCCAGTTACATATGGGTTACATAAACGACTCTTTACAATTCACAATTCACTATCTTAGTACCTCTTCACATATAGTATCGGACTCATTAGCACATACATAATCCCCGGTAAAGGGTCAGACCAACTCCATACTGCACTCTCATGCTTAATGCGATAGGAAGCACATGCATCCCTTAGACTCATCCTTCCATGTATCATTTCCTTGGCAATCACTGTCCAGTCTGTCAGACGTTCAACCCATCCTACTTTTTTCATAGGCACGTCAACTGGTGTTTCGATGCCGTTGAAATAATCTATCATCGCTCCTATAAACGAGAATCCGAGCTGGTTACAAATCGTATGCCATTTCCATGCACGCGTATTTATCTCCAAAAACTTATATTGCCTAACCTTCTCATCATACATCCATTCTATTTCTCCTAAACCGAAATAGTGTGTCAATTGCAGTAATCTCTCTGTTTGCTCTTGAATCTCTTGTATATTACAGGTGACAGCAAAGGTGGTAGAATTGCCAAAGTCCATAGGATTCTGCCTGATACGGTTAGCTTGCAATGAGACGATTGGTTTTCCATCTACGGACATCACTCCGCAGGAGTACAAATGTTTCGGTCCCCCGGACAAAAACTCTTGTATCAAGATGGCATTAAGAGGATATTGTTTTCCGTCAATCAGTTTATATATCGATAGCAATTCTTCCGGATTATTGCATCTAAAAGCCTTTTTACCGAACGTAGTGTGAAAACTATACATCACTGCCGGCTTCACCACTACCGGATATGGCAATATCTCCGCCAACTGCTCCACGTCCCGCATAGTATTCGGATACCAGCATTTCGGACATGGGATATTATTTGCTTCTGCGTATTGATAGGCTTTTCGTTTATTATTGAACAATGCTACTATATCGGGCTTAGGGATGCCCAATGCAAAACGAGTGTTGAAATCGACGTAATGATTACACAGCAAATCTACTGCTTCGTCGTTGGTCGGGAACAGAAGAGTAGCTTGATTTGGCAAACATAAATCATTGATATATTGTATTTCCTCTTCTTCCGAGTTAAATATAATTGTTCGTTTTACTGCACGTGAATAACGAGCGACAGAATACCTACTCTCACTAAGGAGAACAACCTCTAACTCTTTTGCAGCAGCCTGCCTCGCTAATCCAAGTGCTTGAATATGTCCGCCTAATATGACTATTCGCTTAATCATCTTACTATTTCTTTAACCATTTCACTCCCAGAGCGTTCTTCCTTCGGACTGGAAGAAGCGGCCTCCGCCTAAGATAGTTTCTTTAATATTTTCACACCAAGTGTTCCTATCTTATACATCATCGGCTTTGCCGTAAACAGCCATCGCCCATGCTCCACCAACTCCCCGCCGAACTCAGCCTTGAAATCCCTTACCCCGTACGGTTTATTAGGCTCACCGGCACCCATCATGTCATATCTCGCGACACCTTGCATATGTGCATATTCCATTCCGGCATACGTGGCATTGACCGATGGATACTGCTCTCTATATTCCTTATTCAAACCGCATTCAAACCATTCATAAACACTTTTCTCATCTTGCACAAGCATGCTGCCTCCAATCACTTTGCCCTCATGCTTCACCAACAGATATCTGCATATGTTCTGCTTATACGCCTCCCAAAAGAACGACAGCGGAAACAAAGGCGTCTTTACTTTGGTTCGATATAGTTCCTGCAATATCTGATACCACTCTTTGATGTCTGTAATCTGTATTCTGTCAGCGTAGCGGTCTGTATTCTGCGCTCTGCGCACCTGCCTCTTTCTATTCTCACTCAGCCGGTTCCACATTGACTCTCGGTCTCTGCAATCCACATGAAAATTCAAATGCGGTTGATACTCAAATTCTGCTTTTTCAAAAGCTCCCTTCCACCGGCTGTAATCATTGAAATTACGCGTCTCAATGTAGATAGGACTGGCAAGTTGAAAATTGAAAGTTGAAAGTTGAAAGTTCTCTTTTACCGCCGTCATCAGTGCGGTTACCTCCTCCTCCGTGGCATCATCCGCCAATGCCGGTCCGCCTATGATAATCGCTCTTCTGGTAAAGAACTGCTTGATCGGATTCTTCTCTACCGTCACATATCCCACGCATACCCCTCGCAACTTTTCTTCGTTCTCTGCCCCGGAATCTAATTCCGGTTTGCTGCTGACAGCAAATGCAAACGCCTTAAACAACTCCGGCTGCGATGCAAAGAAATCATATGCTTCCGGCGTCTGAAACCAGGTCCCTGTTCTGCTCTTCTGCACCAATGCACTCCATTGCACGCGGTCTATCTCGCTATTTGTCAGTATATAAAATATCATGTATTCTACCAACCCTTATCTATCATTCCAATAGGTTTGGACGGAACTCCAGATAGCAGTATAATCCGATATATTATGAGTTACAACAGTCCCTGCTCCAATGATACTAAACCATGCAAACCTATCCCTAAGCACATTACAACCATTGCCTACCACTCATTTAAAGTCACGCGTCAACCACTCCTCAATTCCAATGACCTCAATCCTATATCCCTCCTCCTCGATTGTCTCTCTCCGCTCGCGTGTCACGATAGTAAGGTTCTGGCACTTAGTGCCTCTTGCAGCCTCCTTTATTCCGTCTATCTCGCGCTTGCGAGTTTCCTCATCGGCCATATCCCATGTGGCCTGTATCAGTTCTTCCACGTGATCTTCCCGTTGAACCACAAAGTCACACTCACGTCCGTCTTGCCAGTAGTACATTTTCCTGTCTGCTCCGCGACGACGGAACAACTCTAACGCCACAATGTTCTCCAGCAGTTTGCCTTTATCCTCCGATTGTGGCATCAATACGGCCTGGCGCATTCCTGCATCTATCACATAGTACTTGCGCAACGACTGGTTCTCTTTTACCAGCGATGGACTGTATTTCGGATAACGCACAAACATATACGACTCTACTGCCCAGTCTGCCCAGTTATAGAGATCATCTTTTGTTACCGACACACCACTGGAACGCATGTCATTCACTATAGCATTAATAGATGTTGTCTTCGTTATGTTCAGCATCACGCGTTTCAAGAAATACCGCAATGCCTCAATGTTTTTTATCTTATGACGCTCTGCCAAATCCCTGAAAAGCATTGTATTAAAATACCCTTGCAGCAAACGCAGTTTCATCAATTTATCGCTCGCCAGTACTACTTTCGGGAATGCACCACCATATATATACTCCTCCATTGCGGCATAACGCTTGGCCTTGTCACTTTCCAGATAACTATGTGCATCTATCGCCTTGAATCGGCAGAACTCACGGAAACTCAACGGCAACATTTCATAATCAAGCGTCCATCCGCGCAAAGCGGTGGAAATCTCGGACGATAGCAATTTGGCGTTGCTACCCGTCACATATACATGCTGGCAATATGACTTAAACACGCGCAGCACAAACAAATCCCACCCGACGATGTTTTGAATTTCATCAAAGAACATATAGACATCTTTCAGGTCTATCTCCGGATACATCTCCCGATAGGCTTGCAGTACTTCATCCAGTTCTTCCGTAGGCATTCCGCCAAGACGTTCATCGTCAAAATTCACCCATAGTATCTGGTCGCGTTTTACTCCGGATGCCAAAAGTTCATTAACTGTTAACATCAACAACGAAGACTTACCGGCACGCCGCACACCGGGAACCGTTATTATCAGTTCCGGCTGCGCAGGCAGGACAGTCTCACGTTCTATCCGTTCAAACGGCAACTCTGCCTGACTCAGAGCGATTAATGATTTGAATAACTCTTTCCTTGCCATAATGAGTGCATTTAGTCTCAAGAAAAAGAAAACTTTTTATAATCTTTCCTTATTTTTAGGAAATCCTCCGCAAAATTACAGTTTTTTACTGATATATACAAATATTTTCACGCTTTTTTGTGAATTTTACTTATTATCCCTCGTTTTGCACCAATGCGCTCCATTCCTCGCGGTCTATCTCGCTATTTGTCAGTATGCGCAACATTTGCTCTTACTTTATATCATATTCCCCTATTAACTATAATTTACTGCCCTGAATATTGATATAGTTATGAATTTTGCTATTATTTCATTCTTGGATGTCTTAAGCACAAATCATAATAATCCGTATCACTTTCTCATACGAATTATTTTGGCGGGATTCCCACCTACTATAGCATAGTCTGGAACATCCTTTGTTACCACAGCTCCCGCACCTATAATTGAATGAGCACCAATGTGTTTACAACCAGGTAAGACAATAGCACGAGAGCCTATCCATACATCTTTGCATATCTCCAATGGTGTTTCTGGAAGATTTCCCTCCGAACCAATCGGGACATCAGGATTTTCATACTTATGCCCTCCTCCTAGAAAAAGGACATTCTCTCCCATCATTAGCTGACCATGAAAAGTTATTATTCTATTGTGAGTTATAAAATTTTTTCCGATTCCGACTCCATCTCCGAGTACGTATATTTTCCCCCCATTCCCGAAGTATGCTCTGGATTCTAAATTGACATATCCTTTGCATTCTGCAAATAAATGTTTAGCACATTTATAACGACTCCATCGTGAAAACTTACCTATAATCGGTACGGTAGATTTCGGTAAATGTCTAGCACAGCAATAATATAGAAACAGGAAAAGCCACTTCATGATATTAATGTTTCTCATTTAGGATGTGTTTTCTTTACAACTTCTTGATATATCATAACCAACCTTTGAGCTACCATACGATTATCCAATCCGGATTCAACAATCCGCTCGCGCCCGACAGTCCGTCCCTCGAAAGATAACGCCTTTTCTATTAATTCGGCTATCTCTTTTGGTTCTCGTGTCTTCGCCACATAGCAGCCGTCGATTCCATCTATTCGTTCCTTTACATCCCCTACGTCCACACTCACTATCGGACAACCACAGGCCATCGCTTCTTTAATCACTTGCGGAGATCCCTCGGTCTTACTAGTCAATAACAGGCAATTCGCTGCGCACATCAATGTGTTCACCTCCATTCGCGTATAGCCTTTCAATTCAACTAATTCCAAATTGGGAATCACTAAATTCATATCTTCGATTACTCGTTTGGCCAGTTGCGAGTCCTTCACAGGGTTGTCAAATGCTCCTGCAAAAAGAACTTTCACATCACTTTTTTTCCAGTCCAATTGTTTTCTGGCATCCTCTCGCGGAATCAATTGCGTCTCCGACAAATCCACTCCGCATGGCAACAATTCATATCGTTTCTTGGGTTTCGCTATATCCAGAGTTCGCTGGCTAACAAATATGTTCCACGCAGAAAGATTCATCGCCCTTTTAGAAAAGGGAAGCACTCGTCTATCATTAATGTCACTCCCGTGATAAGTAGAAACAACAGGCACACGGCGTGTCGCAAGGTTGGCGAGCAGGCAACTTAATCCATAATGTGCATGAATCACATTTGGTGCACATTCATTTATTTTCCTTCGCAATCGGGGCAGTTCCTTTATATATCCCAAGAGACCTTTTTTAGTAATGCCGAACCACTCCACCTTGCAACCTTGTTTCTCTAACGCTGTCACTTGCTCTTTAACAAATGGAGAGAAACGATTGGCATTATATGATGCCACTATCAATATTCTCATACCTTTACAATTTTCCGCGCAAAGTTACTACTTTTTTTGCATATCTGCAAGTTTTAGACGAAAATTCTTCATTATGCATGCTATTTGAATCAAAAAAAGACGCCCCAAAGCGTCTTTTAGAATTCACAATTACCAATTTATTTTCAGCATTTTATGCCATACATATGCAAAATTACCAGAAATCAATTACCAAAAACCGGTAAAATTCATTTCGCCTGCAAAGGTACTACTTTTTTTGCATATCTGCAAGTTTTAGACGAAAATTCTTCATTATGCATGCTGTTTGGACAAAAAAAAGACGCCCGAAAGCGTCTTTTTTTTGCCATGTCGCCATGTCGTCATGTCATCATGTCGTCCTGTCGAGGCTTTCGGCTTCTGAAGGCTGACGGCTGACGGCTGACAGCTTTAACCCTTTGTTAATTGTTAATTGTTAATTGTACATTGCCGGGCTTTTAACCCTCATAGGCTTCGGATTCGAGCGCCCAGAGGTACTGACGGAAGGTGGTGTAGGTGTTCTGCGCCTTGAAAGCCGCCTGATCCTGCGGCAGCTTCGTCAGGTCTTTCATACGCGTGCTGACCGCCTTGCTGACCGCGGCGAACTTGTTGCGGATCAGCTGCTCGTCCTGCGTCGGTTCGGTCGTACGTTTGACCGCCTCACGCAGGTAGATGCGGTTGCAGTCTTTCGAGGTGGTGGGCGCTACGCGGTGCGTCGCCAGAAGCATCTTCGTACAGCTGTGCTGACCGCTTTTGCCGGGTTTTGCCAATGCGCCGGATATATGGTCGATACCCGGACTCCATACAACTTTTGCCATAATAGTTAAGG
>JAFVDD010000013.1 GCA_017478725.1 Paludibacteraceae bacterium
CAGTTTGGCGGATGCCTGCAGACGGGTATTGAGTCGCTGGAAACCGGTATTGATGACGATACCGTCCTGCTTGGTATAACCTACTGACGCACGCATGTTGCCTATCTTGTTACCCATCATGACTGACAGGTTGTAGTTCTGTGCAAAAGCGGTTTTGAAGATGGCTTTTTGCCAGTCCACGGCATTCAGTCCGCCATAGCCAGCCATCGCCCAGCGCGGGTCGTTGACGAGCGAAGCTGCAGCACCGCCGGTGATCGCCACCTGCTCGGCATAACTGTCGCCGAACTGCGCACCGTTCTGACCGTAACGGTTGACATAACTCTGGTAGTTGGCATCGGAGCGGAAACGTATCCATTCCTCCGGCGTCATCACATTGAGGTACCGCTCCGGCGTAGCCAGCGAGAGGTTGGTTGAGAAGGTCACGGACAGTTTATCGTTGTTCTTCGCTTTCTTGCTGGTGATCAGGATGACACCGTTCGCACCACGGCTTCCGTAGATAGCGGAAGACGAGGCGTCTTTGAGTACCTCGATGGACTGGATATCCTGCGGGTTGAGACTCTGCATACCGAAATCGTCATCCATCGGAATACCGTCCACCACAAAGAGCGGCGAAGAGGACATCGATTCGTTAATAGAGGTGGCACCACGCACTTTGATACTCACGGCACTACCCGGCTGACCGGATGTCGATTGCACCTCGACACCCGCCAACTCGCCTTGTAGCGCAGAGGCTATATCCGCTACGGGACGGTCCTCCAGGTCTTCGGCTTTGATCTGCGCCACGGCGTTGGTGACATCACCTTTCTTGACGGAGCCGTATCCGATAGCCACTACCTCTTGCAGTGCCGTGATATCCTCCTGCATACGTACGCCTATCTGACCGTTACGGATGTCGGCTTTCATGGTCTTGTAACCCATGTAACTTATCTCCAGCTGGCGTACATTATCCGGCACGGAGAGGGAGAAGTTACCGTCTATGTCGGTGATGGTACCTGTACTTGTGCTCGGCACATGCACGCTGGCGCCGATGAGCGGTTCGCCACTCATGTCCAGCACCGTACCGGTAATCGTCTGGTCCGCCCATGTAAAAGCGGCAGTTAAAACCAATGTTACAACGAGGAATATCCTTCGTACATCGTACATCTGTCCTTCGTACTTTTTCATAGCTCTTCCTCCTCTTCTTGGGGTTCTACATCCAGATACTGATCCTGCCATCCCTCGGTGGACATATACGTGGAGAGAGCGGCGGCAGGCACAAAGAATTTCGGTGTTGTCTCTGCGAGATTCAGTGCGCCGTTCAGCGTCGGGGGAGTGGTACACGCCAGATGGATATTACCTTTCCAGCCGTAGAACAGGTTGAAGCCCATTGACTTCACATTCGCGCCTATCCACATATCCTTCACGGTCGGGCAGTAATAGAACGCCATTTTGCCTAATGTCGTCACAGACTCCGGCAGAATGATCGTATCCAGCGCCACGCATTGCGCAAAGCAGGTAGAAGGAATCTCCGTGATACCCTCGGGGATATTCACATCCAGTAGTCCGCGGCAGTAACAGAACGCACCCTCGCCGAGGCTCTTGATACTGCTCGGCAGTTCGACACGCAGCAGCGCGCGGTTGCCCATGAACGCCTCTTGACCTACTGCCGTCACACGCAGCGTCTTGCCGTCGTGCGTAACAGTCTCCGGCACAATGAGGGTATCCACATACGTGGTGATATTCACATCCACATCGCCCGTCACATGGCGCGGGTTGCTGCCGTCAAATGTCACGGTAGCTGTGCCGTCCTGATTGTCCAGCAGGAAAAGTGTCTGACCGTCCTCCAACGTCACCGTGAACTGGTGGCGGCTTGTGGTCCAGTACTCCGGATCACCTTGCCGCAAGCCGTTGTCTTCACAACTGCTCATCACAGCTGCCAGCAAGGCTAAGCAAGGTAAAAATAGAAACTTTTTTTTCATGATATAGGATCAATTATCAATTTACAATTTAGCAATTTACAATTTTCTGCCCAGCATGTCGTAGAGATGTCCTCCTTTGCGGATGTATATCCGTCCGTTGCGGACCACCTTTTCTGCTACAGGCCATTCCGTTTTCGGGATTGCTGTCGCCATCTTCTTTTCCCCACCGCCATAGAGTGCTATCTGGTAGAGATAATCGCCGGTGTTGGTACCCGTCTCGTCAATGCGGATGAGGTAGGTCTTGTAGGGATCCAGACCCGTTACGGCGATACGCTCTATACCGCGGTCAGCTGCTTTCTTGATAGCCGGTGCTGTAGCCGTTGCGCTTGCCATCGTTGCCACAATGCCATCCGCGTCCACCTCATAGGCGGCGATGCGCATCTGCGCACGATGGTTATAGAACAACGCCGCTGCCTCCTTGCAATGCGTCACCTGCATCTCTACGTACGGCGATGTGTAAGGCGCGTCCGTCTCGTATAACTGCGCACCGCTCAACGCGTACGTACCGCTCCATGCGTTCATATCCCGCATCGTCGGGAATGCAGCAGGGTTATAGGTGTATTTCACGCTGTTGGCGCTGTCGATGGCATTGATGTTAGCGGTACGTCCGCGGAAATGGTAGCCGTACCACGACTGCACCGGACTCACGCGATTGTAGTCCCACCCGCTCGTCATGCCATAGGCGTGGATATAGATGGTACTATCCTCCACGATGAACGGGTTCCCCACACCGCCTTGCGTCGCCTGCGCCAATTGCCTCGGGTTCAGCAGGTCGAGCGTCGAATAGCCGTTCTCTAATTTAATGCAGTCCCACATGATTCCGCCGATGGCGTTGTTGTTCAATCCGGAGAGGGTAAAACGTATCGTATCGTTCGTCCCGAGTTCATGCAGCCATTCGGCAGGGAAGCAGTAACTCTGTACCTGGTGCGCGCCGCTCTGCGTAGCCGAGCGGGTGATCGAACCGTCATGTCCGAACGACCAGCCTTGCGCCGTACGGCCGTTCACCTGCACATTCATTTTGGGTTTGTTCGCCGCGCCGGCAATAGAGGTGGTCAGCAGTATGGAGCCGGTATAGGTCTTTGTTTTGCTGAACACCACCTGCCATGTGCCGTTGTTGCCTACTTGGGCGTAGTCCCAGTCGGTGCTCTCGGTGCTCGCACCTATTGTATAGGTAATATCCGCGCGTGAGGACTGATAGAGTTCATACGCCCGAGGGGCATTGCTCAGGCGGAACTCCGAACTCTTGCGGTCGTTCTCGCCGATCGACCATACCGTCTCCCGCATCTTGTTCGGTACCCATTCAATGATACCCAAATCTACATTCGCTCCGCTAATCGTCACTCTCTCGCCTTTATACTCCTCGGTGTTCAATCCTTTCTGTGCCCAGGCATAGAGGGCGTAACTGCCCTCGCGGACGTTAGGAATGGAGAAATATCCGTTCTCGTCGGTTGTTGCCCAGTAGATATAATCCTTGCCTTGGTCATAGACATTGCTGCCGGGCTGCGCTAATACTACGCGCAGACTATCGCTCGTATAACCCTCTACGGCTATCGTGCCGGTGACGGTGCTACGCGAGGTAGGGTAGAGCTCTTCGCCCAGCCCTGTGAAGCCGAAGGGCCATGCCGCCTGCAGACTGTCGGCTATGTGCGCCGCGTCGGTAATCAGGTCGGCTTGTACGGGTAATTCGTTGAAGTAGAGTGCAAAAGGCCCGTACACCTTGCGCTCTCCTTTGGTATATTCCGATGCACCGGCGCCGAAGTGTCCGCCCTGCATCATCATCAGTAGTATCTGTGCGTCATCCGCAGCATGTACGGTCAGTTCCTGACGCATCGGACCGCCGTTGATATATTCGGTGCTGCACGGGATGATCCATATGCCCGTGTAGTTACCGGAAGTATTAGTTGTGGACGAATAGACGCCGTGGAAGGGATCCTCGTCG
The DNA here is from genome assembly GCA_017478725.1 of Paludibacteraceae bacterium. Lineage (GTDB taxonomy): Bacteria > Bacteroidota > Bacteroidia > Bacteroidales > Paludibacteraceae > Colicola. The sequence goes on from JAFVDD010000013.1 coordinate 3,898, forward strand.
ATATAGTTCGCCCAGTTGTATTTGGTATAGATCGTGCCGTCCGAGAACCGGAAAGTCGCGTCCTGTACATCCGTGCGACCTACCGTCATCTGGGTGTGGGTCGGCAGTGCGCCCTGCTGCGTAGGCGACACATAGCCGTGGGTGAAAGTCTGGTACGGCGGACGGAGCACAAACCGCATCTCGCCTACCGAACTGACGCTGTCCGTTCCTTCAGCAATGACGTAGGTATAGATAATCCGCTCGCCCGCACGGAGAATATAACCGATACTCCATTTCACGCCGTGAGTGCTGCTCATCGTATAGCGGACATGTCCTATCTCTTCGCTGTTCTGTATCAATACCGGGCTGCCCATGAGGCTCTCGTCGTAACCGTTGCCGCTCAGTATATTGCCCTCTGTCACGGAGAAATAATAGGGGTTGTTGCTGCTATGGTTGCTGTTGCTGTAGCCTGTCACGAGCCGCGCGCCGTTGAGCGAATAACTGTACGCCCGTCCGTGGGCATTGAAGTACATCGACACCAACCCGTTATTCAGACCCGAACAGTCTTTTGCGCTGCCCGAGGTCCAGATCGTACCGATATTATCGGCAAAAGCACTATTGGCAACCTGCGCAAAGCAGGCTGCCAATAGCATCAATCGTATCGTCCGAATGTACTTCATAAGAGCATTCAGTTTTCAAAATTCAGATTACAACCGTACACCCATTACGTTGTACTTCACACCGCCACGTACGATGACTACCTGACCGTTCTCAATCATCTTTACTGCCTTCACCATAGCTTCGGTATTAGCAATACCTGTTTCTTGAGCTTTCTCCTTCAGCACTTTGACATAGGCAACAAAGATTTTCCAATTTTGGCCATCGCCTTTGACAGAAGGAACAGCAAAACGGATATCGCCATCTGCTTGCACTTTCAGCTGACGGGTGCTATAGTTGATTGTACGCTCGGTACCTTCGCTGGTGTGCGAGAATGCATATTCGCCCCATTCGCCAGTTACCTCTACATTAGCCAAAGACGTCAGCGTCGAATCAATCTCCCAATAGGTACCGTCACCCTTGCCACCTGCATTCCATGCAATCTCTACGATGTCATCTTTCTTCAAGCCCGGGATAACAAAGGTCGGAGTACTCTTCACATACAAGCCGATTGTGCGGATGTCCGCATAGCGAACCAGCATATCGGCATTGCGGTTAACATACAATTTGTCAGCCTCTAACAACCCTGCTACACTCATCGAATATACATCCACGTTCATCAACTTCTGCGTTTCTGCGCTAAAGGTCGGAGTAATATTACTGCCGCCTAACGTGCCTATTTGCGTAGCAGCAAACTCAGCGAAATTCACTTCCCATGCCACTTCGTATTCCTTCTCAGGCTCAGGATCATCCTCGCCACGCGTTACTTTGATATACGCAATCAGGTGACCGGCAGGAAGAATGAAATTAGCCTGACCGTCAGCACTTGCTGTGAATGTGTTCACTGTATATTTCAAGGTCTTGGCTGCATCATTCAACGTGAAATTGAATACATACTCGTCTTCTGCCTCATCCTGGACCATGTTCTCTATGCCGGTCAATGCCTCTGCGTCCTTGCTGCCATTGTTATAAGCAATCTCAACCACATCATTTGCCTTCAAGTTAACGATAGCAAAAGCGGTCGTATTGCTTGCATGACCGAACAGACCGATGGTCGTGGTGTTCTTATAGCGGAGCAGACATGCATTTTGTGCATACACATCATTTTGCTCAAGCACATCCTCGATGGAGAACGGATATACTTTCACATCGCCCACTTTCTTCGACACTTCAGTGTTTCGAACTGCCGTCAATTGTTGCTCATACGTTACCTTGTCAACAGCCAGTTGTGCATAGTTGATGTCCAGCACAGTCTCTTTGGCTGCAAACATAGTTGCTGCCATCATTACAGCAGCTGCAAATGTAAAGATTTTTTTCATAAGTACTATATTTTTTTTCGAACGCCCTGTCCAAAAACAAAACGTTAGTTGTTCTTAGTGATTATTAGTGATACTTAGTTATTAAGCAGGTCATTCCCTATCCAATAGCAGGTTATTCCCTGCCTAATAACCAACCATCATCTGCTCAATGTTTACAGTTTAGCACCTAATACGTTGTAACGTACGCCGTCGCGGAGGATAACTACTTGACCGTTCTCAATCATCTTCACAGCCTTCACGCTGCTCTCGATAGCATCAAAGCCTGTTGTCGGACCAGCCTCTTTCACGCGTAGCACTTTGATGTATGCGAAGAACATCTTCCAGTTGCTGCCATCGCCTTTGACAGAAGGAACAGCGAAACGTACATCACCATCAGCTGCCACTTTCAATTGATGGGTGCTATAGTTGATTGTACGCTCGGTGCCGCCGCTGGTGTGCGAGAATGCATATTCGCCCCATTCGCCGCTTTCCTCTACATTAGCCAAAGACGTCAGCGTCGAATCAATCTCCCAATAGGTACCGTCACCTTTGCCACCGGCGTTCCATGCAATCTCTATGATGTCATCTTTCTTCAAACCCGGGATAACAAAAGTCGGAGTGTTCTTGCTATACAAACCGATTGTGCGGATGTCCGCATAGCGGATTAACATATCGCTGTTGCGGTTCACATAAATATTGCCGGCTTCCAGCAAACCCTCTACACTCAGCGGATATACATTCACGTTCATCTTGCTCTCCTGCTCTCCGAAGGTAACGTTGATATTACTGCCGCCCAGTGTGCCGATTTGCTCTGCTGCAAAGGCTGCAAAGTTCACATCCATAACGGCTTCGTACTCTTTCTCTGGTTCCGGTTCAGGAGTAACAGGCTCGTCTGCTGCCTCGCGCGTAACCTTGATATACGCGAAGAACATCTTCCAGTTGCTGCCGTCGCCCTTAACAGAAGGAACAGCAAAACGGATATCACCATCTGCTTGCACTTTCAACTGACGGGTGCTATAGTTGATTGTACGCTCGGTGCCACCGCTGGTGTGCGAGAATGCATATTCGCCCCAATCGCCGGTTACCTCTACGTTACCCAGATAGGTCAGCGTCGAATCGATATCCCAATAGGTGCCATCGCTCTTACCGCCTGCATTCCATGCAATCTCTACGATGTCATCTTTCTTCAAGCCCGGAATAACAAAAGTCGGAGTGTTCTTGCTATACAAACCGATTGTGCGGATGTCCGCATAACGAACCAACATATCGCTGTTGCGGTTCACATAGACCTTGCCGGCTTCCAGCAAGCCATCTACACTCAGCGAATAGACGTCCGTGTTTACCAAGTTTACCTGCTCGCCGAAGGTAATATTGATATTACTGCCGCCTAATGTGCCGATCTGCTCGGACGCAAATTCAGCGAAGTTCACTTCCAGCACAGTCTCTTTAGCTGCAAAAGCCGATACTGCCATTAACGCGGCAGCTACAAATGTAAAAATCTTTTTCATAATATACATATTTAATTAGTTGTTCAGTCTTTTATCTTTGAGCAGCTCCGCTGCGGTCTTTATTCTTTGAGCGAAGCGGTCCGCTTTATGGTTTAACTACCTTCACGGAATAAAGAATCTCGCCGTAGTCCAGTACGAAAGCCTGCGCACCTGCGCGAGTTACATTATAGGTGTATTGTTTCTGCTTGAAAGTGCGGTGCTTGTTGCCATAGACGAAATCCTCGCTGTCCACTTCCTCTTTGCTCTGCAGCGCGCAGCAGGTAGTCTTGCTGTACAGTTGCGGCTCAACGCTGGCGCAAATAGTGATGACATCGCCTACCTCCAGGTTGGTGAGCAGGATCATGTTGTCCGCATCGTTGCGCACAAAACGAAGACCCAAGTTGAATACGTTTTTGTCCGGGGCATAGTACTTATGCAGGGCAATCTCTTTGTTCGGCCAGAAATAGATGTCCGCCGGTGTCTCTACTGCATTGAGATGGTAGAACTGCTTGCCGCCGTCCTTGGTACTGTGCTTCGGCGCGTCTTGTGCGGTAAAGTCACTCGTTCCGAACGATTGCGTGGCACGCTCCTCCAAGTTGGCTACCGCCATTTTGAAGAAACTGATGTCTGTTTTGACTGTTTGAGCTTGGATTGTCATGGCGGCTACTATAGCGGCGATGACCATAGAAATCTTTCTCATGTTATTAAATCGTTTTAGTTAATTAGTGTTCGATTGTTCAATCACGGTGCAAAGATACACCAATTTCGCGCGTATTTGCGTACACATTTATACAAAAAGGTGTAAAATTGTACGTTTTTACTTTTTTCGTATCTTAGGTAAGGACAAATCGCTCATGTCCACGGGCAGGAAGAGGTACTCGGCGTTATAGACTGCATCGTTGCAGTTGCGCATCTCGTGCGAGCGGTCGGCAGGTACGACAGGCGAGTAGTCTTGCGGATTCGGATGATGACCGCGATAACTCTTCTCTTTGGCTATCGCCGTACGGATGGCGTAGTCCGTGTTCTCAATCACCGGTTGCCACACATCGGCTAACGCCCAGGGCGTGCCGTCGATGAGCAGGACGGAGGTAATCTGCGAATTGAAGGAGTATTTCCATTCGTCCTCCACATGCGGGTCTCCCAGTGTCTCGTACCAGCCGTGGGGATGATCGAATACATGCACCTGCGAGGGATTAGGCGTGTAGCCCGTGGTGCCGGAGGTAAACATATAGTGGCGTCCGTTATAAACGAAATGCGCCACCGCCTCACGCGTGAAGGGCGGACGGAGACCCGTGAAATGGGTGGAGTACTCCTCCGTCACATCCGTATAATCATCCGTGAGCGTGCAACATATCATCTCAAAGTGCGGACGCTCGAACCATACGTAGCCTTTGCCGGATTTGGTGTCCGACCACATATCGAAGTCTCCCACGCCGAAGCCTAACGGCCTTATGCTCCGCACGTATTTGTACGGTCCCATGAAATCGTCTGCCTGCATGACTACGAAGTAGCCGTCTGTGGATTGCGACTTGAGCCACATGACGTACTTGCCGGTACTCGGGCAATGCAGGATATGGGGACGTTCGTTCTTCTGGCTGTAATGGGTAGGCGAGAGGGGATTGAGGGTATCCGGCTCCATGATTCGTCCGCAGTCGGTCCAGTGGACGAAGTCCGGCGAGGTGTAGCACCGTACGCCATACACGGCTACATTGGAGCCCGGGATGGTGTAGCTCTTGTCCTCGCCATACCAATAATAAAGGCTGTCGCGCTTCACTATCTGAAAGGCGTGCGCCTGAATGGTTTTGCCCTCCGTGTCGCGCATCGGCTGATGGATTTTGACCATCGAGCAGCCGACGGTGTCAATCTGTACACCTGCTCCGTTCACCGTCACCTCAAAGAGGCTGACCATCTTGGCGGCGTCTAAAGACAACACCTCTGCTTTAGACTTTTGACTTTCTGCTTTCGACTTATTTCCCTCTCCTTGGGAGAGGGTCAGGGAGAGGTCTTTCAGATTGAACAGTTCCACATCCTGCACCTTACCTACTTTATCGCAACGGATGGTGCTGTTGCCGATGAAGATGTCCTTGGCAGGTTTCTCCGGCAGGGCTTTGACGTTGAGGAACTCGCGTGCACCGTCCACCTCTATCTCATTGATGTAAATACTCCGTACAATGGGCACATACTGCTTGCCGTACTCAAACTCCGGCTCTACTTTGGCGGGGTCGTAGTACCGCCGTGAAAGTTCGCCTTCCCATTTTTTGCTGCCGAGTAAGTCTATACAGAATGCAGAAGCAACAATATTGCGTGCCTTAATCCGCTCCACGCGAATCTTCTCTATCGTGCCGCCCCTTGTGCGACGGGACTTGATACGGATGGCATGGTCGGTGCCGTCAAAGACGCAGTCGTGGCAGTATATATTGCGCATACTGCCGCTGGTCTCCGTGCCACACACGATACCCGATGCGCCGCGCAGACAGGTGCAATACCGCACTTCCACGTTTTCGGTCGGACGATTGACGCGCAAGCCGTCTCGCCCTCTGCCGGACTTGATACAGATGTTATCGTCCTGACAGTCGAGCGTGCAGTATTCGACCAGCACGTTGGTAGAGGACTCGATGTCAATGCCGTCTGTGCGTCCGTGGCCGTGGCTGTTGACCGTACAATGCCGTATGATGACGGAGTCGCAGTACTGCGGCACGATGTTCCAGAACAAGGACGAATCACACGTAATCCCTTCGATACGGACGTTGCGGCAGTTGATGGGCGCAATCATCTTGGGGAGCAGCACCGCTCCGCCGAAATGCTCATTCTTGCCGTCGAAGATGCGCTCCTCCAAGGGTTTCTTGCCTATCAGTTTCTCGGCGTTCAGGGCTTTGGCATGGTTTATTTGGTAGATTTCGCAGTCCGTGGGCGCACCCACCAAGTGTCCGCTACCCGTAAGGGCTATGTCGTGCGCGTCGTGCGCATAGATGCACGCGCCCGATCCATATACTTCTATTCCTTCGTCACGCGTGAAGACCACAGGCAGGTAGTCCTTCATCTTGCCCGAGAAATGGAGATAGCATCCTTCGTCCAGATGCAGCTCGACGCCGGACTTCAATTCAATGCGTCCGATGCCGTACCAGTGTCCGGCAGGGACTGAGACCACTCCGCCGCCGTTCTTCGCTGCTCGGTCAATCGCCTTTTGGAGCGAGGCAGTGGTGACTTGTGCCGCATTGACACATACAGCCATAAGTAAAGCTATCGTACAAAGTAGGGTGTTCTTAGGCATAGGGTGCTTAATATAGGCTTGTTATTTGGTGGTGATTGTTGCTTTGGCGGATTTGAGTCCGGGCGTTTGGGCGGTGACGGTCACTTTGCCGGCGTTGCGGGTGGAACGCAGGATAGCGAGTGCTCCGCCGCGGTAGAGGTTCACCGTGTTGGTCTCAAAATAGGTGTTGGTGAAATGATCTCCGTTGTCAAAGGCAACGAGGGATGCCTCGCCCTTGATATCGAGGGTGATGGTGCCTTCGTAGTTATTGACCGCGCGACCCTTGCTGTCCACCGCCTGGAAGCGGATGTATTGGAGGTCCATTCCGTCGGCGTGGAAGTCATTAGGCGTCTCGACGGTCATTTGGAGCGCTACCGCTTTGCCCGGCGTCTCCAACTGATGACGCGCTACCTCTTTGCCGGCATTGCGACCGACGGCGATGACTTTGCCCGGCTCATAGGAGAGGTTTTTCCAGAGGAAGTTGTTGGTATATTTATCCTCTTTGGCAACGCCCTTGCGGGTAGCTTCGTCGGCACGGATGTTTTGCTTGACACCCAAGGATTTGCCGTTCATGAAGAGCTCCACTTCGTCGCAGTTGGAGAAGACCTGCAGGGTGATGGTATCGCCTTTGGCGGGTTTGTAGTAGAACTCGGACATCTCCGCGCGACCGGAAAGGATGTCGTTCCACCA
>JAFVDD010000014.1 GCA_017478725.1 Paludibacteraceae bacterium
GCTGTTATTGCTATCGCTAACAAACTTATCCGACAGGCGTTTGCTGTTGTTACTCAAAATCGACCCTATATAGATGGATATGTATCATCTTTAGCTTAAAAAGGTAATTTTTTATCACTTTTTTAATATAGTTCGTTTATGCTTAACAGCTGATCTTCGATCAGATAGACCTGCTCCACCGGAACTCCGCGGTCAACCAACTGACGCCGATCCGGCCGGAAGAGGGCGAAGAACTCCTTGGCTCCTTTGCACATCTCGCGTGCCGTGCGGTAGTTCTCATACGCCATAATCCTGTCGCCGCGCAGGAGAAAACAATGGCCGTAATTGATATAATCCATCGCCGTGGCTTTGCGGGCACGTATCTGCTGGACGAGAAAACTCTCCGCCAGACTGATATTATCCCACACCAGATCCATCTTGCCGATACTCAGATACATCAGTTTGATGGTCCGCTGGCGCTGCGGGTCATCACCCACCAGCAGCGAATAGAGCCATGTGTCCGGCAGAATCTGTATCAAACCGGACATATATTCCTGCTCGGAATTAGGAACCCAAGAAGTGATGCCGCTGATATCATTCTCCGACCCTGTCAGCGAGAGCAAATCACGCAGTTCTTGAGGCAGTTCGTCGTACGAAATCTCATTACGCGCCAGCATGTCCCTCAGACTAACTTTGGTACTGCGTATCATGGCGCACAGCACCTCAAAGGCGCTTTCCCCGTCTCCGATAGCCTCGGCAAAAGCGTTCTGTATATCCGGAAAGAAATCTATCCTCACATCGTAATGCGCCAGCAGCAGCATCACATTCGCCAACGCCTGTTCTGCCACCACCTGGCTGTCACTATTGATACCATCAATGAGCGCCAGCATAGCCTGCGCTGAGAAAATCTCCCGCAGGTTCTTGCTGATAGCCGATACAGCCATTAGCGCGATAGCTGAACTGTTCGGATTGTTCATCACGCTGCGAAGCCAGTCGAAATCCGACTCCTTAAACCGGGCACATCCGGACCAGTAGTGCATCACCGATTGCGGATTTTCGCCATTGAAACCGTGCATCTCGGGCGATATACCTTTGCGTACACGGAGCGTGGCGTACACGTCGTCCACCAGCCGGTAGGTATCTCCTGTCATCCTGTCCAGTTGCTCTTCGCGGTCGGGATCATCGCTTGTCAGGAAATCCTCAAACAGCGTTTTATACCGCTCGCTGATATCTGCATAACGTGCCTCATACGGGTTGTCCTCTCCCAGCTCAATCAACCAGCTGCGGAGGATAATCAGCGCATGGCGGATCATCCGTTCTCCCAACGCGCGTTCTATCGTATTTACCTGATCGTCAATATTTTGCGCCATCAGATTTTCTCCTTGATCAAATAATCGTTTCGTGAAGGACTGTTGCGAATGACAAGTTCGCCCAAGAAGCCTGCCAGGAACAGCATACAGCCCAGAATCATCATTAGAATAGCGACGTGGAAATACGGGTTCACGCCCACCAGCATAGCCTTGACGCCATTAGCGAGCGCGTACCATTTCATGCCGCCCACAACGATAACCGCCACAAATCCGATGAGGAACATCAGGCTGCCTACCAAACCGAAGAAGTGCATCGGCTGTTTGCCGAATTTGTTCAGGAACCATAGTGTCATCAGGTCCAGATAGCCGTTGACGAAACGGTTCAAGCCGAACTTCGAAGTACCGAACTCGCGTTTGCGGTGTTGCACCACTTTCTCACCTATCTTGGTAAATCCGGCGTTCTTGGCGAGATACGGGATATACCGGTGCATCTCGCTGAAAACCTCAATATTTTTCACCACATCGCGGCGATAGGCTTTCAATCCGCAGTTCATGTCATGCAGCTGAATGCCCGTCACCCGGCGTGCCGTAGCGTTGAACAGTTTGGAGGGCAGATTCTTGGTCAGTTTGTTGTCATAGCGTTTCTGCTTCCACCCGCTCACCAGATCAAATCCATCCTCTTTGATCATCCGGTACAACTCAGGTATCTCGTCAGGACTGTCCTGCAGGTCGGCATCCATGGTGATGACCACGTTGCCCTGCGCAGTCTGAAATCCTACCTGCAATGCGGCGGACTTACCATAGTTTCTGCGGAAACAAATACCGTGAATCTCATCCTGTATATTGTCCCTCCGCAACTTCTCGATAACCTCCCACGACTCGTCGGTACTTCCGTCATTGACGAAAATAACCTCGTAGCTGAACTTGTTTTCCTTCATCACACGCGCGATCCACTCGTACAGATGTGGCAGCGATTCCGCCTCGTTATAGAGAGGCACAATTATTGAAATGTCCATAATATCGCAATTTGACTGCAAAGGTACGATATTTTTCTGACATGTGCAAGAAAAAAGGATATTTTTGTCGGTTTACTTGCATATGTGCAATTTTTGTAGTATCTTTGTAGCCAAATTTTGTAACAATGGAATTTACACATTTGCATGTGCACTCCCACTACTCGCTGCTGGACGGGTTGTCGAAAGTGGACGAGATAGTGGATAAATGTATCGCCCTGGGCATGAACGCCGTGGCACTCACCGATCATGGAAACATGTACGGTATCAAAGAGTTGCTGGATTATTGCAAGGCCATCAACAAGAAACGCGAGAAAGCATTCAAACCTATTGTGGGATGCGAGGTGTATTGTGCCCGCCGCGGAAGGTTGAGCCGCATGGACGACAAAGCCATTAACGGCGAAGGCAAATCCTATACCATCGACCGCTCAGGCTGGCACCTCATCCTGCTGGCGAAAAACATGACCGGTTATCACAACCTCTGCCGCATCGTGTCTGCGGGTTTTATGGCAGACGCCTATTACCACACGCCGCGTATCGACAGAGAGCTGCTGGAGATGTACCACGAAGGCATCATCTGTTCCTCAGCCTGTCTTGGCGGCGAACTCCCGCAGAAAATATTGGAAGGAATCAGCCGCCAACCGTCCGGTATCAGCACTCAGGACGCGATAGCGCAAGGCGTATTTGCGGAAGCGGAAGAGACCGTCCGATGGTTCAAGAACCTCTTTGGCGAGGATTACTATATCGAGCTGCAACGCCATGAGACCCAGCGTCCAGGCGGCGACCAGGAAACGTACCAACGCCAGAAACAGGTTAACCCTGTGCTGATCGAATTGGCCAAGAAATACAACGTGAAAATCATTTGCACTAATGATGCACACTTTGTAAACGAAGAGGACGCGGAGGCACACGACCGATTGATCTGCTTGAGCACCAACCACTATGTGAACGATGTGGATCGCATGCATTACACCAAGCAGGAATGGATCAAGACACCGGAGGAGATGTACGAGATTTTCCAAGACATCCCCGAGGCGCTTGCCAACACACAGGAGATTGCCGACAAAGTGGAGATCTACGACATCGACCACGACCCGATCATGCCGCTCTTCGACATCCCCGAGAGTTTCGGTACGGAAGCCGAGTGGCGGCAGAAATTCACGGAGCAGGAACTGTTCGACGAGTTCACACGCGACGAGAACGGCAATATTGTCATGAGCCAGGAGGAGGCGGAAAAGAAGATCAAGAAACTGGGCGGCTATGACCGTTTGTACCGAATCAAGTTTGAGGCGGACTACCTCAAATACCTTACTTATAAAGGCGCGCACGAGCGCTACGGCGAAACGCTGACCGAGGAACAGGAAGAGCGCATCCGATTTGAGCTCCATATTATGAAAACAATGGGTTTCCCGGGCTACTTCCTCATTGTGATGGACTTTATCCGCGCGGCACGCGAAGAACTGGATGTGAGCGTCGGTCCCGGACGTGGTTCGGCGGCGGGAAGTGTGGTGGCTTATTGCCTGCATATCACTGACCTGGATCCCTTGAAATATGATTTGCTGTTTGAGCGTTTCCTCAACCCCGACCGTATCTCTCTACCCGATATAGATACCGACTTCGAGGATTGCGGACGCGGCAAGGTTCTGGACTGGGTGAGCCGCAAATACGGCGAGACGCATGTAGCGCACATCGTCACATACGGCAAAATGGCTACCAAGTCCGCACTCGCTGACGTCGGTCGCGTACAGCAAGTGCCGCTCAGCAAAGTCAACGAACTGAAATCCTATATTCCCGACCGCGAGTTCCCCGGCAATATCAAAGACGAGAAGGGCAAGTCGCCCAAAGTCACGCTCAAGAACTGCTATCAATACATCGACCAACTCAAAGAGGAATACGATGGTCCCGATGCCAACATCCGCTCGATGCTGCGCTATGCGGCACGACTGGAGGGAACGGTGCGCCAAGTGGGCGTACACGCCTGTGGCGTGATTATCGGAGCAGACGATTTGACGAACTTTGCGCCGCTCTCGTCCGTTGAAGACAAGGTCAGCAAGAAACGTGTGCTGGTCACCGAATACGACGGACATGTTGTGGAATCGGTGGGGCTGATCAAAATGGACTTCCTCGGGCTCATTACCCTGACAATTATCAAGGAGTGTCTGCGCAATATCAAAAAGGCCCGCAACATTGACATCGACATCGACCATATTCCTATTGACGACGAACTGACTTACAAACTCTTCCAAGCCGGCAGAACAGTAGCCGTGTTCCAATTCGAGTCAGCGGGCATGCAGAAATATCTGCAAGAACTGAAGCCGACCGTGATCGGCGACCTCATCGCCATGAACGCCCTCTATCGTCCGGGACCGATGGATTATATTCCTCAGTTCATCCGCCGCAAGCAGGGCGCCGAACCCGTGACGTACGACATTCCCGTAATGGAAAAATACCTCAAGGACACGTACGGCGTTACCGTCTATCAGGAACAGGTCATGCTGCTGAGCCGTCTGCTGGCCAACTTCACCCGCGGCGAGAGCGACAAACTCCGTAAGGCGATGGGTAAGAAACAGATGGCGGTGCTGCAGGAACTGAAAGGCAAGTTCATGGACGGCGGAAAAGCGAATGGTCACGACGAGAAGATACTGGACAAGATTTGGAAAGACTGGGAGAAATTCGCTTCCTATGCCTTCAACAAATCCCACGCCGCATGCTATTCGTGGGTGGCTTACCAGACCGGCTATCTCAAAGCCCATTACCCGGCGGAGTTCATGGCAGCGAACCTCACTGTCCATAAGGATGATATCAAGGAGGTAACCAAACTGATGGACGAATGCCGTGCGCTGAAAATCAATGTATTGGAGCCAGACGTGAATGAATCCGAACTCAACTTCACCGTCAACAGCCACGGCGATATCCGTTTCGGTTTGGGCGGTATCAAAGGTGTGGGCGAAGGAGCCGCAGAGGCGATTATTCAAGAGCGCGAACAGAACGGCAAATACAAAGACTTGTTCGATTTTCTGGAGCGTGTCAACCTCCAGTCTTGCAACAGGAAAACGATTGAGAACCTGGCGCAAGCAGGTGCCTTTGAATGCTTTGAGGGTGTCTATCGCGAGCAGATTCTGGGCATTTACGATGACGGAGACAGCGTTTTGGAGCGGCTAATGCTATACGGCAACCGCTACCAGCAGGACAAAGAGCAGAGCCAGAACTCACTCTTCGGCGACTTGGATGCCGTGGTGGAAATCAAACACCCTGACCTGCCTAATGTAGCGCGGTGGAACACCATCGAGCGCCTCAACAAAGAGAAAGATCTCATCGGTATTTACCTCTCCGCCCACCCGCTGGATGAGTACGCATTTGAAGTCAAAGAGATGTGCAATATTTCCGCTCAGGAACTGACTAAATTCGATAGTTGGCGCCGTCCGGACACACGTGCCGTAGCAGAGCAGCAGATGAAAGAGGAGCTGGCTATCAGCGCACCCGTACAGACCGAACCGGTGCAAGAAGACACACTTGATTACGGCGAGGAAGAAAACGTCGACGAGATCCCGACGACCAGCCGTAACATTGCCAACAAGCCTGCGGAACAAGTGCCGCAAGAGAAACGCGCGGAACTACCGTCCGAGTTTATACACCGTAGGGCTAATCAACCCTGCCGCATCGGAGGTATCATTACCGATGCCGAACAACTCGTCAGCCAGAAGGGCAACCCGTACGGACGCTATACGATTGAGGACTACACAGGCAGTTACCAACTGGTGATGTTCGGCAACACCTACCGCCAGTTTGCACCGCTGATGCAGAAGAATATCTTCGTGCTCGTCACAGGTATTATCCAGCAACGCAACGCCGGCAGCCGGTGGTTCAAAGAAGCCAAAGAGGAAGAAGCTGAATACGAGTTTATGGTACAAAACGTGGAACTCCTGAAAGATGTACAGGACAAACAGACAGGAGGCATCCGCATCAACCTGCCTATCTCGCAAGTATCCGGCGAACTGGTGGAAGAACTGAACGAACAGATCAGACTAAACCCCGGCAACGGACGCGTCCACCTGCAACTGACCAACCCTATGAACCGTCATCAGGTAGCCCTCACCAGCCGCAAATACAGCATCCATATCACACCGAGTCTCTATCGCTGGCTGTGCCAGAAACGCCAAGACGGCATCCTCAGTTTCGGCGTGATCATAAGTGAAAGTAATTCATAATTCATAATTCATAATTGACCTACCGCGAAGCCATAGATTATTTGTACAATGCGCGTCCGCCGTTTCATATCGTGGGCAGCGATGCGTACAAGCCCGGGCTGGAGAATACCCTCCGGCTCATGGCGCATGTGGGCAATCCGCATGAGCACCTGCGCGCCGTGCACGTGGCAGGCACCAACGGCAAGGGATCTACCTGCCATCTTATTGCGGCAGTCCTGCAAGCAGCAGGCCTCAAAGTAGGATTGTACACCAGCCCGCATCTGGTGGATCTGCGTGAACGGATCCGCATCAACGGTGAGCCGATTCCTGAGGCCGGAGTAGCCGGTTTCATTGAACGTAACCGTGCCTTCCTTGACGAGACACAGCCTTCTTTTTTCGAGACCATGACTGCGATGGCATTCGCCTATTTTGCAGAAGAGAAAGTGGATATCGCGGTCATAGAAACGGGCTTAGGCGGACGGCTGGATAGCACGAATGTGCTCACGCCGTTGCTCTCCGTCATTACCAACATAGGCATGGATCACACGGAGTTTCTGGGTAATACGCTGACCAGGATTGCCCGCGAGAAAGCAGGAATCATCAAACCCGGCGTGCCGACCGTCATCGGAGAGACGCATCCGCAGACCATCAATGTCTTTATGGATCGCGCGCGGGAGTGTGGTATTTTAGGCGACGGACTGGAGACGACCGATTGCCGTATATGGTTTGCCGACCAGTGCGGCTACATGCGCAGCCGCCGTCTGCGCGAAGCACCCGTTTGCGAACTGAAAGGCGAGTATCAGGATAAGAATCTCCAGACAGCCTATGTCGCCCTGCAGGTTCTGCGGAACTGTGTTCCATCACCCATCCTTCGTACATCGCACATTCGTCCTTCGTATATCCAAGAGGGTTTTGCTCATGTCTGCAGCCTTACCGGCTTGCGCGGCAGATGGGAGACACTGCAAGAACAGCCTCTCATCATCTGCGACACCGGACACAACAGCCACGGACTACAATACATAGCGCACCAACTCAAAGGACTCCGCAACCCGCGTATTTGGATCATCTTCGGCATGGTCAACGACAAAGACACCGATGTTGTTTTGAGACTGATGCCCAAAGGCGAACGCTACCGTTACATCTTCACTACACCTGACACCCTGCGTGCCCGATCGGCCGGAGAAATGTATGCTATGTGGAATGCCTTTCACTCTAATGAGGGGATGGAGGCTGGCTCTGCGATAGCCATTCCGGAACCGCAAGAAGCATTCAACTATGCCCTCCGGCACGCCTCACCTGAAGATGCCGTCTTCATCGGCGGAAGCAATTATCTAGTGGGCGAAATCTTGAAATACCGGGACTCCGGAAATCCGGAAATCCAGCAATTCATTAACGAATAATTACTCTCAATGAAAAAAATCATCCTCGCAACCCTCTGCGCACTCACGCTCATCGGTTGCACAACCAAACAACAAAGTATGGAAAACCAAGTGATTGACAACATCTTGACGCGTGTATCGGTGCGTCAGTTCACGGGCGAACCGCTCACACAAGCCCAGGTGGACACACTTCTGCGTGCGGCTATGGCAGCTCCTTCGGCAGTCAACAAACAGCCATGGGCATTCGTAGTCATTACAGACAAGCGGATTATTGAACGAATCGGCGAAGAGCTGCCTAACAGCCGTTGCCAGAACAACGCGCCCTTGGCTGTCGTACTCTGCGGTGATTTAGACAAGGCATTGGAGGGTGCCGGACACGATTTCTGGGTACAAGATGTAGCCGCTGCTACGGAGAACCTTTTGTTGGCAGCCCATTCCATGGGCCTCGGAGCTGTTTGGACGGGCATGTACCCCACTCCGCGTGCCGCACAGGTACAGGAGTTGCTCGGCTTGCCGGCTAATATCGTGCCGCTGGCTGTCGTGCCCGTCGGCTATCCCGCTGAGCAACCCGCCGTCAAACAGAAATACAACGAATCACTCATCCACTACAATCAGTGGTAATGTTATACTGCGTCATCCATATTCAGACTTCGTTTGCCGAAGACTGGCAGAAAGACCTGTTTGACCAGCAGCTCTGCGACTTGGGCGTAGATACCATCGACGGCGAGGATTATTATATCCCCACCGATCTTTGGCAGCAAAACCAAGCCGCTGTCACGGAGCATCTTTCAGCGCTCTGTTTTCCATTTTCCGTTTCCGAAGTGCCGGACGAGAACTGGAACGCCGCATGGGAAGCCGAGCATCCGGTTCAGCAACTGCCTCTGGGCGTAACCATCATCCCTCATTGCGCTTTCGGAGCCGGACACCATGAGACCACCTCGATGATGATCAACGCGCTAATGGAGGCGGATCTGGAGGGCAAAACAGTGCTCGATCATGGTACAGGAACAGGGGTGCTGGCTATTTTTGCCAAGCGGCTGGGAGCCAAACAGGTAGTAGCCGTAGATATAGATGAGAAAGCTGTAGCCAACGCCAAAGAGAATGCACTGCTGAACAACGTTGAGATAGACGTCCGGCTGGGAGACTCCATTCCCACTCCCTCATGTGGAGAGCTGGAGAAGGGTTACGACTTAATCCTTGCCAATATTCATCGGAATATTCTATTGGCGAACATGCCGACATATGCGCACCACCTGGCACCCGGAGGCGAGCTATGGCTCAGCGGTTTCTACGAATCCGACTGCACGCTCTTAAAGGATGCCGCAGAGGCACACGGATTGACACTTATTGACATCCGCGCGAGCGGCGAATGGAGGTGGATGAGATGTCAAAATACGGAGCATCGGCCAGGAACGTAATGTTCTTGGCTTTTTTGATGACCGATGACTGATTGCTGATGGCTGACGGCTCACATCCATGCCTCGGATAAACAAACACACGGAAATTCCGTAGGATATATTCATACTCACGCCAGCGGTTGAGAATAGCCAGATTGTCTTCGCCGATAATCAGCGTGAACTCGCAACCGGGATAAGCCTTTTGCAGCGCGCGGAGGGTGTTGGCGGTATAACTGGGACGCGGAAGCGAAAACTCAAAATCCGAAGCTTTCACTCCGCGAATATCTTTCACGGCCTCACGCACGGCCTCCAAACGCTCTTCCTCCGGCGCAAGGATCCTGGCATCCTTCAGCGGATTATTCGGGCTGACCAACAGCCATAGTTCATCCAAATCGGTGTGCTCAATCACCCATTGGGCCAAACCGACATGCCCGAAATGCACGGGGTTGAAACTGCCGCCGTAAATGCCGACTTTCATTTAGTCTCCTCTATTATAGCGTCCAGCTGCTTGAAAGCATGGGCGAGGGTGTCGTTCATCACCACGCGGTCAAACTGCTGCTTGTACGACATCTCCTCTTCCGCTTTGGCCAGCCGTTTTTCTATCATCTCCGGACTGGTATCGCCTCGCCCTTCCAGCCGACGGCGCAATTCCTCTATCGACGGCGGGCAGATGAAAATCGAAGTCGCTTTCTCGCCAAGGATATTCTTCAGGTGAATACCGCCCTTCACATCCACGTCAAAGAGCACCTGTTTGCCGGCACGCTCGATTCGCTCGATTTCTTCGTGAAGTGTGCCGTAATACAAACCCTCGTACACTTGCTCATACTCCACAAAATCATTGTTGCGGATACGCCGCCTGAACTCGTCCACCGAGATAAAATAGTACTCTCGGCCGTGGATCTCGTTGCCGCGCGGTTCACGGGTGGTACAGGAAACGGAGAGCTCGAACAGCTCCGGATGCATGGCCAGCAAATGATTGACCATCGTTGATTTGCCGCTGCCAGAAGGAGCGCAGAAAATGTATATCATAACAGATTTACAATTTGTTCTATTATAAAAATGGTTATAATACGTTCAGTACTTGTTCTTTGATTTGCTCGAGCAGATCCTTCATCTTCACCACGATGATCTGCATCTCCGACTGGTTGCTCTTGGAGCCGAGCGTGTTGATCTCACGCCCCATTTCCTGGGCGATGAATCCGAGTTTCTTGCCTACACCGTTACCTTCTCCGCTCCCCGAATGGCCTTTCTGCGTGTCGAGGCTCTCGACCATTACTTCGCGGAAATACTTGATATGGTTTCTCAGCCGCACTTTCTCCTCGGTGATATCCAGTTTCTCCAAATAATAAATCATCTCCTGCTCCAGCCGGTTGCGGTCTGTCTGTGCCTGCGTCTCGGCGGATAACTGTGCCAGGTTCTGCTCCAGCCTCTCGCGTATCTTGGCTACCCTGCCCTGCTCAAACGGCTCCACTTGCGCCAGCAGTTCGGCTATAGCGTCCAGTTTCTCGTTGAACATCCTCTCCAGCGCCGCTCCTTCCTGCGTGCGGAAGGCGACGAAAGCATCCAGTGCTTTGTTCAGCTGTGCCTGCACTGCCGTCCATTCGTCCTCTGTCAGATCCGTACCGTCTTCCTGCATTTTCACCACATCCGGCAGACGCAGGATTGCCGCCATCACTTCTGCCGGCACTTCTCCGAAACGCGCTTTGTATTGCTCGGCATAAGCCGCTGCGGCATCCCAGTTCAAAGGGGCAACCTCCGAGGGCTGGTTGCCGGCGGCTGATTGCTCATAAATAGCCAGATCGACTTTGCCCCGTTCCACACGTTTGGCTACGATGGCGCGTATATCCAGTTCGCGCCCGCGCAGCGATGCAACAAGACGTGTACTGATATCTATGGATTTGGAGTTCAGCGAACGAACCTCGCAAATCAGCGTGCGTCCGCGCAGTTGGCTTTCGGATTTGCCATAACCGGTCATCGAAAGAATCATTTTCCTATACAGAATTTGCTAAATATATTCGATAAAACTTCTTGGTTGGTGATTTGTCCGGTCACTTCGCCCAATGCATTCAGACAGTCCTGCAAATCCATTGAGAGCAGTTCGCCGGAGAGCCCGTCGCCTAACCCTTGTTGCACGCGCCGGATAGCTTCATGCGCACGGCTCAACGCTTCGTAATGGCGGGCGTTAGAGAGCATCACCGCCTGTGTCTGCATCGTCCCGCGGGCTACGCGCACCAGTTCGCGACGGAGCGGATCGATCTCGCCTTTCTTGGCGGAAATGCGGATGCCCTCTCCCTGTGCGCCGAGGTCGCTTTTGTTCACCACATGAATGACAGTGCCGTTCACGCTTTTCGTCTCGTCAAGCGGCGCTGCTGCACTCGTCCCGTCGCTCACGCTCAGGATGATTTGGGCGTTCTCTGCGGCTTTGCGGCTGCGTTCTACCCCCATCTGCTCAATCGCGTCAGCCGTCTCGCGGATACCCGCGGTATCAATCAGCCGGAACAGGATGCCGTCTATGACGATTGTATCTTCTATCGTGTCACGCGTTGTGCCCTGGATGTCGCTCACTATCGCCCGCTGCTCGCCTAACAGCGCATTCAGGAGCGTTGATTTGCCTACGTTCGGCGCGCCGATAATAGCCACGGGTATGCCATGACGGATGGCGTTGCCCGTCCGGAAAGAAGCCAACAGCGAACTGAGTTTCCGCTCTATCTCGTCGGACAAATCCGCCAGTTCGCTGCGGTCGGCAAACTCCAGCTCCTCATGATCCGCAAAATCCAGCTCCAGTTCAATCAGCGAAGTCAGTTTCAGCAGTCTCTCTCTTAATACAGCCAGTTCGTTGGATACGGCGCCGCGCAACTGACTGAGTGCCAGGTCTTTCTCTGCTTTCGACTGTGCCGCTATCAGATCCGCCACGGCCTCCGCCTGAGTCAGATCCATACGCCCGTTGGCAAAAGCTCTTCGTGTGAACTCACCCGGCTGGGCGGCACGGCAACCCGCGTCTATCAGCCATTCCACCAGCGTCTGCTGAACATACAGGCTGCCGTGGCAGGCTATCTCTACCGTATCTTCGCCCGTGAACGAATGGGGCGCACGGAATACCGAACAAACCACCTCGTCCAGTTCTTCGCCCTCACGCTCGATATGCCCGTAATGGACGGTCCCTGCCGCAGCCTCTGCCAGACGCCTGCGCCCGCGGAAAAGCCTGTCGCTGATAGCGACGGCTTCCTCGCCCGACACACGGACTACGGCTATGCCGCCGGAACCGTATGGAGTAGATATGGCACAGATAGTACTCATTTCCGACTGCAAAGATAGTAAAAAAAATCCATATACGCAAAAAAAGTGCGTATTATTCATTTTTTATTTGCACAAATGAAAAAAAATGCGTATCTTTGCACTCGCATTCGGGATTCCGGACACCTTTTGAAATAATTAACATTCATAACAATATAAAACACACAAGATTATGGTGCGTACATCATTCAATCGCCTTCGTAGCGTTAAGGACAGCCTGCCGCACGGCAGCATGGATGCAATTGCAGCCGAGTTGGAGATTACCGGAGATGAGGTTAGAGCTTATTTTAACGGCGAAGGAAATGCCGATTATCACATCGAGCCGGGTCCTGACGGGGGCATCGTTGTGTTCAGCAACACACGTATTCTGGAGGTCGCTCTGCGCAAGGCGTGGGAGGTCCAGAATGCACTTTAACATTTCGGATAAGTGAGGATTTTCAATTACAACCTGCGGGTAATAGCTCTGATCATCGGGATCGGGGCTTTACCTTTTTTATCTTTCGCGCCCGCACGTATGAGCGCGCAGGAGACTTCCTCGCTTGCCGGTACGCCTGCTCAGCCGGAGAACAAGCAGCAGAGCCGGTGGCTTGATGACTACACCAAGCCGGTGGGGCTGACCTATAACGCCATGGCTACGCTCAATACCACGTATATCTGGCGAGGGCTCTATTCCGGAGCACTCAGCCTGCAGGCTTCCGCGGATGTGGGATACGGAGGGCTCTATCTCAATACGTGGTGGAACCTGGGCACACACAACTGGCGTTTCAACTCTTTTGAGCCGGAGGTGGATTTCAGTCTGGGCTTCAACCGATGGGGACTCAATATTTTCCTGCTCTACGTGCATCATTTCGATTGCGGATTCTTTGATTTCAGCAATCGCGTTGCGGGGGGCAACCGCCTTGAGCTCAATGCCCGCTATACGGTCAGCAGCAAACTGCCGTTGAGCATCCTGTGGGCTACGCGCGTGGCGGCTGCCGACGGATACATCAATGCCGCAGGAGATACGCTCAGGGCTTGGTCCAGCTATGTGGAAATCAGTTATACCCAACGCTTTGCGTACGGCATCAGCCTCTACGGAGCCGTCGGTATGACCCCTTGGAAGAGTTGCTATACCGGTTTCCGATATGATTTCGGAGTGGTGAATATCGACCTGCGCCTGCGCAAGGACTGGAGCCTCAGCGAGCGTTGCGGACTGATGCTGCAGGGTCAGTTCACAATCAACCCCACGATGCTGGCGGCGGACCGCACAACAGCTCAGTGGCATCCCTATTCGCCTGCTGATCAGACTATTAACGCCAACCTCAGCGTAGGAGTCTATCTCAAATAGCCCCCTCACGCCTCTATTGGCAGCGCCTCAAAACCGCCTCGGGGGTTTATCGGATGAACATCGGGTGAATATCGGATGAACATCGGGTGAATATCGTATCATACCCCACCCTATATATATACTTTGTATATATATCCCGTGATTTTGAAAAAACAATAACAACTAACAATATTTTTAAGGCACAATGAAAAAAATCTCCACTCTTTTGGTAGCCCTGATGGCTACTGTGGTTTCTGCCAATGCAATCGATTTTGCATACGATGCGGGAGCCGAAGTCGTTAGCGCCTATATCTGGCGTGGTCAGTACAACGGCGGTCTGAGTCTGCAGCCCGACGTTGAAGTTGGTTTTAACGCGCTCGACGAGAGCCTGCAATTCCGCATCGGCGCATGGGCGAACATCGGTGCATCCGACTGGACATTCAAGAAAGGTTTGGCCACTTACATGGATGCGGATGGCAATGAGATAGATCCGAACACGCGTTTTGTGCCGGAGCTGGATATTGTCGGTTCGCTCTCCGTCTTCGGAGTTACAGTCGGCTTCAACCACTATTATTATTTCGGGGGGTCCAATTTCTTCTCCTGGCAGCCCGTAGCCGATCTGGCTGTGAGCGACAACACCAGTACAACCGAAATATGGGCGGGGTTGAATCTGGGCGAGCTCACCAAAGCAGGTCTGTATTTCAACTGGTTCACTACTATTGCCGGACAAGACCTGGTGTTTGATGACAACCTGTCCGATTACAAACGCGCTTGGAGTAGCTACTTCGAAGTGGGCTACGATTATACATTCGAGTCTGCCGGAGTGACACTCGGGGCTGTTGTGGGCATGTCGCCTTGGGAGAGCCCGATGTACGGCAACAGCAAATTCGCAGTGACCAATATCAGCCTGAAGGTCAACAAAGAATGGGAGTTCGACCATATCACGCTGGATCTTTTTGCACAAGGTACGCTCAATCCGGACGGTGTGAACAAGGAGAATGCGGTTCTTTGGAAAGCCTCAGGCGATGAGAAACTCTACAACCAGAAACTGAACGGAGTCATCGGACTGGGATTCTGGTTCTAATGGCGTTCAGAACCCTTTCATAACATGGATAGACGCAAAGCACGGATTATCAGCTCGCTCTTGGGTATCATAGTGGCTGTTTCGGTTCTCCTCTTGATTGAGGATGAGCCGAAACCGCAGTATTTCCATAACAGCGGCAAAGTGTTCGGCACATACTATAGCATCCGCTATCAGGCGCTAACCGACTTGCAGGACAGCATCAACGCCGCCTTGCAGGCTTTCGACAACAGCCTGAGTATGTTCAATCCCCGCTCCACACTCTCAGCTATCAATACCAACCGCGACACAACGACTGATGCGTTCATCGAACAGATGTGGGCGGAGGCGGAGCGTGTGTACCTCTTCTCAGGAGGAGCGTTTGATATCACGGTGGCACCTCTGGTAAACCTCTGGGGATTCGGCTTCAAGAACCGTGGACAGGTCACGCAGGCCAAGATTGACAGCCTGCTGCCGCTTGTCGGATTCGGGAAAGTCCGGCTGGAGAACCACCATGTTGTCAAATCCGACCCGCGGATGATGATTGATGGAGGAGCGGTGGCGAAAGGTCAGGCGTGCGACATGATAGCCGCAGTGCTGGAGCGCAACGGCTCTGCCGATTATCTGGTGGAGATAGGCGGCGAGATTGTCAGCCGAGGCGTGAATGCGAAAGGCGACAAATGGCATATAGGCATCACCAAGCCCGTTGAGGAAACGGCTGACGCCCCTCAGTCCTCAGAGCTCCAGGAGATCATTGCCGTGCATAATATCTGCATGGCTACCAGCGGCAATTACCGCAATTTCTACTATGAGGGCGAAGAGAAACGCAGCCATACCATCGACCCGCGCACAGGCAGACCGGTGCAGCATCCGTTGCTGAGCGCTACCGTGGTCAGCAGCAGCTGTATGCGCGCCGATGCACTGGCTACTGCATGTATGGTGCTCGGAGCGGACAAAGCGCTGGAGATGATGGACAGCTCGTCCCCTGATGCCTGCTATCTGATTGTTGCAGAAGGCGACTCCACCGTCGTGCGAACATCCGAAAACTGGGAAGAAAGATTGCAAAACTAAAATAAATTTGCATATATAAAAAAAATGTTGTAACTTTGCAGGCTAATTTGCGGTAAAATGCAGAAAAAGGGACTTTTCATACTGCTACTGACGGTATTGCTCACGAGCTGCGGGGAATACCAGAAATTGTTGAAATCACGTGATCCAGAGGAGAAATACCAAGCCGCCTTACGCTATTTCAACGACAAGCAATATGTCAAATCCCAGACATTGCTGGACGACGTTTCCTCTTACTACAAGGGCACGGAGCGTTCGGAGGATGTACTTGCCTATCTGGCACGGTGCTATATGGGTCAGAAGGACTACACTTCCGCTACCGAGTACTACCGTGCTTATATCCGCAATTACCCGAAGGGCAAATATGCTACCGAGGCGTATTTCCAACTCGGTCACTGCCAGTACCTCGATAGCCCCGATGCGCGTCTGGAGCAGGAGATTACCCGCAATGCCATTACTGCGTTCACCCAGTTTGTGGAGTTGTACCCTGAAAGCCCGTATGCCGAACAGGCTTACCGCGAGATGGGAGAGATGTACGACAAACTGGCACTCAAGGAGCTCTACAGCGCACGCCTCTATTACAATCTGGGTACTTATCTGGGCAACAACTATCTCAGTTGCGAGATTGTCAGCAAGAACGCGCTGAAGAACTATCCCAGCAACAAATACCAGGAGGATTTCAGCTGGCTTATTCTGCAAGCCAAATACCAGCAGATGGTCAATTCCTTTGAGAACCTCAAACTTGAACGCGCACGTGACGCACAGGATGAGTATTACAATTTCATCACCGAGTTCCCCAACTCGCGTCACCGCAAAGAGGCGGACAGGATGCTGGCACAGATCCGCAAGGTGACCAACGAATAAACCTACAAACAGTAAATGATTAAATCGTAAATAGTTTTATGGATTACAAGAATTCTAAAGCACCGCGTAATACGGTGACCCGCGACATCAACCAACTCACCGAACCCGTTGGTAATGTGTATGAGACAGTAGCTATCATCGCCAAACGTGCCAACCAGATCAGCACCGGCATGAAAAGAGAGCTTGACGCCAAACTGCAGGATTTCTCTATCCCTCAGGACAGCCTTGAGGAAACCTTTGAGAACAAAGAGCAGATTGAGATCAGCCGCCAGTACGAGCGTCTGCCTAAAGCTACGCTGATGGCTACCCAGGAGTTCATCGACGGTGACCTCGTCTATCGCACCGGCAACCGTGACGAAGCTCTGAAATAATAATTTACAATTAACAATTATCAATTAACAAAGGGCTCTATAAATTGGGTACAAAGTTTTAAGATACGTACTTTCTACTATGTTTGTACAAAAGTCGCCAGGACGCTTTGTAAATTGTGAATTGTGAATTTAATAGGCAAACACATACTAATCGGTATCAGCGGCGGAATAGCGGCATACAAGATACCCGAACTCATCCGTCTTTTCACCAAAGCAGGTGCTGAAGTACGCGTGACGACCACTCGTCACGCGTTGGAGTTTGTTACGGAAATGACGCTGCAAACCCTTTCCGGACACAGCGTCTATTCGGATGTCTTTGCCGCCATCAACGCTCATGCCACCGAGCATATTTCCCTGCCCGAATGGGCGGATGTCATGCTCGTAGCACCGGCTACCGCAAATGTGTTAGGCAAAACAGCCGCAGGCATTGCCGATGATGCGCTGACTACCACCATCTGCTCATGCGCGGCGCGCAGACCGGTTGTCATTGCTCCCGCTATGAACGACAAGATGTGGGAGAACCCTGCTACGCAAAAGGCAATCGCTACGCTCCGCACGTGGGAACGTGTGACCGTTCTGGAGCCCGCCGAAGGACCATTGGCATGCGGCACAAGCGGCAAAGGACGGATGCCCGAAGCGGATGTGCTTTTCGAGGCCGTTCAGGATGTGCTCACACCCAAAACGATGACAGGAAGGCATGTGCTCATCACAGCCGGCCCCACTCAGGAGAAAATCGACCCGGTGCGCTACCTCAGCAACTACTCTACCGGCAAAATGGGATTTGCCCTCGCACGCGAATGTGCGCGGCGCGGCGCGGACGTGACCATCGTCTGCGGCCCCACGGCGGAACACATACATGATATTGCCGGACGAGTGCATCGGATAGATGTGCAAACGGCACATGAGATGTACAACGCCGCTACATCCGCCTGGCGGCTGGCGGATACGGCTATCCTATGCGCGGCTGTAGCGGATTTCACGCCGGAGGAGGAAACATCGGAGAAAATCAAGAAACAGCCCGGTCAGCAACAAATGACCCTCCGCCTGCGTACTACGCCGGATATTGCCGCCGCATTAGGTGCAAGCAAACAAAAAGGGCAACGCCTGATAGGCTTTGCCCTGGAGACACAGAACGAAGAAGCCAATGCGATGCACAAACTGACCAGCAAGCACATGGATGCTATCGTTCTCAATTCCCTGCGCGACGAAGGAGCCGGCTTCGGCACCGACACCAACCGCGTCACTATTCTCACGTCAGACGGTCGACATACAGCCTTACCCCTTGAGAGCAAGGCTGATGTAGCCAGAGATATTTTAGACACTCTTATTTGAACAAACCGAAGATACCTTTCTTCTTAGGCTCTTCCTGTTGCTCAGCCGCAGTTTCTGCTGCGGTTTGTTGCTCGCGTTCGGGTGTCCATTCGGGACGCTCCTCTATCTCACCCAACTGCTGCTTCACGTAGTCGATTACATCCTGCAGCCCTTCGGTGAAACGGGCGAAATCCTCTTTGTAGAGAAATAGTTTGTGTTTCTCGAACGAAGGTTGCTCGTCCTCTCCCGCCTGGCGGCGCTTGCTCTCTGTGATGCAAAGATAGAGGTCTTCGTTACGCGCTTTGCGCACATCCAGATAGTAAATCCGTTTGCCTGCTTTCAATGAACGGCTGTACACGATTTCTTGCTCTTTGCGTTCTTCAAACTTCCGATTTTCCATACTCAATACGGTTTTTGTACATTTTCCGCTGCAAAGTTACACTTTTTTTTGCAAGTATCCAAATTTTTTTGTAACTTTGCGCACAAATTTTGTTGCGCGCGTTATATGCGCGCCCGTACACGCTTATAATGATTAATAGAACTATGGTGCGGACACGTGTGGTACAAACGTTGTTCGCGTATTACAAAGACCAGGGCAAAACGCCGCTTACAGCCCGCAAGGAGCTGCTCAAGAGTTTTGCCGACACGTATGACTTGTATTTTGTATTATTGGATTTTGCCAATGCGCTGACCGCCTATGCCCAGCAACAACTGGAGGAACAGGCTGCCCGCTCGCGTGCCACGCACCGCGAATGGCATGCCAACCGGCGCTTTGTGGAGAACCGTCTGGCACAACAGTTGTTCGACAACCGCGCGTTGCGGGCACGCATACAGGAGCAAAATCTCAGCTGGGATAGCGGTATGCCTGCCGTAAGCGCCATCTACAAACTACTCATTGAGAGCGATCTCTACCGTCAATACATGGCATCGGCGGAGAACTCCTATGACAGCGACAAGCAGTTGTGGCGCAAGATATACCAGAACATGCTGCCTCAGAACAATGAGTTGCTGGACGCTCTGGACGAGATGGAGGTTGTGCTGGACAAAGCCAACTGGACTACCGATTTGGACGTAGTGCTGAGTTATGTGATCAAGACGGTGAAACGGTTTACGGAGAATAGTACGCCCGAAACGGAGTTGCTGCCTATGTTTGACGACGAATCGGAAGTCAAATTCGCAACAGACCTGCTGGATGCCGCTATCCGCAATCATAGCCGGTACGAAGAACTCATCAACACCCACCTCAAGGGTTGGGAGGCGGACCGTATAGCCTATATGGACCGGATTATCCTGGTAACCGCCCTGGCGGAGATTATGGAGTTTGACCAGATTGCGCTCACCGTCTCCATGAACGAATACATCGAACTTGCCAAAGAGTATTCCGGCGAAAAGAGCTATCAGTTCATCAACGGTATTCTCAATGAGATTCTCCGCGACATGAAGCAGGACAACAGTCTTCTCAAAGCCGCCACTCTCAGACATGTATAGGACCTGCGCAAGGTCGGCGCAAGGTCTGCTACTTGAACCGATGCACAATTAACACACAAACAACTTTATAAGAACTAAAGATTATGCTGAATTTAATTCTTTTGCAGGCCGAGTTAGGCGCTGCGCAACAAGGTAACCAATGGACGTTCTGGGTGATGATGATTCTCATCTTCGTTGTTTTCTATTTCTTCATGATTCGTCCCCAGACCAAAAAACAGAAAGAGCTGCAGCAGCAACGCGAAGCCATGAAAAAAGGCGACAAGGTGGTTACTGCCGGCGGTATCTATGGTGAGATCAAGGAGGTTCAGGACACCACCTTCATCATCACTATTGCCAAAGATGTGACCATCAAGGTAAGCAAGGACAGCGTTTATGCGGACGCTTCCGACGCCCAGGCACAACAGGAGAAGAAGTAACGGTAATGGCCGAATGGTTAATGGCAAACGGGTATGGTGAAACGGATAGCCGGCAAGATTAAGTGGAGAGAGGTGCTGACGTATGCGCTGTTCGTAGTGCTCGCCGCCTTAGTCTGGTACGGGCACGCGATGCAATCAGCGCGTAATACGCGTGTGCCGGTGCTGGTCAACTACACCGATGCGCCGGGCACGCTGGCTTTCAGCGGAAACGGTTTGCCGGACACCATCATGGTGGAGATACGGGATGCCGGTGCACGCCTGAGTGCTTACCATCGGGAGCCTCTCCGTCTGACCATCGACCTGCGTCCCTATCTGCACGGCGAGAAAGGGTCCGTGCATATCACCGCCGATGCTTTGCGACGCAGCATCAGCGACCTGCTGCAAGGCACCAGCCGTCTCATCGAGATAGCGCCGGAAGAAATCATTTGCGATTATTACACCGAGCAGGAGAAAACCGTTGTTCTCGCTGTGGCAGACGACTGGCGTCCGGCGCCCGAATATCAGCCGGTAGGCAAGCCTGTACTCTCCCGCACCAGAGCAAAGATATATGGCGCAGCCGAACGGTTGGAGCCTATTGACACCATCTTCACCCGGCCTACTGCTCGCACCGACCTTATGGACACCACTACCCTGCGCATGGCTCTGGCTCTGCCCGACAACATACGCTCCAACACCGACAGCGTAGATGTGCGCATCATTACCGAGCGTTTCACCGAGAAGAAAATGATCATCCCCATCCTGGTGGACGGAGTGCCGGAAGGCTATCGCATCCGCATCTTCCCCCGTGAAGTGGAGGTGACCGTCCGTGTGGGTATCAGCCATTTCAGCCAGGTAACCGACGAACATGTGCGTGCCGTATGCCGCTATTCGCCGGAGATGAAAGAGAAGCTGGACGTGACGCTGGTTTATTCCAACCCGTATATTACTACCGCTTGGGCATACCCAGGGGTAGTGGAATTTCTATTAGAGCAATAACTTAGTTTACTGTTTCGCATGAAAAAGATTCAAATGGTGGACCTGCAGACGCAGTACCAACACATCAAACAAGAGATAGATGCCGGCATTCAGGAGGTCATCGACTCCGCCGCATTCATCAAGGGCAAGAAAGTCACTGAGTTTCAGGAGCATCTGGAGCAATACACGGGTGCCAAACATGTTATCCCTGTAGGCAACGGCACGGATGCGCTGCAGATAGCCCTGATGGGGCTCGGCCTGAAAGCCGGCGACGAAGTGATCACTCCTACCTTTACGTTCATCGCTACCGCCGAAGTGGTGGCTTTGCTGGGTCTGACACCCGTAGTGGTGGATGTGGACTGGGATACGATGAACATGGATATCAATGCCGTCCGCCGCGCCATCACTCCGCGTACCAAAGCCATCGTGCCGGTACACCTGTTCGGTCAGTGCGCTGACATGGAGCCGCTGATGCAACTGGCGCAGGAGCACCATCTGTATGTAGTGGAGGACGCCTGTCAGGCTATCGGCTCCCGGTACACCTTTGCCGACGGTCATACCCGGCAGGCAGGCACTATCGGCGACATCGGCTGCACCAGTTTCTTCCCCTCTAAAAACCTGGGCTGCTATGGCGACGGCGGCGCCATCTTCACCAACAACGATGATCTGGCAGCGCGGATGCGGGCTATAGCCAACCACGGCATGGTTGTCCGCTACCACCACGACATGATAGGCGTCAACAGCCGTCTGGATAGTATTCAGGCTGCGGTGCTGGATGCCAAACTGCCGCATCTGGATGACTACATCGCAGCCCGTCAGCGTGCCGCTGCGTATTACGACAAGGCGTTTGCCGGCAACAGCAAACTGCTCATCCCCGGCCGTCAGACCCGTTCAACCCATGTGTTCCACCAATACACGCTGCGCGTGACCGGCGCCGACCGCGACCGGCTGCGCGAAGGCTTGGCGGAACGCGGTATTCCCGCTATGATTTATTACCCCGTGCCGCTGCATCAGCAAAAGGCGTACCTCGACCCTCGCTACAACGACGGCGATTTCCCCGTGGCTGAGAGGCTGGCAGGCTGCGTACTGTCGCTGCCCATGCACACCGAGCTGGATGAGGAGCAGCTGGCGTATATAACGTCAGCGGTGCTGGAATTGGTATAATGCTTAAAGTTTAATGGTTATGCAAAGTTTCGGTCTTAATCAAACGATGACGCAGACGACCAAGTTGTCGCCTACTCAGATTCAGGTCATCCGCATGCTCGAGCTGCCCTCTATCGAGCTGAGCAAGCGCATCAACGAGGAGTTGCAGGAAAACCCTGCGCTGGAGGAAGGTCGTGACGAGACAGAGACGGCGGAGCATTTCGAGGATGAATACGAGGGTTTCGGCGACGAATATGAAGACGCCGGCCGTGACCCGCTGCAGAACGAAGATTTCAACTATGAGCAGTATGTGTCGGACGACGAGACGCCGAGCTACATGCTGCGTCAGCAATACAGCCCTGCCGACGAAGACCGCCGCGAGGTACCTATCATAGGCGGCAACAGCTTGATAGAGGAACTGAAATCACAGATATACCTCACCAAGATGACCAAGCCGCAGCGCCATATAGCCAAATGGGTGCTGGGCAATATAGACGATGACGGTTATCTGAGGCGCACCACCGAACAGCTGGTGGACGACCTGATGTTTCAGGAGCAGATGGTGGTGAGCGACGAAGAGATGGAGGATATCGTTCGCCAGATCAAGCAGTTCGACCCTGCCGGTATAGCCAGTTTTGATTTGCGGGAATGCCTGCTTACCCAGCTCAAGCGCAAGCCGCAGACCGAGGCGGTTCAGCTGGCATACACCATTCTCAGCAACTATTTCGAAGCATTCTCCAAGCACCATTTCGACAAAATCATCCAGCGTATCGGCTGTAGCGATGCGCTTTTCCAGCAGGCTGTTCAGGAGATTGTCCACCTCAACCAAAAACCTGCAAACGCCTTCACCGGCTCGGTCTATGAGACCCAGCGCGAGACGATCATCCCGGATTTCACGATTGAGAACCGCGACGACGAACTGTTTGTGGTGCTCAATACAGGCGACATACCCGAACTGCATGTCAGCCGCGAATACAGCGACATGCTGGTGGATTACAGCGCTATGCCCCAGAATGCCGAGACGCGGCAGGCGGCCCAGTTCATCCGCTCCAAACTCGATGCCGCCAAATGGTTTATCGACGCTATCCGCCAGCGCAACGAAACGCTGATGAAAACGATGACCGCCATCCTCAAATTCCAATACGATTTCTTCCTTGACGGCGAAGAGACCAGCCTCAAGCCCATGATTCTCCAGGACATAGCCGACCGCACCGGTTATGACGTGTCCACTATCTCCCGTGTGAGCAACAGCAAGTACGTAGAGACGCGGTTTGGTATCTACCCGCTCAAATATTTCTTCTCCGAAGGTATGACCAACAGCGAGGGTGATGAGGTCTCTACGCGTGAGATCAAGAAGATTTTGCAGGAGTTGGTGGAGGGCGAGGACAAGCGTTCGCCGCTCACCGACGAACAGTTGGTGGATGCGCTCCGCGAGAAAGGTTATCCTATCGCCCGACGGACGGTAGCCAAATACCGCGACCTGTTGAACATACCCGTTGCACGCCTGCGTAAGACCCTGTGAAACAAGTGCTTGACATAGTAGCCCGGGCTCTGAGCGTTGCGCTCTACCCGCTTTTTGTACCCACTTATGGCATGGCGCTGTTCTGCTATGCCTATTCGGCTGACCACCGCATACCGGCGGTGTGGGTCATAGTGGCGCTGTGCGGCACACTGTTGCTTACCTGTATCCTGCCAGCCACCGCCATATGGTCGCTGATACGCAAGGGCAAAGTGAGCAGCATGCAAATCTTCAATGCGCGCGAGCGCACGTATCCTTATTTATATACAGCCCTTGGCTTTGGCTTCTGGACCTACCTGCTCGCCTATGTCCTGCACGCACCGGCATACATCAGTCTGGTGGCAGTAGGAGCCACTATAGCTATCGGTCTGGTTGCTGTGATCAACCATTGGTGGAAAATCAGCGCCCACCTGACCGGCTTGGGCGGATTGCTGGGCGGCATACTGAGTTTCTGTCTCGGCAGCGGCATCATGCCCTCGTGGGGTATGCTGGCCGGCTGGCTGGCTGTGACGCTTGTGCTGATGTGGGCGCGGCTGTATCTCAATGCCCATACCTCCGCTCAGGTGGCTGCCGGATGGCTGCTGGGGTTGAGCTGTACTTTCTTTCCTTATGCAATAGCATGCTATGTATCATAAAAGGCTGTATATCATACTGTTGTCGGTTGTAACAACCTGGACGCTCAGCGCTCGGACACTGAGCAGCGACGCACGCATATCGCTCATCACCTGCACGCCGGGCGAAGAGCTCTACACACGCTACGGCCATACGGCACTGCGCATCTACGACCCGCAGAATGAGTTGGATATAGCGTTCAACTACGGTATTTTTGATTTCAATACCGACCATTTCTATTGGAAATTTGTCAAAGGCGAGACATGGTATCAGCTTGGAGTAAGCACGATGCCGTGGTTCTTGTACGAATACCGGCAAACCGGCCGCCCTGTGTATGAGCAGGTGCTCAACCTGAGCGCTCCGCAGCGCGAGGCTGTGTGGCAAGCCCTTCTGACCAATTATGAGCCTGAGAACAGGATGTACCTCTATAATTTCGTGTTCGACAACTGCGCTACGCGTCCTTACTATCTGATAGCCAACGCGTTAGGCGATTCCGTCTATTCCGGCTATACGGGCTATACGGGCTCTACCTACCGCCGGTTCATACGCCATTACACGGGTGCCCATTCGTGGGCGAACGCCGGCATCAATCTGCTGTTCGGGCCCAAAGCCGACCAACCCATGACCAGCGAGCAGCGTCTGTTTCTGCCCGAAGAACTCATGCTGTTCATCGAGCAGGCGCACATGGCGGACGGCACGCCGCTGGTAGCCCAAAGCCGCATCCGGCCCTTTACTGTCGCACGCACGCCGTGGTATGCGTCGTGGGAGTTGGGACTGGCGTTGTATTTTCTGGTGATAGCAGCCGTCAGTTGGTTTGACCGCCGCCGCAAACGCTGGTCATGGGGAGTGGAGGCGGCTATGGCAGTCCCCTATTTGCTGCTGCTCCTGATAGTGACATTCCTGACGTTTTTCTCTTGCCATCCGCTGGTAGGTTTCGGATGGCGGTTACTCATCCTTCCGTTGACACATTTATGCGCACGACTTATATACATACTACGCTGGTAATCAGCCTTATATCCGTCCTTACTTTTGCTGCGCCACGCCTGACGGTAGTGGCTGTAGTGGACGGTCTGGATAGCGACAACCTGACGCTGCTGCGTCCTTATTGGCAGAAAGGCGGTCTGCGTACGCTGAGCGAGGAGGCATACCAGACGACCGTCACTTTTCCCCATGAGGTGTACGGCGGCAACGAGACGACCGCCACGCTCATGGCCGGCACTACGCCTGACCGCCACGGCTATACAATGGATTATTATTTCCTCCGCCGCGACCGCGAGCTACATGGTATGCTGGACGATCCTGCAGCCAAGGGTATCGGCACACCGCTGACCCTCTCCGCCAAGGCGTTGCTGAGCCGGACAATCAGCGACCGCATGCGCCTGCTCTATCCTGCCGCCAAGATCTACGCCATAGGCATCCGTCCGGAAACAACCGTGCTGATGGCGGGTCACACGGCCAACGCCTGCTGCTGGCTCGACAGCGAGGGACTGCAATGGGTGGCATCGTCTGCCTACAGCGAGGGTCTGCCCTCCGCCGCCTACGATCAGAACCAGAGCATGCGTATCCCTACTCTCGCGGCACGCCAATGGCTGCCGCGGATGGACATCCCGGCCTATGCCTGCCCTACCGCCCAGGAGCGCAAGAAAGGGTTTGCTTACGAATCCGCCCAAGTGCTGCCCTGCTCGCCGGTAGCTAACACGCTGGTCATTGAGCTGGCGCTGGCAATGCAGCAGTCCGAGAAACTCGGCGTGGATGCGCAGCCGGATATGCTGCTGCTGAACCTCAATACTCTCAGTCCGCAAGCCACGGGCGACCGCATCGCCTCCGCCGAGCATGAGGACATGTACCTCTGGCTCAATCAGGATTTAGGCTATCTGATGGAGCAACTGAACCGCCGTATCGGGCGCGAGAACTACCAGATACTGGTGGTAGGCAGACCGGTGCTGGGCGTTGCGCCGGGCACGCTGGCTGACATACACATGCCTGTACAGCAATTCAATGTGGATCGCGCCGCAGCCCTGACAGGCACCTACCTGATGGCTATCTACGGCCATGAGCGGTGGGTGGACGGAGGCTACGGCCAGTCGGTCTATCTCAACCGCACGCTCATCGAGCAAAAACGTCTTAATCTGGAAACCATACAGCGCCAGGTAGCTAATTTCCTGATGGATTTCGAGGGCGTGCAGACAGCCATGCCGGCACACGAAGCGGTGCTCTATCCGCCTTTGGCATCCACCCTCAGCAAACGCCACACGGGCGATGTGGTCTTCATGCTCCAGCCCGGATGGCAACTGATGCAGAACGACAAACAGCCTATCGACCGCGTGATTGACGAACAGCCGCGTTCGCCGCTGTTGTTCTGGTCAGGCGCACTGCGGCCCATGCCGGAAGGCAAAATAGATGCCACCGGCATTGCCGGACTCCTGTTCGAATAAATGAGTAATCTGTAAATGCAAAAGCAAATGCGCAAATATTAAACTAACTAAATAAGTAAATACCTTTATGCTTTTCTACGAAATCAAAGTAAACTATCAACGCCAGACCGGCGAAGACAATCCCAACAAAGTGAAAGAGACCTATCTGGTAGAGGGTCTCAACTGCGCTGATGTGGAAAACCGCCTGATGGAGGAAATCAAACCCTTTATCTTCGGCGATTGCGAAGTACCGAGTTGCAAGAAAGTGCAGTTCTTTGACATCTTCCCCAACGACGGCGGCGAATACTGGTACAAAGGACGCGTGGAGATGATCACTATCGACGGCGACAAGGAGACACGCAAAGCCGTTTCCGTATTGGTTCAGGCTTCCATGCTGGACGACGCCGTACATGCGCTCAAACAGTATCTCGGCACCTATGACTGCGAGATTATCTCCGTAGCCAAATCGCCGATCATGGATGTCATCCGCGCGGTTAATTAACCTTCGTGCCCATGCTGCAGTTTGATATACGGGCCATATTGAAAAGCAAGGCGCCTAAAGCGAAAGTGCCGGATTTCCTGATCCGGTACCTGAAGCGGATCACGCATGTCAAAGAGATGAATGCGTTTCTGCGCAAGTATCCGGACAAGCAGAACTATGAGTTCATTGATCTGGTGATTGCGGAGGAACTGGGCTGCTCGGCTTCTATCACCGGTACGGAACATATCCCTACCGACGACCGTCCTGTCATTTTTGTCAGCAACCATCCGCTGGGCGGTCTGGACGGAATGATCATTGCGCAGATGATTCACCGCAGCCGTCCAAACTCACGCGAACTCAAAGTGATTGTCAACGAACTGCTGATGTTCATGGAACCCATAGCAGGTCTGTGGGCGCCGGTGAGCAAAACCAGCCGCCTGAGCCGCGAGCAGGCGATGCAGCAACAGCAGATGTGGCAGTCTCAGACCGATGTGCTCACCTTTCCTGCCGGTGCTTGCAGCCGCCTGCAGCGCATCAACCGCCAATGGGTCATTCAGGATCTTGAGTGGCACAAGAACTTCGTACAGCGCGCACGCGAATACCAACGCGACGTGGTGCCTGTCTATTTTGAGGGAAGAAACAGCCGCTTCTTCTATATCCTGGCACTCCTGCGCAAATGGCTGGGCATCAAACTGAATATTGAAATGCTCTATCTGGTGAACGAGATGTACGGCGCACGCGGCAAGCATTTCCGCGTACACGTCATGCCGCCTATCCCTTACACCACATTCGATAACAGCCGTACGCCTGCCCAATGGGCGGAGTACGTAAAACATATTGTATATGAAACCTATCATACCTCCCGTTGACACCGATTTGCTGCTCTCCGAACTGGAGGGGCATCTGCTCCGTCCGAGCAACAAAGCGGGCAACCTGATTTACGACATCACTGCTCACGAGTGTCCCAATGTCATGCGCGAGATTGCGCGCCTGCGTGAGATCAGCTATCGCGCCGGAGGAGGCGCTACCGGCGAAGAGATGGATATAGACGACATGGACACCATGCCCCGTCCCTACCACCAGCTCATCGTATGGGATCCAGACCACCGGCAGATAGCAGGCGGCTACCGCTACCTGCTCGGATCCGAGGCGGAGCTGCGTCCCAACCCGGCAGGCGAGATGCAGCCGTATATCACCTCGGCGCATCTGTTTCATTACTCCGAGCGGTTCATCCGCGACTATTTGCCGTCCACCATCGAGTTCGGCCGCGCGTTCGTGCAACCGCTCTACCAGACACGAGAAATGGGAATCAAAGCCCTCTTTGCGCTGGATAATATATGGGACGGCATCGGTGCGCTGGTGCATAACCATCCCGAGCTGCAATACATGATCGGCAAAGTGACCATCTATCCCGACTACAATGGGGCGGCACGCCGGCTGATATACAATTACCTGGACCTCTACCACCACGGCGAGGAGGGACTCATTGCGCCCTACCAACCGCTGGCGATAGAGCCGCTGGCTCAGTCGCCTTTCGAGGGATCCGACCCGCAGGAGAACTACCATATTCTGCAGCGCGCCATCCGCGAACAGGGAGCCGTCATTCCGCCTATGTTCTCCGCCTATCTCAACCTCACCAACGACCTCTGTTTCTTCGGCAATGCCGTCAATGACGAGCTGGCGAATGTATATGAAACCGGCATTATGGTGGACATTCGCACTATCTACGACGACAAAAAACAACGCTATATCACTCCCTACGTACAATGGTTAGAGAACAGATAAGAGCCGTTCGCGAGCACATCCCCGAGGGAGTGACATTGGTGTGCGTCAGCAAATTCCAGCCCGTTGAAGCCATTCGCGAGGCGTACGAAGCAGGCGAACGCCATTTCGGCGAGAGCCGCGTGCAGGAACTGCAACGCAAAGTGCCCGTGCTGCCATCCGATATCCGCTGGCATTTTATCGGCCACCTGCAGACCAACAAGGTGCGCGACTTGCTGCAACTGCGCCCCTGCCTGATTGAGAGTGTCGATTCGCTCAAACTCCTCCGCGCTATCAACGATGAAGCCGCCAGACAGGGGTTCGTTCAGGACGTGCTGCTGGAGGTGCATGTGGCGCGCGAAGAGACCAAAACGGGCTTCTCGCCGGAAGAGATAACCGAAATCGTAAATCGTAAATCGTTAAATCGTACATTTCCTAACACACGAGTGTTAGGATTGATGGCGATGGCTACCAACACGGACGACCCGACCGAGATTCGCCGCTGCTTCCATCTGACGAAATCACTATATGACCGGATAAATGGCCAAATGGTAAATGACCCAATGGTAAATCTCTCTATGGGCATGAGCGACGACTACCTCATAGCCATCGACTGCGGCGCCACCTCCGTCCGCATCGGTTCCGCCATCTTCGGCAAGAGGCGAAGCCGGTCCTTCAAAGCCTTCTTCTTCGACATGGACGGCACCCTGTTCGACTCGATGCCGGTGCACGCCGTCGCATGGGAGGAGACCATGAAGCGCCATGGACTGGATTTTGATGCGGAAGCCACTTATATCAACGAAGGCCGCACGGGCGAAGATGTCATCCGAGAGGCGTTTGAGATGAAGGGCGAGCAAGGCGATCCTCAAACCGTTGCGGCTATCTATCGTGAGAAGACGGAAGCCTTCCGACGCATGTGTCCCGAAGGGGCGGCACCGGTACCCGGAGCTACGGAACTGCTGGAATGGCTGCATGAGCAAGGGGTTGAGTGCTGGATTGTGACCGGCAGCGGACAGAAATCGCTGCTGGAGCATGTCAACCGTGTCTTCCCCGGCATCTTCACCCGCGAACGGATGATCACCGCTTTTGATGTCACCCACGGCAAACCCTCGCCTGAGCCGTACCTCAAGGCATGGGAGCGGTCGGGGTATAGCAAGCATGAGTGCTGCGTCATTGAGAACGCACCTTTGGGCGTCCGCTCCGGCAAAGCCGCTGACCTCTTCACGATTGCCGTTAACACCGGCCCGCTGGATGACTCGCTCCTCTACGCCGAGCATGCCGACCGCGTCTTCCCCTCCATGCCGGAACTGCTCCGTTGGCTGCAAAGCCTGAATGCGAAAAATTGACGAATTTTGGGTAAAATGCAATAAACTTGGCATACGCGCTTGCGTATGTCATTTTTTTATAGTATCTTTGCATCCGAAATATAGACACCTTATCGGGGTAATCTCGGTATCGCATCGGGAGTACATCGGAGGCAAGTCGGGATTTGATACTAAAATCAAGGCTAAAAAAGGCAAATATAACTAACGACTACAATGAGTGCCGCTCAAACAATAGCAAGCAAGCGTTTCATCAATGCCATGGGATCTATGGTCGAGGACGAAAAGATGCTGAATGAAGTTTTGGAGTATATTGAGTACATCAAACTCAAGCCCGCTTACCCCGAAATAACTCAGTCACAATTAGATGCCAACGCTATACCCTTACATGAAGCTATGAATATGCTCCGTGAAAATGCACGCACATTCTATCAGGCATGAAGGTATTTATTGACAAACATGTCTATCAAGTGTTGAATGATTTCTATGATGAAAGCATGAAAAAACACATCACACTTGATTACCCGACAGTTCTGGCAAAGATTGACCGATTAGAACGCGCCATGTATGATTTTGCAGCTATTGCCGGAAAAATGAACACTCAACCATATCGGAAAGATTGGCAAACGGCAGGATACAAAGAACTATACGTAGAGCAGTTCCATTTTGCATACAAGTTGTATAGTTTACCGACAGGCGAAACAGTGCTCTATTACCACGATGTAGTTCACGACACCTTGAACTACAACCAAGAAGACAAATAGCATCAACGCTATATACCAAACTTTATTCATTTAACTTTTAATTTTACCAAGATGTGCAAGCATCTCTTTTATCATTGATTATAACTCATTTTCGCAAGGGACAACTATGCTGTGCCCCTTGTAGTTAGTTGTACCACCACGGTTTGTCCCCCCTATGTAGGATATTGAGATATACCAAACTTTTTCATTTAACTTTTAACCGTTGCGCCCGACACGGATCAAGGGCAAAATATCATGATTATCAACAAGCCTACTACTAATGGCAGAAATCAGCCTGTATTTCTCTATGTTGACACAGCATCAATGGTTGATTTTCTGCAAGGTGCTGCCCGTGCATGGTGCAAGGCGTTCCCTGAGACATGGTTCTCCGCCTCTGATTTTCTCGGCGGAGTGAACTTCAATTGGGAGAGTACTCCGATGCAAGCTTTGTACAATTTCTACAACCCCGATGCAGACCCTGCTAAACACGATGATGCCGTTCAGCAGGCAGGGCAAGCAGCCGGCTATCTACTATGGGTAGCCCTTGACCGGGACTCGCGAAAATTCAAAACAGAGATAAGGGAAGCGCACGGACGCCCAGTTCGGCATTACCTTTGGATAAAAGACTAAAACAGAAATAGCAACACGCTATATAAAACCCCAAACTTTTTTGTTTAACTTTTAACTTTTATTTATTATGAAAAAATTATTTACTTTAGCCGCCGCTATGCTAGCCAGTTTCAGCATGTGGGCTGCGGATCCTACACTTCCGGCAGACGCTACGCCTTCTACGACTTATGACGCGAAGGTTAAAGATGCCGAATTGTACGCCATCACAAATGCTGTGAAGGATGGCAAACAGTATTTTGTTTACGATCTTGATACGATTCGTACACAAATGAAAGCCAACAAAGTTACATGGATTAAAGGTCCTAAAAATGATGGTGGAAACTCCGCCGGAACCATATCTCTTGCAGACGGTTTAACAGATGCAGAAAAATATGGTTTTAATACGTCCTGGAACCGCGCTTGGGGAATTCATAATGGGCGTTATGCAGGAATCCGCGTAAAAAACTGCTGCGAGTTTGCAGCATTGACAAAATCTAATAGTACTAAAGACAACAAAACTCTCTATATTCAGGTATTTAAAAAGAATGCTGATGCTTGGGACTTTGTAGAAACTTTAGGCGAGGGGAAATACAATAGTAATTATTATGTATTAACTGCTACTTTGAATGCCGATGAAGAATATGTAATTCTTCTGACTTCCGGGAATAGCAGCAACTGCTTGACAGCTCAAGTTCGTTTTGCTAGTCCTTATTGCACCGATCCTGAGGCAACGATTGCCGATGATGCAAGTATCTTTGTAGGCGATGCAAAGGATTTGGCATTCTCTTCTTCGAACACCAACGACGTAGCGTTTGCTGTAACTCTTGACGGAGAGGCTGCTGACGCAGAGGATTACACTATCGCCGATGGCAAGTTTACTGCAAATGTAGCCGGAGAGTTTGTCATTACCGCCACTCAAGAGGCTGATGAAACTTACTGCGCAGTAGAAGAAAGCGTAACCTTGACAGTCAGTGCGAAATCTCCGGTAAATACGATTGAAGTACAAGGTCCTTCTTCCGCACGTATCGGTCAGGAAGTAACCTTGTCGGTTGTAACAGATAATGCTGCCGATACTATTTATTGGACATTGATGGGAGCAGTTGTAGAAAACGAGCATTCCGCCACATTGACTTTCACCCCTGAAACAGCCGGTACATACACTTATGCAGCGTGGGCACGCAACCAGTTCAACGAGGCAGGCGCATGGAAAGTGGATGACATAGATGTTACCGTAGCCGTTGGCACAGACGCTACTCTAAGCGACCTGAAAGTAAACGGTACTACTGTTGAAGGTTTTGATCCGGCTGTTTTGGCTTATGCAATCGGCGAGATCGGCATCTATGAGGCACTCGCTGTAACTGCTACCGCTGCTGAC
The DNA here is from genome assembly GCA_017478725.1 of Paludibacteraceae bacterium. Classification (GTDB taxonomy): domain Bacteria; phylum Bacteroidota; class Bacteroidia; order Bacteroidales; family Paludibacteraceae; genus Colicola. The sequence continues at coordinate 33,377 of JAFVDD010000014.1, forward strand.
GCTCCCTATGCAACCACAGCAGTAGTTGATGACAAAGCCGGCACTGTAACCATTACTGTTACCGCTGAGGATGAGAGCACGAAAGAATACACTATCACCTACACCCGTGCTGCCGCTACCGAACTGGTTGCTATCAGCGAGAGCACAACCTGGGATTGGACGAAGGCAGGCGGAAAAGCTCCTGAATTTACGGACGCAACCACTCCGACACGCAACGAATGGTTCAACTTTGCAGATGTATTACCTTCGCCTGACGCATCGTTCAAGGCAGAGTCTCTCGAAGGTATGCTTCAGTTCGCTAACCGTGACAACAACAGCTATGCACAAGGTCATAAGCTTCGCTTTGAGACAACAGTTCCGGGTAATGTAAGTGTTGTATTCAGCAATACCGGCACAAAAGATGTTGCACGTAACGTATATATTAATGGTGTTGACACAGAGGCAGGTGCTAAGAAAACGGATAAAGTTACAACACCGGAGATTGCTGTTCCAGCAGGCATAGTGCTGATTGAAGGTATTGAAATGCTTGAGACTCCCGCGGCTAACATGTTGCGCTTCTATAAAGTTACTTTCACCAAGACTGATATTCCTGCCGCCCTCGATAATACCGATGCTGCCGTTAAGACGGTTAAGGTGATCCGTGACGGTCAGTTGATCATCCTCCGCGACGGCAAAGAGTTCAACGTCCTGGGGGCTATCGTGAAATAGCGAAACAGCATAGGCTGAAGCCTATTGAACCCAAACTGGAAAGGGAGTGAAATTGCAAAATTTCGCTCCTTTTCTTGCATATATAAAAAATTTATTGTATCTTTGCAGCGAATTTCCAGAACTACTTCAAACATATGAGGTATAATCAATAAGGAGGTCACCCATGAACACGAATGAAACATATTCTCTTCAGGAAGCAATGACTCACTGCATCACGCTTGATGAATCCAAACAGCGCATCGAAAAAATTATTCAACAGCATTACAGCAGTGTGGAAGTATGACTGTTATCATTGATTTAAAAGTACACGAAGCTATTGAAAATTTCTATTCTGCTGCTCTCAATCTGCATCCCGCTTTAGATATCGCTGTTGTTGAGCAAAAGAAAGAACGGCTTTATGCTGCCCTCAAATTTCTTCAAGTAAACCCCTATATTTATCCGTTAGCCCGCTATAAAAGAGTTTGGCGTGCTAAACGATACCGCGAGTTGATTGCAGAAGATTTTCATTTCGCTTTCAAAATTCACAACGATGAAAATGGAAATCCTTATGTACTGATTTACGATGCAACCCACTCACTTCTTTACCACGACTAAAACGCCTCCGCGACGGCAAAGAGTTCAACGTCCTGGGGGCAGCGGTTAAGTAAGGTTCTGTACAATCCTGAAAACTGGAATTCCAGATTTCCAGAATCCAAGAGTTCTTACTCCCGTAGCAGGTAAATGCTGCGGGAGTTTTTGTGTTGGATGGCTGACGGTTGCTTGTCTTATGGCTAATACCGAATCTGCCATTTTGTCAGTCGCAGCGCATTTGGCGCAGGGTTTGTGGAAGCATAAGTGAACTAGTTGACTAGTTGCCTAGCCGGCTATAAGAGTAGATATTTATTAACTAAACGACATACGACTATGAACACGACTAACACACAAAACAACCAAGAGAACCTCCGCAAGTTCGCTATCAACCTCTGCGAGCGGGCACGCGAAGGCAAACTCGATCCCGTCATCGGACGTGACGACGAGATACGGCGCGTACTGCAAATCCTCTCACGCCGAACCAAAAACAACCCTATTCTCATCGGCGAACCAGGTGTGGGCAAAACGGCTATCGCCGAAGGCCTCGCCCATCGTATCATACGTGGCGACGTGCCCGAGAACCTCAAAAAGAAACAGATCTACTCCCTTGACATGGGCGCACTGATTGCCGGTGCCAAATACCAGGGCGAGTTCGAGGAACGACTGAAAGGCGTGGTCAACGAAGTAGTGGCTGCCGCAGGCGAGATCATCCTTTTCATCGATGAGATACACACCCTCGTCGGCGCAGGCAAATCCTCCGGCGCGATGGATGCCGCCAATATATTGAAACCTGCGCTGGCGCGTGGCGACCTGCGTGCCATCGGTGCCACCACGCTTGACGAATATCAGAAATATTTCGAGACCGACAAAGCCCTCGAGCGACGGTTCCAGGTCGTCATGGTGGACGAGCCGGACGAGGCGGCGACTATCTCTATCCTCCGTGGCCTCAAAGAGCGCTACGAGACGCACCACAAGGTACGTATCAAGGACGACGCTATCATTGCCGCCGTCACCCTCTCCGCACGTTATATCACCGATCGTTTTCTGCCGGACAAAGCTATCGACCTCGTTGATGAAGCCGCAGCCAAACTGAGGCTGGAGGTGGACTCCAAGCCGGAAGAGATAGACTCTCTCGACCGCCAGATCAAGCAACTGGAGATCGAACGCGAGGCTATCAAACGCGACCGCGATGAAGCGAAGCTGAAAGGCATAGAGGAGCAGCTGTCAGAGCTCAAAGCCAAATCTGACGAACTCAACGCACGCTGGAACAAGGAGAAAGGCTATGTGGCTACTATCCAGAACGAGAAAGCGCGTATCGAGCAGATGAAGCACGAAGCCGAAGTAGCCGAGCGCGAAGGCGATTACGGCAAAGTGGCTGAGATACGCTACAGCCGCATCCAGCAGGCTGAAGCCAATATCAAGGCGGCGCAAGACGCCCTCCATGCCATCTCCGGCGAAAGCCTCATCAAAGAGGAAGTCGATGAAGACGATATAGCCGAAGTAGTAGCACGCTGGACGGGTATTCCTGTGACCAAGATGATGCAGTCCGAGCGCGACAAACTGCTCCATCTGGAGGAAGAGTTGCATAAGCGCGTCGTAGGTCAGGACGAAGCCATCGCCGCCGTCAGCGATGCTATCCGCCGCAGCCGTGCCGGATTGCAGGATCCCAAACGGCCTATCGGCTCCTTCATCTTCCTCGGCACCACAGGCGTCGGCAAGACCGAACTGGCGAAAGCACTCGCCGACTATCTCTTCGACGACGAGAACATGATGACGCGTATCGATATGAGCGAGTATCAGGAGAAATTCTCCGCCACCCGGCTTATCGGTGCCCCTCCGGGATACGTAGGCTACGACGAGGGCGGTCAGCTCACCGAGGCTATCCGCCGCAAACCCTACTCCGTCGTACTCTTCGATGAGATAGAGAAAGCCCATCCGGATGTATTCAATGTCCTCTTACAGGTACTGGACGACGGACGTCTGACCGACAACAAAGGACGTGTGGTCAATTTCAAGAACGCCCTCATCATCCTTACCTCTAACCTCGGCTCGCAACTTATCCGCGAGAACGAAGAGAAAGGTGTGGACCACGAAACGACCCGCAACCAGGTTCTCGAACTGCTGCGCCAGACTATCCGGCCGGAGTTCCTCAACCGTATCGACGAGACCATCATGTTCACGCCTTTGAATGAGAAACAGATACGCGACATCGTAGGCCTGCAGATCAGCCAGGTACACAAGATGCTGGAGCACAACGGTATTGACCTGCGTGTCACGGATGACGCTATCGACTATATCGCCAAGGAGGGCTACGACCCGCAGTTCGGTGCACGGCCTGTCAAGAGAGCATTGCAGCGGCTCGTGCTCAACGAACTCAGCAAAGCCATCATCGCCGGCAAGGTGGATCAGCAGAAGCCCGTTGTGGTTGAACTGCGTGACGGAGAACTGCGGTTTAGAAACTAACCGGAACTCCGGAGTTCCAGCAACAAAAATAGAGCGTTTCGGCGCTCTATTTGTTTTTCAGGATAATCCAGATGATCATCGGTGCGCCGAATAGCGCACTCACGGTAGAGATAGGCAGCGGGTAGGTGAAAAGCGAGCAGAGCACATCGCATACCAGCAGCAGGCAGGCACCTATCAGCGCGGAGGCAGGGATAGTGACACGGTGGTTGGAGGTGCGGAACAGCCCTCTGGCTATATGCGGCACCGCTACTCCGATGAAAGCAATCGGTCCGCAAAAGGCGGTCACCCCGCCCGCCAGCAGCCCCGTAGCCAGCACTATATACAGGCGCGTGCGTTCTACATTGATGCCTAATCCGCGGGCATAATCCTCGCCCAGCATCAGTCCGTTCAGGGGTTTGAGCGCCAGCACCACAAACAGCGCACCTGCGCACAGCACCGGCACCATCATCTGCATGTCGCCCCACCCTACACTGCTGAGCGAACCCAGCGTCCAGACGATGAACATCTTCAGCGCATCAGGGTTGGCGAAGTTCTGTAGAAGGCTCACCAGCGCACCGGCTATCGAGCCGAACATCATACCTACAATCAACAGGCTCACATTGCTGGTCACACGTCTGCTGACAGCCATTACCAGCAGCAGCACCAGGCTGGCGCCTATACATGCCGCTAAGGGCAACAGCACCTGAAAACTGACAGCCGAAAACTGAAAGCTCAACATCGTGCCGCACATGGTCAGCAGCGCAACGCCGAAACTGGCGCCGGACGATACGCCTAAGGTGTATGGCCCCGCCAGCGGGTTGCGGAACAGTGTCTGCATAATCAATCCCGACACCGACAGCGCCGCTCCCGCCAGTATAGCGGTCAGCGATTTGGGCAAACGGATAGCATGGATAATCTGCTGCTCCATAGGCGACAGTTCTTCGCTCAACGGCCACAGCCATATACTGCCGCTGCATACATCCACGCACCAGAACACGATTGTCAACAGGCACAATCCGGCAAAAATCAGGGTATTTCGTTTCATCATTTGTTGTTTTCAATGTGCAAAGGTACACTTTTTTTTGCACATATCAAAAAAAAGCAGTAATTTTGTCGCCGTTTTTGTCAATTCGTAATTTTTAATTCAAAATTCATATATCATGTCCGTACACGTACAAAATACACGTATGACGACCGCCAAGGTGCGCCAGATGAAACAGAACGGCGAGAAAATCGCCATGCTCACCAGTTATGATTTCACGCTTGCTTCGCTGGTAGATGAAGCAGGAATAGATATGATTCTGGTAGGCGACAGCGCCAGCAATGTGGTTTGCGGCAACCAATACACCCTGCCCATGACGGTGGATGAGATGATTTTCCTTACCAAAGGCGTGGTGCGCGCTGCGCAGCATGCGCTGGTCGTTTGCGACATGCCGTTCGGCAGCTATCAGGTCAGCGAAGAAGAAGGCGTCAGAAACGCTATCCGTATCCTCAAGGAATCGGGCTGTGACGCTGTCAAGATTGAGGGAGGAGAGGAAGTTCTACCGGCTATCCGGCATATGATACAGATAGGCGTGCCGGTAATGGGGCATCTGGGACTGACACCCCAGTCGGTCAACCAGTTCGGCGGTTACGGCTTGCGTGCCAAGGAGGAAGCCGAAGCGGACAAACTGCTCCACGACGCCAAACTGCTGGACGAGGCAGGCTGTTTTGCCATCACACTGGAGAAAATACCCGCTGCGCTGGCAGAGAGAGTAACGCAAGCCGTATCCTGCCCTGTAATAGGCATCGGCGCCGGCAACGCCACCGACGGACAAGTACTGGTGCTGCACGACATGCTGGGGCTGAACCAGGGATTCAAACCTAAATTCCTCCGCCATTTTGCGAACTTGGCAGAGGAAGTGAAAGGTGCTGTAGGAAGCTATATCTCCGCCGTCAAGGATCTTTCCTTCCCTTCGGCAGAGGAGAGTTATTAAGCCTACTCCTTTTTGAGGTATTTGGGATACGTGGCAAGCAGGCGGTTCATAGCCGACTGGAGCGACCCGTAGAGCTCGCCGCCGGAAGCGTTCATGTGACCTCCGCCGCGGAATACCTCGGAGGCATACACGTTCACCGGCCTGTCGCCCTGCGAGCGGAACGAGAACTTGATACGCGGATGGGTGGTACCCGGCTTGGCCGGCTCCTCGCGCAACAGAATCGAATAATACACATCGCGGATCTGCAACGGCAGGTTGACTATACCCTCGGTATCGCCGGACTTGAAGTGAAACTCTTTCAGCTCGGCATGCGACAGGGCGATAACCGCCAGATGATGCTCCGGGAACAGCCGCATCTTGCGATACAGGCAATAGCCCGTCAACCGCAAACGGTCAGGCGACCATTGATTGAACACCGCGTTGTATATCTCGTCTTTGTTCACCCCTGCGCGCAGCAACCCCGCTATCATTTCATACAGGTCAGGATTATTCGAGTTGTAGGAGAAATTGCCCGTATCGGTCATCAGTCCGGTATAAAGACAAGTGGCAATGGCATTAGTCAGGCAGAGTTCATCTGTCTGACTTTTTTGAATATCAGCCATCAGCCTGTAAACCAGCTCGCAGGTGGACGACGCCTCGGGATGCGAGATTGCGACCGTAGCAAAACTGACAGGATTCAAATGATGGTCCACCAATATTTTAGGGCATGGATTGAGCAGCAGTTTCTCGCCAACCGGCCCGATACGTTTAGGGTCATTGAAATCCAGACATATATGCAAATCCGCCTCAGCTATGATGCGCGACGCCTGCTCCTCGTTGCCTTCAAACACCACTATGCTCTCCGCTCCGGGCATCCATGCCAGAAAATCCGGATAGGCGTTCGGCACAACTACCGTCACCGACTTGGAGCTTTCGCTATTTGCCATTCGCCATTCGCCTTTACAAAGCCAATGGTACATCGCCAGCGATGACCCCATCGCATCGCCGTCAGGCGCTATGTGTGTGAAAATAACAGGCTTTTGCGTCTGGCGCAACAAGGCCTCAGCCTGCGCTACTATTTGAGGGTCTAATACAGAAGAAAGCATAATCTTTAAGATTTTGAGTGCAAAGATACAAAATTATTTGCATATATGCAAAAAAAATCGTAACTTTGCACGCTCTTTGTAGGCAATTCAAAAAGAATTGATATTTAATAACTGACAATTGATATTTATACGTATGAAAAAGACATTCATCATCCTGGCGGCAATGACTGTTAGCCTCGCCGCTGCAGCACAATCCAAAACGCTCATGACCGTCAACGGCAAGCCGGTCAGCGCAGAGGAGTTTGTGTACATCTATGAGAAAAACAATCAGGCGGGAGCTATCGATCCTAAAACCATGGACGAGTACCGCGAGATGTTCATCAATTTCAAACTCAAGGTAGCCGAAGCCGAAGCACAGGGTATTGACACCACCGAGGCTTTCCAGAAAGAACTGAAAGGCTACCGCGCACAGGCTACTCCCAAATACCTGCAGGATCAGCAGGCTATTGACAGTCTGGTGGAACTGAGCTGGCGCCATTTGGCAAAAGACCGCCGCGCCGCACACATCGCTATCCAGTGCCCCCAGAGCGCTGACAGCGCTGCGCAAGCAGAAGCACTCGCCAAAATCAACGAGGCTTATGAGCGCGTCACTATCGGCAAGGAGGTTTTGAAAGGCAAAGGCAAACGCGCCAAACTGGTGCGCCAGCCCGCCGAGGCGTTTGACGCCGTAGCGCGCGAACTGAGCACCGACCCGAACGTACAAGAGACAGGAGGCGAGCTGGGATGGATCACCCCGTTCCGCTATGTCTATCCGCTGGAGGAGGCTGCGTATGACACCGAGATCGGCAAAATCAGCCGCCCCTTCCGCACCCAATACGGCTGGCACATCGTGCTGGTGGAGGAGGAGCGCGACCACCGCGAGGTGAAAGCATCGCATATCATGAAGATGGTTCCCCGCGGTGCGGGCGACAGCATTGCGGCTGCCAAGAAAGCTGAGATTGATTCGATAGCCGCCATACTGACCCCTCAGAACTTTGCCGAAGTAGCCCAGCGCGAATCGGAAGACCGCGGCAGCAGTCTGCGCGGAGGCGAACTGGGATGGTTTGGACAGGGTATGATGGTGAAAGAGTTTGAGCAAGCGGCTTTCAGCCTTCAGCCGTCCGCTATCAGTGAGCCTGTCCGTACTGCCTATGGCTGGCATATCATCCTCAAGGAAGACGAACGCGGTATCCAGCCCCTTGATTCCATGCGTGCGCAGATTCTGCGTCAGGTGCAGCGCGACGAGCGTATGAACGAAGCCGCCAAGAGCTTCGCGCGCAAGACACGCGCCGAGTACAACCTGCCCGAGAGCATGAGCGACAAGGAGGTCAAAGAGTATGCCGACGAGCATCTGGAGGAGAAATATCCCGAGTTGCGCCATCTGGTACAGGAGTATCACGACGGTATTCTGCTCTTTGATGTCTCGCTGCGCGAGGTATGGGACAAAGCCGCCAAAGATACGGCCGGACTGGAGCAGTTCTTCAAAACCAACCGCAAGAACTACACATGGGAGCAACCGCGATGGAAAGGCTATGTGCTGCAATGCAAAGACCAAGTGAGCGCCAAGGCTGCCAAAGCGATTATCAAGAGTGCCGACAAAGACTCTATCGAGAGCTATATCAACCAGCGCATCAACAACGACAGCGTGAAATTCGTCAAAGTGCAGCACGGCATGTGGGAGCAGGGCAAGAACGCTATTGTTGACAAATACGGTTTCAAACAAAAGAACGCCGTATTCACTCCCGGCGAGGAATACCCTATTGTGATCTGCATAGGCAAACCCGGCAAGATGAAAGCACCGGCTTCTTGGGAAGACGAGAAAGGCAAAGTGACTACCGATTATCAGGATTACCTGGAGCGTGAGTGGATCAAACAGCTCCGTGCAAAATATCCGGTGGTAGTGGACGAAGAGGTTTGGCAGACCATCAAGTAATACTAAAAAAATATACGATTATTAAGATTTGGCCCCTCAATCCCGCCTCGGAGGTGAGTCGGGGGTGAGTCGGAGGCAAGTCGGAGGTAAGTCGGTAGTAAGTCGGACATCAAAAAGTACACGATTATTAAGATTCATGTCCAAGCGCAGTTTGCTCATAGTGCTTAGTGTGGTGGCGGTGATTGATCTCATCGTCTGCCTCCTGCCTGTTCGTTGGGATATGACGGACGACAAGCGCTATAGCTTGAGCGAAGCGTCCAAGCAACTGTTACGCACTACCGCCTGCCCTGTAGAAATCACCCTTTATCTGCAGGGCGACCTCAATGCCGGTTTCCGCCGCCTGAAGAAAGCTGCCCAAGAGACCATCGAGGAGATGAGCGTCTATGCGGATGTACAGAGCTCCTATGCCCGAAATACCGAGGAGGCGGAATCCCTGGGATTGCAGCCCATTATCATCCATGAGCGCGAACAGAACGGCAAAACAGCGCAAACCACTGTTTATCCCTATGCGCTCGTGCGTTATAAGGACAAGAAAGCGGTTGCTTCATTATTGCGCAACACCCGCGGACTGAGCGGCGAGGAGAATCTGAACGCCAGCATCGAGCAGCTGGAGTTTGCCTTCATGGAGGCCATGCATCAGGTGCTGCAGAACGAGACACCGCGTGTGGCATTCATCGAAGGCCACGGCGAGACCGACGAACTGCATACCTACGACCTGATGACCGCCCTCAGCCGTTACTATCAGGTCGATCGCGGGCAACTGACCAACGACGCACACATACTGGATGCCTACAAAGCCATCATCATCGCCGATCCACAAACGGCATTCAGTGAAACCGACAAATACATCATCGACCAATATATCATGCGCGGTGGTGCTGTACTGTGGGCGGTGAACGGCGTCAGGCTGAGCGAAGAGGTGCTGCAATCGGAAGGCTACACACCTGTGCTGCCTTTGGATCTGGGTATCACGGAGATGCTGTTCCGGTATGGTATCCGTATCAATCCGGCACTGGTGCAGGACATGCAATGCCTGCCTATTCCTGTGAACGTGAGCACCGATCCCGCCCAAACCAATCTGCAGCCTTTGCCATGGACTTTTGCGCCGCTGCTGCTGGCAAGCCAAGGCAGTCCTGTCACCAAGGATCTGGGACAAGTAATGAGCATGTTTGTCAGCCCGATAGATGCCGTGGGAGGCGATGACGGCATAGAGAAGCGCGTGTTGCTGGCTACCAGCACCGCCAGCTGTGTGACTCCTGCTCCTAACGAAGTGAACTTGAGCGACATGGATCCTCCGACGGAGCTGTTCCGCTATCAGTATGTGCCGGTAGCCGTTTCCCTGGAGGGGGTGTTCCCCAGCGCCTTTGCACACCGCATCGCGCCTGAGGGTATTGTTACCGACGAGCCCGTACGCAAACAGAGCATCACGACACGTCAGGTGGTGATTGCCGGCGGCAGCATCCTGAGCAACGAGTTGCTGAAGGGGCAACCGCTGCCTATGGGGTATGACCGCTACAGCGGTATGCAGTTCAGCAACCGCGACATGGCGGTCAACAGTATCTTATGGCTGACCGATGCAGACGGACTGATTAGTCTGCGCGAGAAAACAGTGGCGCTGCGTCTGCTCAATGACAAACGCGCCCATGACGAGCGATTGAGTGTGCAACTGGTGAGCACCATCAGTCCGATCGTCATTCTGGCATTGATAGGCTGCGCGGTAGCCATCGGAAGAAAAAGAAAATATCAACGTATATGAGAAAATTTATCTGCATATTGGCTGCGCTGACAGCTGTTGCCGTCATGCGCGCGGAACGCCCCGACTATCCCCTCGACACAATCAACGGCGAGGAAGTATATCGGTATGAGGTGGAGAAAAGTATCGGATTGTATCGCATCGGCGTTAATTTTGATGTACCGCAAAGCGAGATTATCCGTCTCAACCCGCAACTCAAAGAGCGTGGACTCCATTACGGTGAGACACTCTATATCCCTACAGGGAGAGAAGTGAAAGCCAAACCGGTGGTCATCCACGACACCATCATAGTCAGAGACACCATTGTGCGTGTTGAGACGATGGTTTCCACCAACAGCGTGGCTTTCATAGCTGTTGACTCCCTTGCCCCGGACAGCATAACAACCGACCGTCTGCCTCAAGACAGCATGGTTTCCGGCACCACCGGTACGAACCAGCGTCGCGTAGTGGAGCTGGCACTGATGTTGCCGTTTGAGAGCCAGCAAACCAAACGAAGCGCCAACGCCGAGCGCATCATGGAGTTCTACCAAGGCGTATTATTGGCATTACATGAAGCCCAAAATGACAGTACGCTGTATCGGTTGCGTGTATATGACACCGAGCGCAGCGACCGCCGTATTGCCGCCTTGTGCGACACCTCATGCACCGAACTGGACAGTGTACGGGGCGTCATCGGACTCGCCTACCCTATTCAAATAGACCGGATGAGCGAGTGGTGTATGGCGCATAACGTACCGCTGCTGTTGCCGTTCAGCGACGATGTCAACCTGACCGGCAAACCCCAACTGATGCAGTTCAACTCGACGGACGCACAGGAGGCTGACCGGCTCGTCAGATGGATGGCAGAGAGAGATACGCTGCTGCACTGCGTTGTGGTGGATGCACGCGAGGCGGAGATAGCCGGCAGCGTACGCGAATTGCGCTACAAGATGCAGGCGGATTCCATAGCCTATACAAGCACCACGGTACTTAATATTCTGAACGACTCGCTTTTCACCGTTCTCAACCCTGACAAGCAGAACCTGATTATCCTGCATAGCGACAAATTCAACCGCGTGCGTACGATGATTCCCCATATCGAGCAATGCGCACGGCGCGGGTATGATATAGTGTTGCTGAGTCAGTACTCGTGGCAGCATGAGGACATCCATATGCCGCAGATATATACTTCGGTGTTCACCGCCAATGGCAATACCGAAGCATATGACCGTCTGTGGAGCAGGTATTTTACCAACGATCATGTGTCCGATACCCCGCGGTATGATTTGCTGGGCTATGATCTGATGAATGCTATGCTATGCCGGCTGAACGGACGACAAACCCTTTCCGGCTTGCAGTCCGACATACAATGGCTCCGGATGACGGAAGAAGACGGATGGCAGAACATCAACGTACAAGTGATTGAACGATAAAGACTACTATATTATTAAGGTGAAACGTTTTCGGGTTATAGCACTGATTTTGCTCCTTACGGCAAGCCATGTGTATGCGCAACCGCGCCTGCGGGTGCCGGAAATCTATTTCGGCGTGCATGGAGGTGTCACTGCCAGCAGCATCATGTTCCAACCCGCCGTAGAAAACATGCGCCCTATCACCCAAGCATGTGTCTTGGGCGGCAACGGCGGATTCGTGTTCCGCTATGCCGGACATAAATACTGTGCGGTGCAGGTGGAGTTGAACTACATGCACCGGGGATGGGCGGAGAAAAGCGATGCAGGGAGGTATAGCCGCGAATTGCACTATATCGAAATGCCTGTATTGATGAACATCAATTTCGGAAGCCGACTTTGTCGCGGATTTTTCAACCTCGGCCCCCAGATAGGCTACTGCCTCTATGACAACAAAGGCACCGGAACACAATTAAGCACCATCACAACCCAATACGCTACTCCTATCACTCATCCTTTTGATTGGGGTCTGGCTGCCGGACTGGGATTCTATCTCAGAACACGCAAAGCCGGGTTATACCAATTGGAAGCCCGGTTCAGCTATAGCTTCGGAGGCATTTTCGGTACCTCGCTCACAGACCATTTCAACATGGCCAGTCCTATGGACCTCAGCCTCAACCTGGCATGGCTGTGGGAGTTCAAGAAAACAAGAAAACACAAAAATTCCATATACAATGAAAACAAATTATGAAGTACGGTACGCGTCAAACCCGATTGACGCCAAGAGTTATGACACTACACGTCTGCGCAAGGATTTCCTGATTGAGAACGTTTTTGTCAAGAACGAGGTGAACATGGTTTATTCCATGTACGACCGCATGATTGTGGGCGGAGCGATGCCTGCCGGCGAAACGCTTCTGCTGGAGGCTATCGACCCTCTGAAGGCGCCGTTTTTCCTCACCCGCCGCGAAATGGGTATCTTCAATGTGGGCGGTAAAGGACGTGTCATTGCCGGGGACAAGACCTACGAGCTGGACTACAAAGAGGCACTCTACCTCGGTCGCGGCGACCGCGAAGTGAAGTTCGAGAGCGTAGATGCCGACAAACCGGCCTTGTTCTATTTCAATTCCACCACCGCGCATTGCACGTATCCGGACAAGAAAGTGACGAAAGCCGATGCCGTAGTGGCTCACATGGGAAGCCTGGAAATGAGCAACGAGCGTGACATCAACAAGATGCTCGTCAATCAGGTTCTGCCGACCTGCCAGTTGCAGATGGGTATGACGGAACTGGCGACAGGCAGCGTATGGAACACCATGCCTGCGCACGTACACAGCCGCCGCATGGAGGCATATTTCTATTTCGAGTTGCCCGAAGACCAGGCTGTATGCCATTTCATGGGCGAGGTTGAGGAGACGCGCCACATCTGGATGCGCGGCAATCAGGCTGTCCTCTCGCCGGAGTGGTCCATCCACTCGGCTGCTGCTACCCACAACTACACGTTCATCTGGGGAATGGGCGGCGAGAACCTTGATTACGGCGATCAGGACTTCAGCAAAATCACAGACTTGAAATAAATCGTACATCACCATGACTTATCTGATTATCCGGTTTGCTACCATAGGCAACGTGGCAATGACAGTCCCTGTCATCGCTTCGTTGAGCAGGCGCTATCCGGATGACAGGTTTGTCATTGCTGCCAAAAAAGACCTCGGTGCAATGTTTGCCGGCTACCACAATGTGACTTTTCATGAGGTGGACAACCGGCTTGATTGGCACGGTGTGGTGGCTCTTTGGCGCGAACTGCGCGGGCAGGTGGACAGCGTGATTGACCTGCAGGATGTACGCCGCACCCGGGTGTTGGATATGCTGATGCTATTGAGCGGCAAACGCATTACCATGGTGCATTACGGACGGCTGCACAAGCAACTGATCACCCTGTTCGGCATCACCCGTAGCGCGCTGCCTACCGAGTTCGACCGCTATCGCGATACATTCCGCAGGGCGGGACTGGAGACGGATACGGACTTTACAGCCATACCCGTCAACCGCAAAGCCGCCAATGAGGTCGCCAAACGCTTCGGCGACAAATCCGGGCGATGGATAGGTTTAGCGCCTTTCGCCAAATCCAAATCGAACATGCTGCCCTATCGCGTCACCAAAGAACTCATCGAGCGCTTGACTGCAGACCGGCAGACACGTGTGTTTCTCTTTGGTGCCGGCAGAATAGAGTGCGAGATGCTGCGGCAATGGGCTACTGTTTTTCCCCGCACGGAGAGTATAGCCGGCATGCTGACACTGGCGCAGGAACTGGAACTGATGCGGCAGCTGGATGTGATGGTCTGCATGGACAGCGCCAACCAGCATCTGTCCGGCCTCGTCGGACTAAGGGCGGTGAGTATATGGTGTGCCACCCACCCCGTCATCGGCTTTGCCGGCTGGAAACAGCGGACGGAGGATATTATCCAGCGGCATGATTTGAGATGCCGTCCGTGCACATGTCACGGCACTAACCACTGCCGGTATGGCAATTTCGCCTGCAGGCAAATAGATATTGACACTATAATTCAACATATATGAGTAAAATAATTGCATTAGCCAACCAGAAAGGCGGTGTGGGCAAAACCACTACCTCCATCAACCTCTCTGCGGCTTTGGCGAAGGAGGGCAAGCGTGTGTTGCTTATCGATGCCGACCCTCAGGCCAATAGTTCTTCCGGTTTGGGCGTAGAAATACGCGACTTGGAGAACACTATCTACGAGTGTCTGGTCAACGGAGTGGATCCCCACAAAGCCATCGTGGATACCAAAACGGCAAACCTGAGCCTCATACCGAGTCACATCGACCTGGTGGGCGCGGAGATCGAGATGCTGAACATGGAGCACCGCGAGCTGCTGCTCAAAAACCTGTTGCAGCCGCTGCGCGACGAATATGATTATATTCTGATTGACTGCAGCCCCTCTTTGGGCCTCATCACCGTCAACGCGCTCACAGCCAGCGACAGCGTGATTATCCCCGTGCAGTGCGAGTTCTTTGCATTGGAGGGAATAGCCAAACTGCTGAACACCATCAAAATCATCAAATCCAAACTCAACCCCTCGCTGAGAATTGAAGGCTTTCTGCTGACGATGTTCGACAACCGCCTGCGTCTTAGTAACCAGGTGTATGAGGAGGTGAAACGCCATTTCGGCGATTTGGTCTTCAATACGGTTATTGCGCGCAATGTGCGCCTGAGCGAGGCGCCTTCGCACGGACTGTCGGTGCTGGATTACGATGCCGGTTCCAAGGGAGCGCAGAACTACAAAGCATTAGCCAAAGAACTGATTAACAGACAAAAGTAAGTCACATTCCTATGAAAAAGATGACAGGACTGGGGCGCGGACTGGACGCGCTGATTGACACAAGCCATGTAGATACCAACGGAGGTAGTTCGATTTCGGAAATCGAACTGAACAAGATTGTAGCCAACCCTGACCAACCGCGACGCACGTTTGACGAAGAGGCGCTACAGGAACTGGCTGACTCCATCCGCGAACACGGAGTCATTTCGCCTATTACGCTCCGCGACAATGGGGATGGCAGTTATATGATTATTGCCGGTGAACGGCGTTTCCGGGCCAGCAAACTGGCCGGGCTGGAGCGTATTCCGGCATATATCCGCACGGCGAAAGACGAGCAGGTGATGGAATGGGCACTCATTGAGAATATCCAGCGCGAAGACCTCGATGCCATTGAGATTGCGCTTGCCTACCAGCGGCTCATGGATGACTACAACCTTACCCAGGAACGTATGTCCGAGCGTGTGGGCAAGAAACGTGCTACGGTAGCCAATTACCTGCGGCTGCTGAAACTGCCAGCAGAGATTCAGGTGGGTATCAAGGAGAAGAAAATCGACATGGGGCATGCCCGGGCTATTCTTGCCACGCCAAGCGCGGAACGGCAACTGGCGCTCTACCAGCGTATTCTGAAGGAAGGCTTGTCCGTGCGCAAAGTAGAAGCTTTGGCACAAGAGGACAAAAACGAGAAACCCTCAGCGCGCAAGCCAAAATCCGATCACTCCTACGAAGCCCTTCAAAAGGACCTGAGCGAAAGTCTCGGACTGAAAGTCAGGATTCAAGAGGGCAAACTGACTATCGCTTTTGCCAACGAAGAAGAACTGAAGCAAATCATCCGAAAGCTGAGTTGAGAAACTGGTTCCTCATATTGATGCTGGCTCTCAGCGCATCCATGATGGCGCAGAACAACGAGATTTATTACACTCCCGACACTACGGCTGCGTCGGAAGACGACTACCGCTATTATGTCGATTTGACCAAGAAACCCGATGCCGTCAGGGCGGTGTGGCTCGGAGCGATCTTTCCCGGCGCCGGACAGATATACAACAAATCCTATTGGAAGCTGCCTATTGTCTATGGCGCATTCATGGGATGCGGCTATGCTATCAGTTGGACGCAAGGAAGGTACAACAACTGCAAAACCGCCTATCTCGACCTTTACAACGACATCCAGACGGGCACTGTCAGCGAAGATGAATCCAAAAGCTACATTGCAGTCATGCCTACCGGATATACCTTGGACCGGCTGGGTGGAGCAAGCACCTGGATGAGCACGCTCAACAACCGTCAAAGTACATTCCGGCGGTATCGGGACTACTCGATTCTGGCAACGGTGGTGGTCTATGCCCTGTCGCTCATCGATGCTTATGTGGATGCGCAGTTGTTTGACTACGACATCTCGCCGGATTTGAGTATCAATCTGGAGCCTCAGATTCATTTCGACCCTTATACACAACAATCCGCCGAACTAAAATTAGCTATACAATTTTGAAACAGACAAAATACATATTACTATTCCTTATTACCATTCCGCTGTACTTGTTTGCCGAGGAGAATATACCGGATACGCTTGCGATAGACACGATCAGTATAGAATCGTTAGAGTTAGTTCCCCTGCAAGCAGCTGATAGCACAGCGGATATAGATACCGACGAGATACCGACGGGATACCGTATTGACACCATAGGACTCTCTGACATTGAGATACGTTGGTTCAATCAGGCCCTCCAATGGCTTGATACCACCGACTGCGTGGCAGTGCCCGACACCGCCACCCTGCCCGATTCGGTCTATAAGGCACGCCTTCAGGCATTGCCGTGTGTGATTGAGTTGCCCTATAACGAGCGCGTGCGCGCGTTTATAGTAAGGTATGTGAAACGCAATCCCAAGCAGGTGGCCCGACTGATGCGCATGGGCGAGTATTATTTCCCTATGTTTGAAGAGGCGTTGGGCCGGTACCAACTCCCGTACGAACTGAAATACCTGCCGGTGATTGAGTCCGCACTCAACCCCATGGCTCGTTCGCACATGGGAGCTGCAGGCTTATGGCAGTTCATGCCCGGTACCGGCAAACTATACGGGCTGGAGATCAACTCACTGGTGGACGAACGCATGGATCCTGTCCGCTCTACCGAAGCGGCGTGCCGCTTCCTGAGCAATATGTACGCTATCTATGGCGACTGGAATCTGGTCATCGCGGCATACAACTGCGGAGGCGGCAACGTCAACAAAGCCATCCGCCGTGCCGGAGGCAAACGCGATTTCTGGTCCATCTATCCTTATCTGCCTCGCGAAACGAGGAACTACGTGCCTATTTTTATTGCCGCCAATTATGCCATGAACTACGGCGAAGAACACGGCATCTGCAAAGCCCCAATTGATAGAACGATGGTAACCGATACCATTCGTACCACACAACGCATGCACCTGCAGCAAGCAGCTGACAATCTGGGTATTGAAATGAGTGAGCTTCGCCGCCTGAATCCGCAGTATTCGCGCGATGTATTGCCCGGCGGAAGCAGTTATGCCTTGGTATTACCGGCTGAGAAAGTGGGATTGTTTATCGACCTACAGGACTCGATCATGGCATACAAGGCTGACAGCCTGATCAATAACCGCCGTGCGGAGATCGACCTGGCGAAAGTGACTTCTATCAGCGGCGCATACCGCATCAACGGAGTGACCTATTATACAATCAAGAACGGCGACAGCCTCAGCACAATAGCCAAGAAATTCCATTGTTCGGTCAAACAGCTCAAACAATGGAACGGACTGACGAGCGATGTTATCCGTGCCGGCAAGAAACTCAAAATCTGCAAATAATGGAACCGGGGAAAAGATACTATTCAATGCGTGAAACGGTAGCCGAGACGGGTGTTACTGATTCCACTTTGCGCCATTGGGAGAAACAATTTGCCGAACTCAATCCCCGCAAGGATGGTCATGGCAACCGTTACTACACGGCAGAGGATCAGGAGCTTATCAAACGCATCAAATACATCCGAGACGAGCTGCATATCACGCGTTTGGAAGCTATCCGCCGTGAGCTGCAATCCAACAGCAAGCACTCCGACGAGCGCCAAGCCGCCCTTGACATCCTCCTCCGCGTAAAAGAAGAACTTTGTGAAATCCGCAAAATGATAAAACAATGAAGATAGATTGGAAAAAAATAGTGCCGCACATTGTGGCTGTCGTAGCATTTGTGGCCTTTGCTTTATTGTACTGCAGTCCTCAGTTTAACGGCAGAGTGTTAATGCAAGGCGACATCAACACATGGAAAGGCGCCGCACAAGAAGGTTTAACCTACTACGAAACACACGGAGAGCCAACCGGTTGGACAAATTCAATGTTCTCCGGTATGCCGGCATACCAAATCACGTTCCGTAACGCAGCCGGCATGACGACTTCCTTTGTTAAAAACGGGATAGCAAAACTTTGGGGAGAACCGATTACTGCTATCATACTTTATCTTATCGGTTTCTATGTAATGCTCCTTTGCTTTGGTATTAACGCGTGGTTAGCCTTAGTCGGAGCATTTGCAATGAGTTTATCGACTTATTTCTTCATCATCATTCCCGCTGGCCATATGTCGAAGGCTTTTGCGCTAGGGGGATTGGCTCCAATAATCGGTGGCATATATGCTATTTTCCGTAAACGCTACCGGATCGGCATACCAGTATTACTGGTCTTCGGATGTTACGCCATCGTGATGCATCCGCAGATGAGTTATTATATTTTCATGCTTATTGGCGTGTTGTGCATAGCGGAGTTATACATCCATATTCGTGATAAAGAATGGAAAGCGCTCAGCATCAATGTAGGCATTCTCGCCTTATGTCTCTGCCTCATTTTTGGTACTAAGTTATCATGGTGGGAACTTAATCATGAGTACCTGGGGCAAACCATGCGAGGCGGACATAGCGAACTGACAAAAGTACAAAGTGACAAAGTACCAAGTACAAAGGACGCCGGTTTGGACATCAAATACGCTACCGACTGGAGTTATGGGATAGACGAAACGATGACACTACTTATCCCTAACTGGGAAGGCGGAGCCAGCGGATACGACCTTGGCAAAGACAGCCAACTCAGCCAAGCCATGCGCAAGCAAGGTGTTTCAAAACGTGACGCAGAGAGTTTCTGCTCTCATGCGCCCACCTATCGCGGCGAGAAGATGTTCACCTCCGGAGCCGTGTATGTCGGTGCCGTGGTATGCTTCCTATTCTTTTTAGGTCTTTTAATTGTACCGGGACCATATAAATGGGCATTGCTCTTCGCTACACTCATGTCTATCTTCCTTGCATGGGGTAGAAACATGATGTGGCTCACGGAGTTGTTCTTCAATTACTTCCCGATGTATAACAAATTCCGCGCAGTGGAGTCCATCCTCGTCGTCGCGGAAATAACCATGCCACTCCTTGGTATCTTAGGGTTACAGCGGATTGTCAACGGAGAAATTGAGTGGTCTAAACTGCGTAATAGTCTCTTCATTGCAGGAGGTGTCACAGCCGGAATCTGTCTTATCGCTGCACTCTTTGCTGGAAGCTTTGATATGACGAGCAGTTATGATGCACAATGGAAGAGTCAAGTACCTCAGTGGTTGTATGATGCGATCCTTGATCAACGCACTGCGATGCTTCGGGCCGACGCATGGCGAAGCCTGCTATTCGTGGTACTCGGCTTTGCGCTGACGTATTGGTACGCATGGAGCCAACAAAAAGAAAGGAAGACACGGAACTCCATTATCTTCTTTGCCGGACTCACAGTCCTCATCTTGACCGACATGGTTCCTGTTGACAAACGATTCTTCAACAACGACAACTTTGTAAAGGCCAAAGATAGTGAGGCATATTTCAAGATGCAGCCGTGGGAAGAGCAGATTTTGCAAGACAAATCGCTTGACTATCGCGTACTCAATCTCAATACTAACACGTTTAACGATTCGCGCACCAGTTATCGTCTCAAATCGATTGGGGGCTATTCGGCGGTTAAACTACGCCGTTATCAAGACTTGATAGACGAGCATATCAGTAAGATGAACTGGAACGTCATCAATATGCTCAATACCAAGTATATCGTCACGCGCCAGGGAGTCATCCCGAACACCGATGCGATGGGTAATGCGTGGTATGTGAATGAGGTGCAATTTGTGCCCACACCGGATGACGAGAGCGCAGCATTGAATATACTGGATTTGCATACGACAGCAGTTGCCGATGAGCAGTTCCGGGAGGTACTGACCTGTACCGGACAACCGAATGCAGAAGATCATATCGAATTGACAGAGTATGCTCCGAATAAACTCTCTTATATTTCCAAGCTCTCAAGCGACCGTGTAGCGGTCTTCTCTGAGATTTATTATCCGAAAGGATGGCATCTTTATGTAGATGGAAAAGAGATCCGTCTCGGTCGCGTGAACTACGTTCTCCGTGCAGCAGTCATTCCTGGCGGCGAACATACGGTGATGATGGAGTTCCTTCCTGATGCAATGCGCTGGGACAAATGGTGTGCAGTACTTGCCGTATTGCTATTCGTACTAAGTGCCGCCCTGTTCATCGGAGGTGCAATATATAATAAAAAGAGAGTTGCTTAATCCAGCAACTCTCTAAACATCTTCTCAACGGCTTGGTCTGAATAATGGTTGAGATAACACTGCCGTGCATTTTCGTTCCAACGAGGACGAGGATGCGCGGCAAATTCATTCATGCAAGCTATAAACTCATCCGCTGTATTGCATCGCCAGCCACTCACGCTTTCTTCAATCTCATACCCTTCAAAAGCTTCATCTGTTCCGATAATATTCTTTCCATTCATCAAGCTCTCACAGGTTTTCACCTTCATCCCGCTACCGCTAAATATCGGCAATACCATCACATCTGCCCACGAGATATAGGGTAAGAGTTCCGGCGCATCAGAGACAACTTCAATATCTTTGAGCAATTCCGGTTCGTCTTCTTTCAGCTTTTTCATTCCCTTGCCTACAACTCGAATATCAATATCTACCTTGGGCGCCACATTACGCATAAACCATATGATACCTTCATTATTCGGCGTAAAGTAGGATCCTAAGAATAAACACTTGAGTTTCCGAGAAGTCAATTCTTTGCTCTTTCTCATATCTATTGCTTTATCTGCGAGAGAGATAGGAATCAGCGTGGGCTCTTGTATGTTATAGAACTTTTGCAAGGAATCGGCATCTCTTTTGTTAAGAGCAATTATCTCATCCGAATACGCACATGCCCACGCATCATTTTTGTCTGCACAACGGATGAGGACATCCCGAAATGGCAGACGCTTTGACACCTTATCGTCAAAATACTGTTTCTCTACATTATGGAAATGTGTAATAATCTTACCTTGATAGCCGCCTTCTTTAAGTGCCTTTGCCAATATTCCGAACACCGACCGATCAATAAACACAACATCATATGCCTTCGCTTTTTCCGCCAACGCACGGACACGCTTCGGGGTCAATCCAAAGAAATATCCGGATGGCATATATAGCGCACCTTTGATGTACTCCCATAACGCACTGTGATTCTCTTCATTATGGATAATATACACCTCTACATTCTCCGCACCAACCGCTTTGCATAACATATCGTAATTGCGTTTGGTGCATTGTTCTCCGCCGCCCATTACCTTCGCGGCACGTCTATATTGTATAAAAAGGAGTTTAGTCATTTATATCTTTCTCCTATATTGGCGCATATGATATGGATAACGCCTTGTTTTGCGTGTTCCATTTGTCCAGCCCTTTATGGGTTGCATAAAATCATCACCATACAAATCTTTCAAGAATTGCTCAGCGTTATTAGGCATATAAAAATAATGTCCCAAGAATTCCTGCTTCGTTAAATCGGTTTTATCTGTCGCATCCATATCACACGGGAAACCATCGGTTTCATTTGCTTCGCTCCATTCCTTGTACTCATGACGTTTCGGCACAAATGATGCTATCGTTTGTTCGTCAACCTCAAAGAAATAATAAAAATCAACAGGAACTCCTTTGTAATTAAATTGATCAATCGTTATACTATTGTCTTCCTTGAAATAGAACTGACGAACCCATTTGAATCCGTTCTTTTGCATAATTTGAACGATATTATCAGGTCTTTCGGAAGCCAGTATTCCTAAATCTAAATCGAAATCATAAGGTATAAAATTGTGCTCCCTATATGCGCCCAGCAACAAACCTGCATATAGAAATGGTCGCACTCCCTCTGGCTCTAAAATATCATTCACCAATTGGAGAACTTCTATGCCGTGCTTTTTTACAGCCTTAGCTTCTTTGCGTTCTTTGAATGAATTGATGATTTTGACACAATATGGATATATACCAAACTTTGCTGCTATTTTTTGTATCAATCTGCTCATTGTTCTTCTCTTAATCGTATCAATGTCTCATTTATCAACGTACTGCTTGTGCCCTTAGTATAAGGGAAATAGACCACCTTTGCACCCACTTCTTTAAGGTCTGCTTCTATCTTGTTCCATTTGTCCGTGCCTTTCCAATCGTCACCCACGAACATCACATCAAAATGGTACTTCTTCCAAGCACCTAACTTGTCCATATTTTCCTGCGTCACCACTTCGTCCACATATTCGATGGCGCCTACAATCTCTTTTCGCTCCTCAAATGGAATCACCGACCGCTTGCCTTTGTATTCCACCAAATCATCGGTAGAAACACCTACTATCAGATAATCACATCGCGCCTTTGCCTTGCGCAGCAGATTCAAATGTCCGATATGAAACAAATCATATACACCAGTCGTATAACCTATTTTCAACGGCTCGTGCATATTCAGGAACTGCTCCAAGCAATATAGCTGCCATTTCTGATTGCCTGTTAGCGCAGACATATCTATATCTCTCCTGAACTCCGGTCTTGTCGGGCCCTGCCAATCCTTGAAATACTCATCTACAGGACGAGGCATCGGAGTTTTGTTCGGAACAGGTATTTCCGGATACTTGTTGTGCATCAACTCGCGTATCAAATACTTTGGTTCGCCATTTCGTACACGGTGCAAATCCAGCGGGTCTGCCATTCGCAGTAACGAATACGGATCAGTATAAGGTATGCCTGCCGCTCCAAAAGCACTATAATATGAGCTCGACGACTCTATGCTGAAAACATTATCCATAAAATCCATAAAGTCGAACTTGCCATCCTTCTGGAACCGTTCAAACAAGTAGTGCATACTTACCGGCTCTTTCAATACCAATGCCGGGTCTAAGAACGTGTACCGTTTCTCAAACTCCTCTATTGTCCAATCCTTTGCCAGCAGTTTGTCCATGCCGCCGAAGATGAGGTCGCTACTCTCGCCAACTATCATGCGTGTTACACCATTTGCTTTTGCTTGAAGGGCGGCTTGATAGAGTTGCGGTTCAATACTGTGTACCGGCGCATTGCGGTGCTTCATCACAATAGGTAAATACTGCTCTACTGTCTTCCAATCTATATCTACATAGTGTAGCCTCAGCTCGTAATAGTTGGCGAAATATTCAGCGCGCGCCAGTTCCTCTTGCATGAATTCTCCCCCCAAGAAACGGAAAGTATAGGCATCACAGCCGCGCATATACGAAGCCAAAATTGCAGAATCCATTCCGCCGGACAGACATATACCCAATTTCTCGCCTCTGAGCGAATCAAAGACTTTTTGTAATTCTCTGTCTATATCTTTGGCTGTATGTATATACGTGAATTTCGACGCATCTGCCACCGGAATATTGAAACTCTTCAATCCCTCATAGAAATTCATTCCTTCGCGCTCGATATATCGAAACGCCAGGTACGAACTCATACAAAATTGTTTGTCTATCATAGTTTGCTCACTTTTGTTTTATTCATCTACATTCTCGTCTAGCTTCGTGTCGTTCGCCACACTTTCTATCTCGGCTATCGTAGGAATCGTTCCTTCCACCTTTGCAGGATACAACTTCTGCAACTCATATTCCGAGATACCTAACGGCTGACTGCTGGACTCTAATGCGTATTGCGCCAAGGTATTATCTTTACTCTTGCACACCAACAAGCCAATCGTCGGATTATCTTTTTCCGGGTCGCGCAAAATATGGTTTACTGCCGTCACATATGTACCCAATTGACCTATATCACGCGCATCAAACTTATCTATCTTCACCTCGATTGCCACATAGCAACGCAACTTCAGATTATAGAACAGCAAATCAATAAAATTCTCTGTCTCGCCTATTGGCAACCGATACTCTTTTCCGACATATGCAAACCCAGTCCCCAACTCGACCAAGAAATCCGTCATGTTCTTTAGCAGCGCTTCCTTCATCGTCTTCTCATTGTACTTGCCCGTAACTCCGGCAAAAGCAAAATCATATGGATCTTTGGTAATCTCGCGAGCCAAATCACTCATTTCTTGCGGCATCGTGACAGAAAAATTCGTCAGTGCTTTACCTTGACGTTCATACAAATTGGAATCCAACCAATTGAGCAGCATCGCACGACTCCATCCGTTCTCCACCGTCTGACGGACATAGAAGAGTGCCCTTTCCGTATCCCCCTCGCACTTATCCATGATGTACCGATGATGTCCCCAAGGTACAGCCGATATCAGCGTTTGAATTTGTGCCCCAACTTGGGGCAAATTTGATTTCTGTAATTTTCCCCCAACTTGTGGGACAATTTCAGTGTCGGCTGCCGTTTCTGTTTTTCCCACAACTTGTGGGAATTTTATAATATCTTCATTATAAAGTAAATAGAACTTTTTACAGTAGTACAAATTGGATAGCGTTAGTCCCGTCGCGTCAGGCAACTCTTCCTTCAAATCTTGTGACAGCGAGCGCATCAATCCGCTTCCCCAGCGTTGCTCTGCTTGGAGCTGAACAATATCGCGTCCCAACTGCCAATAATAAGCCAACATCTCATGGTTGACGTGCACCGCAGCCTTAATCTGACTACGACGATAGCGGCTTTTCAAGTCTTGAATCCACTGTTTGTATTCCGAATCTATGTGTATCAGTTTACTCATATTCTACTGCTATCTTTTTAATAAACCGTGGGGTGGTAAGCCTATAACGACGTTTGCCTTTCGTCGGTCTTATGTTATGCTTATGTTATGCTTATGTTATGCTCTTGACCATGCGGAGTCAGGAAATGCTGAATCAGCGGTGAGGAGGTACGGAGGCGATGCTGGGTAGGCGATGAGTCAGGAGGCACAGAGGGCGAGGAGTTCTGCTATTTTGGCTTCGCGGTCGGATTTGGCTTCCCGCAAGAAGCGGGTGAGGAGGTACTGGTAGAGGCTTGTCTGGCCGCCATTGGCTTTTTGCGCCTCAAAATCCGCCATGTACGGAGCCGCCAGTTTAGGGTCCTTCGCAATCCTGGATGTCAGTTTGACAATCTGTCCAAATCCGGCATGCAGCACCTTTTCCTTTTCGCTATAGGTATTGCGGGGATTCACCATCTGCACCGCAAACTGTTTGCCTTTCCGCGTGCGATAATAAATATCGCTCTTCTTCATCAGTTTTCCACTGATACCTTCAAATGCGTCATTTAACTTAACCTCTGCCATATATTTTTCCTTTTCAATGATAAAACCGTGTTCCGGGAAGACAGGAGAACGAATCCACGACTCCGACTACCTGTTCCTGATCATCCAACACAATAAGGGAGTGAATAGAGTAATGATTCATTGTTTCTCCGGCATCAACCACCATACTGGAGTGACGAATAACCTTGGGATTCCGCGACATAATATCCTCCACTTGGGTATCAAAAAACGCTTTTCCCAATTTCTGCATTGCGCGGCGGATGTCCCCGTCGGTAATGATACCAAGAAGCCTACCCCGTCCCTGCCGGAAAGAGAGTCTGCGCAAGTCTTTCCCTTCCGGGGAGGAGACAGGCTCTACCACGATGCCTATACCGAGGGTGCCTTTGGTGACTATTTCGATGGCCTCGCTCATGGGCATGTCCGGCGTGAGGAAAGGCAGGTTCTCGGTGAACATGACGTCCTCCACTTTCGCGGAAAGTTTCTTACCCAGATCGCCACCGGGATGAAGCTGTGCAAAATCAGTAGGCTGGAAATGTTTCGTCTCGATCAGCGCGCACGCCAGCGCATCGCCTAACGCGAGTGTGGCTGTCGTAGAGGCGGTAGGGATAAGGTTCAGCGGGTCAGCCTCGGATTCCACGGCTATGTTCAGATGCACCTCCGAGCACCGCGCAAGCGGCGAATCAGCGCTGCTCGACATTCCGATGATCGGAATCTTTTTCGCCTGAATACTCGGCAGGAAACGTACCAGTTCTTCCGTTGCGCCGGAATAGGAAATAGCCAAAACAAGGTCGTTCGCGCTCAACATCCCCAAGTCTCCGTGATAAGCGTCCAGCGGGTTCAAGAAGAATGCCGGTGTGCCTGTAGAAGCAAGCGTGGCGGCAATCTTGGAGCCTATGTGTCCGCTCTTGCCCACTCCGGTCACCACCACCTTGCCTTGGCAGGCATCAATCAGTTGTACTGCGCGGAGAAAACTGTCGTCCAAGCGCCCCGCAAGCGCCTGAATAGCAGATGCTTCGCACTTCAAACACTCCTCAGCGCGGGCTAAAATATGCGAATATTCATTATTCATGATTCAATGTTCATTATTTTTAGGAACGCCGCCGTCATATTGGACCATGCGTATTTGGTTTTCTCTTTTTTCAAATATGCCGTATATGCCTCCTGCCGGTTGTTTGTGAAATAATCCGCCAGGTCTGCTGCGATAGCATCTGCCGCCGGTTCGCAGGCATAGCCCATTTGGTGGTCATGCACAATCTCTCCCAAGCCGCCTACGTTGGTGACCAGCATCGGTTTCTCGAAATGAAACGCGACTTGCGTCACGCCGGATTGCGTAGCAGATTTGTACGGCTGCACGATGAGATCCGCAGCGCCGAAATACTTGCGCAGGTCGGCATCGGGAATAAACTCATTGTGCAATACCACCCGTTCGGCCAGCCCGCCGGCCACTATCTGCTTGCGGTATTTGTCTTCATCCTCGTAAAACTCTCCGGCTATGATGAGTTGCAAGTCCGGCAGGCAGTCTTTGAGCCGGGCAAAGGCATCCAGCAACAGATCCAGCCCCTTATAGGCTCTTACTAATCCGAAGAACAGCATATAGGCTTTCTTCTCATCTAATCCCAAAGCCCTGCAAGCCTCCTTTTTGGTCATCCGCTCTCCGTAATGGTCATAGACAGGATGCGGAGAACTAAGGGCTAACGGACGAATGGACGAACGGCGGGAAGCTACTTTTTCTATATCCTTCACTACACTCTCGCTCAGCGCGACGAAGCCGTCCTGCGAGGCAACGAAATACGGCGCAAAGAGTTTGTCCAGGACACTCGGCTCATGAGGCATCATATTGTGAACCAGGGCAATCGCTTTGGTTTTGCCGTTACGGCGTGCGATGCGTGAGATCAGTCCGTAGGCAGGCGCAAAGAACGCCATCCAGTAGCAGCAGATGAGCAAGTCGGGAGCGGCTTTCTTGAGGGCATGTCCTACTTGGAGCCAGTTGAGGGGATTGCAGGAATTGAGGCACCGGCGTATGATGATGTCCGCAGGCGGCAGCTCGGACGAGTACTGCGTTTTGCCGGGGAAGAGGAACGACGGATATTGGAGCGTAAAGGTCCAAATCTCGACCTCATGTCCCTCTGCCGCGAACTGGCGAGCAAGACGTTCGTTGAAGGCTGCAAGGCCTCCACGGTAAGGGTATGCTGTGCCTAAAAGGATGATTTTCATAAGTCTTCGCGGAACGTTATTTTGCGGTTTTTTTCATCGCCGGGCACGATATAAACCGGTACTTCGGGCATAAACCGATGGAGTATTCCTATATCGTCAGTTGCAGCCACACCGCCTTGTTCTATTGCGCGTCGGAAAGCCTCGGCAATCACCGGCAAACGGAATGCCTGCGGCGTCTGGGCGCGCATCACCGTCTCACGGGGAGGCATTGATGTCAGGCAGTGGTCATGCGTCAGATAAACCGTGTCCGTGGAAGGCACCGCAACTGTTACGGCAGCATGTTTCTCCAAAGCCTCAGCTACATCCGCGAGGATGCGTTGCGACACAAACGGCCTCGCGGCATCGTGCAACCACAGGCAGCAAGCCTCTCCCGTCCTCCCCTGAAGGGAAGGAGAAAAGTCGCTATAAGCGATGAGGGCGTGCCATGAAGACTCCCACCGCTCGGTTCCTCCGGGGATGATTTTCTTTACTTTGCGCCATTCGTTGCGCTCGCATATATGCCGTGCCTCGTCTATCCATTCCGGGTGCATCACTACCGCTATCTCGCTGATAGCCGGCGATAGCTCAAACGCATTAACCGAATGCTCGAGTACGGAGCGTCCGTCCTCAAGAGGCAGGAGTTGTTTGGGCATTGCGCCGCCGAACCTGCTGCCGGTTCCTCCGGCTAATATGACTGCGATGTGGTACACTTGTTCTTCGCGATACGGGCTATTTGCGCAGAATAGCATCGGCTATTTCGCGAATGGCGCCTTGCCCTCCGGGGGTGTGGAGCACACGGATGTTCGGCAGAGCACGTACCTCTACCCGCGCGTTGGGAGGACAGCAGGGATAGCCGACCGCCTGGAGGAGATCGATGTCGTTGAGGTCGTCGCCTACATAGCAGACATCATCCAGCGAGATCTTCATTTTTGCGCAGATGCGTTTGGCCGCTTCGAGTTTGGAGAGCCCGCCTTTGAACTCCTTGCTTCCCACGCCGAGATAGAGATACTCGACATGCAGTTTCTCGGCACGCGCCTTGACAATAGAGGATTTCTCGGAAGTGAGGATACCACAAGGGATTCCCGCTTCGCGCAGCCGCACTAATCCCATTCCGTCATAGACACAGAAACGTTTCATTGCCTCGCCTTCGGGAGTATAATACAGCGCTCCGTCGGTCAGGCAACCGTCCACGTCCGTAAGAAAAAGTTTCACAGCAGATAATTGATATACACCGGAAGCCATAGTAAAAATTTTAAGATTAGATTATTCGAAGATTCAAAAATTCAACGATTTATTGGTTGAACGCATTCCATCCCTGTGCGCGCAGAGCGAGTTCTTCGCCGTTGCGTCCGATGAGATTGCAACCGTACTCGGGGTTGGTGATATGCCCGATGATGTACAGGTCGTCAATAGGAATGAGTTTTTCGTAGTCATCGAGCGAGCAGGTAAAGAGCAGTTCGTAGTCCTCACCGCCGTTCAGCGCACAGGTGACTATATTGAGGTTCATCTCCTCCGCCAGCGCAGCCGCCTGGAAATCAATAGGCAGTTTGTCTTCATAGACGCAACAGCCTACGCCCGATTGCGAACATATATGCATGAGTTCGGAGGACAACCCGTCCGAAACATCCATCATTGCCGTAGGTTTGACTCCGGCCTTATGAAGCGCCTCCAATATATCACGGCGGGCTTCCGGTTTGAGTTGGCGTTCCAGGAGATATTCCTTGCCCTCAAAAGCCAGCTGCGCCTTATCGTCAGACGCCGCTACAATCCGTTCGCGTTCGAGGAGCTGGAGCCCCATATACGCCGTGCCGAGGTTGCCGGAGACACAAATCAGGTCATTCAGTTTGGCGCCGTTGCGATAGACGATATCCTTGGCTGCAGCCACTCCGAGGCATGTAATGGAGATGGTCAGCCCCGTCATGGATGCACAAGTGTCACCTCCCACGATATCCACGCCGTAGCGTTCGCACGCCAGACGGATACCTGAATAGAGTTGCTCCAAATCTTCCACCGAGAAGCGTTTGGACACACCGAGCGAAACAGTAATCTGTGTCGGTGTGCCGTTCATAGCGTAGATATCCGAGAAATTGACAACCGCAGCTTTGTAGCCGAGATGTTTGAGCGGCACATATTCCAAATTAAAATGCACTCCCTCCAGGAGCATATCCGTCGTCATCAGCACTTTCTTCGCGCCGAAATCCATGACAGCACAATCGTCTCCGACGGCTTTCTTGGTAGAAGGCTGAAGGGGTTTCAAATCTTTAGTCAGATGTTTGATGAGTCCGAACTCACCAAGTGTAGATATTTCTGTTCTTGCCATATTTATCCAAAATTAACGTACAAAGGTACGAAAAAAAGATGAAAGATGAAAACAAGGATTGCATGAGGATAGTTTTTTTATAAAAAAAGATGCATTTTTTCTATAAAAATGCGCACGCGCTTGCATATGTAAGAAAAAAGTAGTACCTTTGCTCGCTAATTTTGGATAATTACGTCCTATGATAGAATATATTCACGGCAAACTGGCAGAATTAAATCCGACAGAGGCGATTGTAGAAGCCTCCGGCGTAGGCTATGCGATAGCCATCACGCTGCCTACCTACTCCGCCCTGATAGGCAAAGAGGCGTCCGGCGAGAAAGAGAGTGAAGGTGCTACAGTCAAACTATACACCACCGAAATCATTCGGGAGGACACGCATGAGTTGTACGGATTTGTCAGCCGCAGCGAACGCAGCATGTTTGAGATGCTGATGACGGTCAGCGGCGTAGGAGCAGCCACGGCACGTATGATCATGAGCGCGTTCAGCGCCGAGGAGCTGAGGATGCTGATTGCGACAGGCAACTCCAAAGCGATGGCAAAAGTGAAAGGTCTGGGCCCCAAAACGGCACAGCGCATCATCGTGGACCTGAAAGACAAAGCCATCAAGTTAGAGCCGTCAGATATCAGCATTCAACCATCAGAACTATTCGAAGTTAAAGAGAGTCCTGTCAAAGCAGAAGCTGTGAGTGCACTGACGATGCTGGGTTTTGCAGCAGCAGCCAGCGGCAAAGCAGTGGACAAGATTCTGAAAGCCGAACCCGAGGCAAGCGTAGAGAGCGTAATCCGTCAAGCATTAAAAATGCTTTAACTGAGACAAGATTGAACAAGCAATTACAATACATATTTGGGGTATGTCTGTTGTTATGGTTGCCGTCGGTGACCATGGACAGTTTGGCGCAAACCGGCAAACCGAAGACTCTGAAAGAACTGATTGCCGAGGAAAAGGCACAGAAGGAGGCGGAGAAAGCCGCCCGTGAAGCAGAAAAGGCGCGAAACAAACCTGCTAAGGACGCTGCGCCTGTCGGAGAAGCGAATGGCACCAACGCCGCCCGGACTCCGGAAGAGGCGGCAGACTACGTGACATCTGCCGACTCGGCTATCTGGGCACCTACACAGGTTAAGCAATACGATGCCAATGATTACGAGGAATGGGGAAAACCCAAGTCTTCGCTGGATCTGCAGGACCCGGACAATATCAGTACAACCATCGAGTACGACCCTGCCACAGGAGGGTACGTCATGCACACACGCATAGGCGACACCGACATCACCACGCCCTACATGCTAAACGCCGATGAATACAACGCCTATAGCGAAAAGCAGATGATGCACAAATACTGGCAGCAGAAAATAGGCGAAGTAGAGCACAACAACGAGAAGAAATTCGACATCACGGACATGAAATTCAATATCGGTCCGGCAGACAAGGTGTTCGGTCCCGGCGGCGTGCAACTGAAAATGCAAGGAAGCGCCGAACTGCTATTCGGATTCAAGCACCAGTATATAGACAACCCGTCGCTCACTCCTCGCGCGCGAAACAATAATATATTCGATTTTGACGAGAAGATCCAAGCCAGCGTACAGGGCAAAGTGGGCCAGAAACTGAATTTCAACCTGTCGTACAACACCGAAGCGTCTTTCGCCTTTGACCAGCAGAACTTGAAGCTGAACTACAAAGGCGAAGAGGATGATATTATCCAGAGCATTGAGGCCGGAAATGTGACGATGGATCTGCCCAGTTCGCTCATCCGCGGCAGCAAGGCGCTATTCGGTATCAAGACCAACCTGAAGTTCGGCAAACTGAAGATCCAGGCATTGATCAGCCAGCAGAACAGCCAGGCACAATCGGTGAGCAGCCAGGGCGGCGCCCAGATGACAAAATTCGATATCAGCGGCGACGCCTATGACGAGAACCGTCACTTCTTCCTGAGCCATTTCTTCCGCGACCGTTTTGAGAGCGCGATGGAGAGTGTGCCGTATATAGCCAGCGGTGTGACAATCAACAAGATAGAAGTATGGGTGACCAACAAACGCGGTGTGTACGACCAGGCCCGCAACATCGTGGCCTTTGCCGACTTGGGTGAGACCAACGACCACACCCAGCAGATTTGGAGCAGCTCATCGCAAATAGCGCCGGACAACAAAACCAACGGTCTGTACGAAAGCATACGCGCAACGGGTTTCCGTGACCTGCAGCAGACCAGCACGGCACTGGAAGGGTTGAACGGCATGGAGGGCGGAAGCGATTTTGAAAAGATCGAATCCGCGCGTCTGTTAAGCAGCAGTGAATATACGCTGAACAGCGCACTGGGATACATCTCCCTGAAATCGGCACTGAACCAGGACGAGGTGCTTGCCGTGGCATACGAATATACCTACAACGGCCAGGTCTATCAGGTAGGTGAATTTTCTACCGACGCCAACGACGAACTGCGTGCTCCCAACGCGCTGGCATTGAAGATGCTGAAATCGAGCGCCAATGCGCCTGCACGCAAAAACCGCGGCACGTGGGATCTGATGATGAAAAACATCTACTCGCTCGGCGCCACGAGTATCAGCAGTGAGAAATTCGAACTATACGTCACCTACCGCAACGACTCGGTAGGAACCGATGTGCAATACCTGAACGAAGGTCCGATAAGCGGCAAGCAGCTCCTCCGCGTAATGGATATGGACCGTTTGGACCAGAAGAACAACGCAGTACCCGACGGACGGTTTGATTATCTGGAGGGATTGACCGTCTATTCAAGCAACGGAAGGATCATTTTCCCTGTGCTGGAACCGTTTGGCAGCCATCTGGCGAACCAACTGGGCAATGCACAACTGGCACAGAAATACTGTTTCCCCGAACTATATGACTCAACGCTCGTGGTGGCACAAGAGCTCAGCGAGAAGAACAAATTCCGCCTCACCGGTAAATACAAAGGCACCAGCGGAAGCGAAATCCGGCTGGGTGCTATGAACGTGCCACGCGGAAGCGTGACCGTGACCGCCGGAGGCGCCACGCTCATTGAGAACGTAGATTACACCGTGGATTACACCATGGGAACAGTAACCATTCTCAACCAGTCGATTCTGGAGAGCGGCACGAATGTGGATGTCAAACTGGAGAGCCAGAGCACATTCTCGATGCAGCGGAAATCGCTGTTCGGCGCACACCTGGAATACGAGTTCACCAAAGATCTGGTATTAGGCGGAACGATCATGCACCTGCGCGAACGGCCGCTGACAACCAAAGTGAACACAGGTATGGAGCCGCTGGCGAATACCATCTGGGGCGTGAACGGCAGTTGGAAAACCGAGATGCAGTGGCTGACCAATGCGATTGACAAGGTGCCATGGATCACAGCCACCGCTCCCTCCACCTTCCAGATCAACGCGGAGTTCGCCCACCTGATTCCAGGTCACACCAATGATGTCGGAGCGGTAGGAACTGCCTATATCGATGATTTTGAGCGGACAACCACCAACATTGACGTGCATTACCCCAGCTACTGGTTTCTGGCATCCACACCGGCTGTCATGGACGAAGCGAAAGATATCAACAAAACGAGTTACAACAAGAACCGCGCACTGATGGCTTGGTACACCGTGGACCCGATCTTCGGATATCCGCAGACCAACACGCCCGCCCATATCCGCAATGACATACAAGCGATGAGCGACCACAGGACACGTATTGTATATCAGGAGGAGCTCTACCCCAACCGCGAAGAGGCAAGCAACGTGGATACCAAGCTGCCTATACTGAACCTCGCCTTCTATCCGGAGGAACGCGGACAATACAACATCTCCGCCTCTGAGATAGGCGCCAACGGACGCCTGACCAACCCACGGAAACGATGGGGCGGTATGATGCGCAAACTGGACAATACGGATTTCGAGAAAGCCAACATCGAATACATCGAGTTCTGGATGATGGATCCTGCTCTAACCAACCCTGACGGCTATGACGGCGAGATGTATATCAACCTGGGTGACATCAGCGAGGACATTCTGCGTGACGGCAAGAAATCATTCGAGAACGGCATGCCGGTTTCGGATGCCGACTGGGGGCGCGTAGATTCTACTATCTGGGGTTACGTACCACGCACCAACAGCACCGTGACCGCCTTCAGCAACGAGGCGGGAGCCCGCGTTCGCCAGGACGTAGGTCTCAACGGACTCAACAGCGAGCAGGAGAAGAACTGGCCCGCATACAAGACCTATGTGGACGAATTGCGCGGCAAGGTGGATGCCGCGGTGCTGAATGCTTGGATAGACGACCCGTTCTCGCCGCTCAACGACCCTGCCGGCGATAATTTCCACTACTACAGAGGAACTGATTTCGACCAAGAGGAGCGTCCTATATTGGAGCGGTACAAACATTACAACGGTACGGAGGGCAACTCGCCGGACACGCAGCAACAGACAGAGAGCTACGGTACAGCAGCCACTTTGCAACCCGATGTGGAGGATATCAACCTGGATAACACGCTCAATGAATACGAGAAATACTATCAATACAAGGTAGTCCTGCGTCCGGACATGATGGAGGTGGGTCGCCAGCATATCACGGAGAAGAAAGTGAGGAAAGTGACGCTCCGCAACGGCGAAACGGCGGATGTGGCATGGTACCAATTCAAAATACCATTGCGCGGCGACAGCGCTACCGTACAGAAAGTAGGCTCCATTCGCAACTGGAAATCCATCCGTTTCATGCGTCTCTACCTGACAGGCTTTGAGCACGAGACCCACCTGCGACTGGGAACACTGAGTCTGGTGCGCGGCGAATGGCGCCAATACAACCGCGATCTGGCTCCCGTAGGCACCAGCGTCAACACAGGCGCGGAACTGAATGTCCAGGCTGTGAATATAGAGGAGAACTCCACCCGCTCGCCTGTCAACTATGTGCTGCCTCCGGGCGTGAGCCGTCAGACCGACCCGGGCCAGGCACAACTGATTGCCCAGAACGAGCAGGCGATGGTAATGCGCGTGACCAACCTGAGTCCTCATGACGCACGTGCCGTTTATAAGAACACCGGATATGACATGCGCCAATACAAGAAACTGCAGATGTTCGTCCATGCCGAGCAGATGCGTGCCTTGGATCAGGATCTCAAGGACGGCGACCTGACATGTTTCATCCGTCTGGGTACAGACCTCAAGAACAACTACTACGAATACGAGATTCCGCTCAAACTGACGGACGACGGATTGTATAACAACAACTCCGAGGCCGACCGCCGCAAGGTATGGCCGGAGGAGAACATGTTTGATTTCCCGTTCACGGTTCTCACCAAAGCCAAGACGGCGCGCAACAAAGCCAAACGCGCAGGGAATGCCGGCGTAGGCAATACCATTCCTTACGTCATCTATGACGACGAATCCGGCAAGCCCCAGAACAAGATTACCGTGCTGGGCAACCCGACGCTGGAGGAAGTGGAGAGCATCATGATCGGTATTCGCAACAACGGCCAGCATGATGCGAGCGGTGAGGTATGGGTCAACGAACTCAGGCTGAGCCAGTTCAACGAGCAAGGCGGTGTGGCTGCCATGGCGAATGCAGCCCTGGCGGTGAGCGATATTGCCCAGGTGAACGTAGCAGGACGGTTGGAGACTGCCGGATACGGCTCGATCGAATCCAACGTGCTGGATAGAAACATGGACAATTTCTACCAGCTGTCAGTCAGTGCGGCATTGGAGGCCGGACGTCTGTTCCCGGAGAAAGCCAAAATCCAGCTGCCGCTCTACGTAGCCTACTCCAACCAGACCACCTCACCCGACTACGACCCGCTGGACACGGATATCAAGTTGTCCGAGACGCTGAGCACGTATGAGACCAAGCATGAGCGCGATTCTGTCAAGAGCATGTCCAACACCGTGCAGGAGTCCACTTCGTTCTCGGTAACGAACATGAAGGTGAATATCCATTCCAAGAAGCGCGACATGTTCTACGATCCGGCCAACTTCTCCATCTCTGCCTCCTACAACAAGCAGAGCGAGCACTCGCCGGAAATGGAGACCAACTACACCACCGACCATAAGGGTGCATTCCAGTACGCATATAATTTCAACCCCAAGCCGTGGGAGCCGTTCAGGAACGTAAAGAAGGTAGAGAAAGTCAAGATTCTTAAGGAGGCCAATATTTATTATCTGCCCCAGTCATGGGCGTTCAACATGAATATGCACCGCACCTTCAGCCACATGAAGATGCGCGACCTCGCCGGTGCCAGCAGCGATGCCATGGATCTGACTTTCAGCAAGGATTTCACGTGGGACAGAAACGTGGATATCAAATACGACCTGACGAAGAACATGAAGTTCTCGCTCCAAACGGCATTCAACGCTATCATTGACGAAGGACTCTATACGCCCGAAATACTGAAAGACCGCTATTTCGACAAAGAGTTCAACCACGACAAATACGAAGCATGGCGCGACACCATCCAGCGTTCGCTGGCAAGATTCGGCTCGCCGTACACGTACCAGCAGGTGTTCACCGCCAGTTGGAATGTGCCGTTCAACCGTATTCCGTATCTCGACCCGCTGACTGCCAATGCGTCGTACAATGCCAATTACAACTGGACTCGCACTGCCTCCACCACTACGGGCAAAGACCTGGGTAACACTGTCAGCAGTCTGCAAAGCTGGCAGATAGACGGAGGTATCAATTTCGAGACCTGGTACAACAAATCCAAGTATTGGAAACAGATGACGCAGCGCTATAGCGGACGTCCCAACCGCCGTGTGTTCCGCCCCAAGACCTACACCCAGACGGTCAATCTGAAAAAAGGCGAGGCCATAGAAGTGACCCACCGCCTGGCCAGCGAGTTGCTGACACTCAAAATAACGGATGCGGAAGGACAGCCGGTAGCGGCATCGTTTGTTCCCAACGGAAGCAGCAAAATGACCATTACGCCCAAGGCGGATTGCGAGAACGCGCTGGTGACCGTCACCACGCGCGACCCCAACCAACGCACACCGGCACAAATAACGGGCGATATGTTTGCCTATCTGGGAACCATGTTCCGCAGGCTGCAGATTACCTACCGCGAGACCAACTCCATGACCCTGCCCGGATTTGAGCCGGAGGCGGGATTCATGGGACAAAGAAAAGCAGGCGGCAGATGGGCTCCGGGCTATGATTTCGCCTTTGGTTTTATACCGCGTGACATGATTGAGCGCGCCAAGACGCACGGCTGGCTCTCCGGCGATACCACTGTTATCCAGCCTGCCACACGCGCCCATACCAGCGATTTCGACATCAAGCTGACCATGGAGCCTCTGCCGGGACTGAAGATCCAGCTGAACGGCAAGCGGTATATGGCGCAATCGACATCTATCATCTACAGCTACGACCAGTTGCAAGAGACGATGACGGGGTCGCTCAACATCACGCAGGTGGCTATCGGAACGATTTTCTCGCGTATAGGCAAGCAGGATGAGAACTTCGCCAACTCGGCGTATGCTCAGTTCCTTGCCAACCGCGAGATACTCACCGGACGCGTACAAGCCCAATACACGGGTCTCGTGCTGCCATCCTCCGGATTTATGAAAGACATCCCGCAGGGAACGGTTTACGACCCCACCAAGCACGGCCGTGTGAGCAACAACTCCGCCGATGTGCTGGTGCCGGCGTTCTTAGCCGCCTACACAGGCAGGGATGCCAACCGTATAGGACTCAATCCGTTCCTGGGAATACTGAATA
This sequence comes from Paludibacteraceae bacterium, assembly GCA_017478725.1. Taxonomy (GTDB): domain Bacteria; phylum Bacteroidota; class Bacteroidia; order Bacteroidales; family Paludibacteraceae; genus Colicola. Next base: position 71,275 of record JAFVDD010000014.1, read on the forward strand.
TCCTGCCTAACTGGAGTGTCACGTACGACGGACTTGGCAAACTGCCATGGATGCGTGATCATTTCCGTTCGGTGACTCTGACGCATGCCTACACCTGCAAGTACGCCATCGGTTCGTATGGCAGTTACTCGACTTGGGTAGGAACCGACGGCACGAACAAACAGATCGGTTTCGTACGTGATGTAACGACCGACTCCCCCCACCCGAGTTCGGCATACGATATCAGCAATGTGACCATTACCGAGGCCTTCAGCCCGCTCATCGGACTGAACCTGACGATGAAGAACTCGCTGAGCGTGAAAGCCGAATACCGCAAGCAGCGTAACCTGGCGCTGAATGTGACCAGCGTGCAACTGACCGAGGGACATACCAGCGAGTTTGTGATAGGCGCAGGCTATACCATCAAGAATCTCAATTTCATTGCCCGCAAACGTGACGGCGGTCAGACCAAGGTCAGCAACGACCTGAAACTGCAAGTGGATGTGTCGTACAAGGATGTGAAAACCCTGCTGCGCAAGATAGACGAGAATATCACCCAGGCTTCGTCGGGCAACAAAGTCTTTGCCATCAAGGTTTCCGCCGACTATGTGCTGAGCCAGAAAATCAATCTGCAGCTGTTCTACGACCATCAGGGCACCACGCCGCTTATCAGCACCAGTTATCCCGTCAAGGCGGATAATGTGGGTATCAACATCAAGCTGATGCTGACGCGCTGATAAATCACAATGTATAATTCACAATGTACAAAGCGTCCTATAAGCTTTTGTACGAACTTAATAGAAAGTACGTATCTTAAAACGTTGTACCAATCTCGTAAAGCCCTTTGTAAATTGTAAATTGTAAATTGTTAATTGTTCAAGGTAGGTATCATAGGACCTGAGGCGAGCGGGAAGAGCACACTTGCCCGCTATCTGGCTAAGCGTTACAAGGGAACGCTGGTGTCTGAATACGCGCGGGAGTATGTGGAGCAAAAAGGCACCACAGATGTCTCTTACAATGAGTTATGCGAGATAGCCAAGCACCAGATAGAGCAAATCAGGTCTGTCAGCCCAAAGGGTGGTCTGTCAGAGAAACAGTCCGTCAGTGAAACGGTCTATCAGCCGGAGGCGGTCTTTTATGACACCGAACTGATTGTCACAAAGGTCTGGTTTGACTACGCGTTCGGTAGTGTGCCGGAGTGGCTCAATGAGGCGATACAGACCTATCCGATGGATGTATATCTGCTCACCTGCCCTGACCTGCCATGGGCGCAAGACGGCGCACGGTACAACGGCAGCGACGCTATGCGCAGGGAACTGTTTGACCGCTATGAGCAGGAAATACAGGCGCTGGACATCCCCTATTACATCATCCGCCACACAGACTGACCGTATTTTGCCCCATTCAATACAAAGTAAGGCCTATATTGAGTCAAGAACGCGACCATCACGCGACCATGTTACGACGACGATATAAGGAGAATTATAGAAGGATTATTTGAGTGATGGGAAATCACAAACAAAATAGCCCGAGCGGAAGCCCGGGCTATTTGTTTTAATAATGACCTTTCATTTTGAAAATATATACGACCTTTGCAGTCTCATCAATTTGATATAGAATACGGTGTTCCAAATTTATACGGCGACTCCAAAATCCAGTAAGTTCATACCTCAACTGCTCGGGTTGCCCTGAACCGTTTGCAGGATGTTCCTCTAACTCCTGCAAAAGACGGTCGATCTTTCTCTTGATTGCAGCATCGCCCAACTTCTTGAAATAGCCAATATGCTCCAGAGCCTCGTCAGAGAGACGGAGTTCGTACTTTGTTAATTCCATATATCTTTTCTACTGACTGTTTTGAAAGACTTTTTGTTCATTGCTTTTACGTCTGCCACATAGTCAGCATCATAGGGACTTTCTTCGATCTTAAAGAAGTCCAAAGTTTTGAGTGCTTCTATCATTCTCCTAGCCTTTTCGCTTTCAGGATTGAATGTCAGGAACAATGTTTGTGTTGGCATAGAATGCACTGCTGAGGTTGCCATAGTTGTATGATTTAAAAATTTTGTGCAAAGGTATAACTTTTTTCTGACATGTGCAAGAGGGCACGGATAAAAGATATAAAAAAACGTCCCGAAGGACGTTTTTTTGATTGAGATCAGCCATTGGCTGATTCATTATTTATCCATTTGGATTAGCGGACTTGAGTTCCTTGAGCGTTGTACATCTTGTTGTCGCGAACGATGTAGAGCACACCGTCAACAACTACTTTCTGAGCCTTCTCGGTCAGAACAACGTTCTCAATAGCCTCCTCCGGAGCGCATGCTGCGAAGTAAGTACCATCCAAATCAATAGCAATCTTACCATCCTCTTCGCCATCAGCAATGTCGGCAGCGTTGAATGTAGTCTGATCAAAGCCTTGCACTTCATTATCCCAATTACCTACCGACTTATCCAAGAACTTGAACTGATCACTGTTCTTAGCGTGAAGAGTTGCTTTGCCTGCTACTACTTCAACGGCATCTGCTACAGTCCAATTGCAAGCTTCGAAACCACCTACGATAGCCAGAACTGCTTCGCCACAAACAGGAGCATTTGTTACGGTAATGTCGTAGTCAAACTCTTTTTCCTCAGCAGGTTTCTCGCAGTTTGTCCAGGAATATTTCTCAGGATCGCCAAGGTCGAACACGAGGTCGGTTTCTTCACCAAGTAATAAGTTTCCATTTTCAGCTTGTTCTACGACTCCAGCGCCGCTAAAACCTTTCCAACCGTCTTCCTCTTCGTCATGTTCTTTGAGTTCGTTGTTCCAGTCTTTACCCCACTCCTCAGAGGAACGGAATTTGAACTCAGAGCCCTCAGCAGCCTTTACGCTGATTTCGAATACACCACCGGGGAGGCTGTCATTTTGACGCTCTGCGGTCTTCAATTCATTTAGAGTCATAGCTTGTTGTGCCCAGCCGTTGAAACCACCGGAGATAGCAGGAACAATAAAGTCCTCATCGTTGCAATCCGGCGAAACCAACGTAATGTTGTACACATGATATGTAGCGGTACAAGGATTATTCTTCCAACTCTTAACATCAATTACATAGATACCCGGTTGAAGATTTTTGATGTCAACCTCTGAGCCATTAGGATTCATAACAGGTTTGCCTTCAAGTTCGGTACCACGAATCAGTTCTGCATCGCCACCAAGTTGATAATCCCAGTTGAACAAACCGCTACCGTCCAATTGGATAGGCTTAGCCTGTACACCACCATCTTTTGTTTCAGCACCTGTTGTATCATTCCAAGAAACAACATACCAGCCTTCAAAACCCTCTACTGCTTGGAAGTCGAGCAATTTGGCATGATCGGCATCATTAGGCCAACCTGCATAGGTACCATTGAGCACGATACCATTGCACGCGCCGTCGTTGTAAATACACATCGTGTAGGTTCCGGTTGCATAGTCTTTCAGATTGTCATCCGAAGGAACCACCTCACGGCTTGCGAACATAGCAACGCTAATAAAAGCAGCTGCTACAAAAGCGAATAGTTTTTTCATAATAAATTTTGTTAATTAAATTGGTTAATAAATTTGGTTAAACGAATCGTTAACTATATTGGTTTTCCAATATTCATTTTCGGAAGTTACATTATTAGTAACCTATTGCTTCGTTGAGACCTTTTAAGTTCTCATTAGCTGTGACATCCTTAGCAGGAATCGGATACACATTGTATTTTGCATCCTTGCCTGCTTTATGTCCTTCCCAAGTCATAGTGGACGCAGGGCCTGCAAATTGTCCGAACCGGATCAAGTCAGTACGGCGGCGACCTTCACAGTAAAACTCTTTTGCCCACTCGGTCAATAATATTTGCTCGTCCAGAGTTGTAACCTCAGGTGCATTGGCGCGACGACGCAAGCAGTTTACAGCCTCTACTGCGGGAGCCGTTTCGCCCGTACGGAAGCAAGCTTCTGCATAGGTTAAATAAGCCTCGGCAAGACGGAACAACGGGATATCCGTATCCGGCCATTTCGGTTCGCCTACCGGCGAAGCATATGTCCACGGGGCATCTACGACGACAGAATCATTACCATTGACATCCTTCAGAGTCGTTGTCTTGGAAGTAGAATATACTCCTGTAAACTTAAGGACAGACCATGAAGCATAAAAATCGGCAGCCTCATTACCTGTCAATGACATCTTCTTTCCGGCAGTTGTCTTGGATGCCATGATAGCACGGTCATCTCCCAAAGCGACAGGCATTTGATACTCATTTAAAGACAAGGTAGATGCTTTGGATTTGTCCACCCAATAATACACGAACTCAGGCGAGGACCGGAAGCACGACCATGTATCACTTGATCCGAAAGGAACAAAGTCTGCATCGCGCACTGCGCTGACAACGAAGCGTGAACCACCCCAGTTCTGGCTGTGGATAGCATCTTGGTATATCATGAAGATAGCCTCATCTTGAGCACCATTATTATCATTATCTCCCATAAACAGCTGCTGGTATGCAGAGTAGTAAACATGGTCTGCGGTACGCTCTGCAGCCAAATCAACGGCTGTCTTCGCTGTTTTGTCATAGCCATGCAGTTTGTATGAACTATCCATCAGTTTCTTTGCATACTGCTTGGCATCTGCATATCGCGCTTCACCATCCCGAGCCCCAAGTGAGGATTCATTATATACTTCTGCATTGAGGTACAGACGCATGAGGAGGAACCAAGCGCATGCCTGATCGACACGGTATTTATTGGTTCTCGTTCCTGCTTGGATAATATACGGATCGGTTGCCAATTCCAAACATTCAGTCTCTAACCATGCAAACAAATCTTTACGCGTCGTCGGCATAGGTTTGTTGGGTGAAACGGTCAGTGAGAACGGCACAGTATAGAACATATCCAACAGATAGTAGAAGTTAATCGCACGCAGCATACGCACTTCTGCACGCTGCGCCAATGTAGCTTCATCCGTATATTCGGTGGTATTATCCAAGAACGAGTTGCAGAGCGTGATATCGAAGTTCAGACGCGAGTACAAGCCGTACACCAAGTCGTTGCTTGAGCTCCAAGTCAATGTACGAATATCTGCCAATCCCACATCGTTCCAAATCCACCAACCTTCGTCCGTACAGAACTCATTCAGTTCCCAGAACATACGATAGAAAGAAGAGGTACCCTCGTCGATGCCATCCACATCTCCGTTACCATCCGGACCTATCTGGCCGGTAACACCAAACGTAGCATAGCATTTAGCGAACACTGCATCTTTATTAAATTTAGTGTCTGTATTAGGATCCAGCGGAGTCCTGTCAAGCGAACACGCGGTCATTCCCAAACCTAACAAGGCAGCAAAGAATATTTTTGTGTATTTCATAACGCTATTAATTTATTAAGTTTCTTATTCCAGTTATTCTTTAGTTATTAGAATTGGAGGCTAACACCCATTACTGTAGTCATACTACGGGGGTAGATGTTATTGTCGATACCACCTCCAACCTCCGGGTCAAGTCCCTTGTAGGAAGATATCACGCATGGGTTGGATACAGTAACATATGCACGTCCCTGTACTTTCGTTTTGTTGAAACTATAGCCGAGTGTGATGTTGTCAATACGGAGGAAAGAAGCTTTCTCCACAAAGAAGTCAGAAGCATACCAGTTGGAGTTCTTAACCAATGCTCCCGTCTTGGCATCTGTACCTACTTCGTAAGCTTGTGTTTCATCATTCCATACATAGGTACGTATATCATCGCTACGCATGTTGTCTCCATAATAGCAATTGAAAGCAGATGTCAGAACCGAGTGATAACCGCCATTCTGGTTCTGGTAAACCTTATCCGCCTCTACCCATTGCAAGTTGCCTGCCAATACATCGTTGTACACATAATTTCCGATATTGGCGCGGAGTGTTATACCCAAGTCAAATCCATAGAACTGGAACTTGGTTTGGAATCCCATAGTTACAGGAGCTGCGGGGTTGTGGTAGATATACTTATCGTTATCGTTGATCTGACCATCCTTGTTACGGTCGATGAAATAATGACGAGTTACACCATCTTCATCGGTCATAGTTTTCGTCTCATAAACGAGGAAGGAGTATGCAGCTTCACCTACTTTATGCGCTTGGATAGTATTACCTGTACCGGAACTGATGCCACCTGTCGGCACGAAGTAGTCAGGATCGTCAGACAGCAATTGGGTAATCTTGTTTTGATTCCAAGCCACATTGTAACCTAAGTCCCACTTAAAGTTCTTACGATCAACGAGCACAGCATTAATAGCGAACTCTATACCTTGGTTGTAGAGGCTACCGATGTTACCCAGCATTTGGTTCTTGAAGTTAGAGCCGGCAGAAACATTGACTGTACTAAGCAGGTCTTTGGTACGACGATGATAGTAGTCGATGTTACCATTGATACGGTTGTTGAGGAAAGCAAAGTCGATACCGATATTGCTGGTAAATGTTTTCTCCCACGTCAAGTCCGTATTATATACGCCCGGACGGCTGGTGTAATACACCGCATTACCATTGGCATCCTTGCCTGCGTAGAGAGGATTGCTTTCACCGCCATCCAGAACAGGATAATAAGCATGGTCTTGAGCTGTGGTATAGGTAGGTAGATAATAATAGTCCACACCGAGGTTCTGCTGACCGGTTATACCATAACCTACACGGAGTTTCAAATCATTGATTGAATTGACATCCTTGAGGAAGGTCTCTTTAATCTTCCATCCGAGAGCGAGAGAGGGGAACAAGCCCCAACGCGCATTCTCGCCTTTGGAATTATATTTAGCGAAACGAGACGAAGCATCCGCACGGAAAGTAGCGGTAACAAGAATCTGATCCCAACCATTCCAGTTTACACGACCGTATACAGACTGAAGTGCATTATCCGTGATATAAATATTGCTATATCTGTTATAGGGTTGGCCTGCCAATGCAGCATCCTTATTCGTACTTTGATAGAAGCCGGAGCCATCGCTCTCGGTGCGACGATAGAAATACTGGTTTTCGTAACCTACCATCACATCAAAATGCTGATTAGCCTCCTCCCAATCATGTCCGTATTGAGCATATGCGGAGAATTGCAGGTTGTACTTACGCATATCGCTCCAGCCATTCCATCCGAAATAGTGATTGTCATAACCATAAACAGATGTTACCGTTTTCTGCTTACCATAGGAATAGTCTGCGCCAAAATTAGCGTGAATATGCAGATCTTCGAAACCATGAATCTTGTAGTCAGCCTCAACATTCCCAACGAACGAGCCTGCATTTGCACGATCGTTTTTATGTGCCAATGCTGCAGCAGGGTTACCTGTTGTCTGTGCATTTGTGGTATAAGGCCATGCATCATCGTTATATCCGGAGGGGGTAACGACGCGTTGATAGTAGCCGTCAAACCACTGATCAAGAACATTTTGAGCTACCAGCACATCTCCGTTGGCGTTTACAGCCTCGCCTTTAACAGGCATTGTAGGATCCATGGAAAGAGCCGCTCCTACAACGCCGGCAGGATAACGGTTGTAGATATACATTCCCTTGGTATTGATATTGAATGCCAAGTGATTATCCAAGAACGACGGGCTGAGGTTCAGAGAAGCGGTAACACGCTGCATTTGCGATGTCTTGATCGCACCGTTTTGCAATGTATAACCGATGGATGCACGGTACGGCATATCCACTATATTGTTCTTTACACCACCCATGATAGAGACATTATGGTCGGTAGAGACAGTAGTGCGATATATCTGATCCTGCCAATCCGTGCTTGCTGTACCTAATTTATCCGTTTTATCTTCATTGTGTCCTAAGGCTGTTGCATATCCGCGAAGTTGGTCAGCAGTAAGAACTTGTGTCCGGTTTGTAAGTGTACCGATAGAGATGTTGCCTGCATAACTTACTTTGGGTTTGCTGCCTTTTGCACCTTTCTTGGTAGTGATGATGATGACACCGTTGGAAGCACGGCTACCGTAGATGGCGGTAGCGGAAGCATCTTTGAGGACAGTAAAACTTTCAATATCATTCGGGTTGACCATTGATAGGGGGTTAGACACACCCTGAATACCATTCTCATCCATAGCCAAACCATCGATAACGATGAGCGGGCTGTTGGATGCATTCAGCGAAGCGCCACCACGAATAGTGATTGAACCGGCACCACCCGGAGTACCATCTGCTGCCACCACATTCACACCGGCGATCTTACCTTGGATCATATCCTGAGCATTGGTTGTTAAACCCTTGTTCATATCATCGGGTTTGATAGCGGTTACAGAACCGGTAGCATCACCTTTCTTCACTACACCATAACCGACTACCACTACTTCTTCCAACAGCTCAGAGTCTTCTCCAAGTTTCACTTTCATATTCGGAACTGCATCTAACTCTTGAGTCTTATAACCCATATAAGAGATCGCGAGTTTGGCACCCGGCTGTACATTAAGCACAAAATTACCGTCCCAGTCGGTGATAGTACCGTTGGTCGTACCTATTTCGAGAATAGAAGCGCCAATTATCGGTTCACCGTTTGCAGCATCAATGACTGTACCTTGTACAGTAGTCTGCGCAAAAGCTGTCAGTCCAACAAGCATGAAACATGACATCAGCAGAGCGCGAAGATTGAATATATCGTTTTTCATACTCTATTATTTTTTCAGGTTGAAATAAATCGCGTTATCCAGTGTAAATGTACTATCTGTGACAGCGGACATTTGCAGCGTCTCATCCGCGCTGTCATCAGTATGTTTATAGATCACCTCAAACGAGCCGTTTTTAACGGTAGCCAGGCTCCAATGATTGGCAGAGTCCACATAAACACGAGTAGCAGGCTTTTCTTCAATCGAGAATGTGATGATTGTATCATTCTTTGTAGCGTCCTGTACTTGCGGTAAAATGGCTGTATCCGGTGTTACAACATTCACCTGCTCACCTTTTGACCATGCCAATGTCTTTCTATGGGAAGCAGCATCGTCATAGAAGCGGAGATAGGCAATCTTCTGCGAAGCAACGCCTACAGGGATTTGCTCCTCATGTTTGAAGCGTCCCGTAATAGTATCAACGATGATCTTCTTGCCCTGGCGATGAGTAACGTACCAAGTTGTATCCATCGTCCAACGATCTTGCATCACATAAACCGGATCATAGGCAGCCCAATCAGCGTTAGCTATATTCGAAGAAATGGAAGATGCAGCATCAGCAAGAGCTTCCTTCTCTGTCAACTTCACCGTATCTGATAGTGTAAAAACATTGTTCAGATAAAGGACATGCAGCACATCATCACCAGCCACAAGTCGCGCTTTTCTGCCTAACATCGAACTCGTAAAATCCTCCCACACAAGCGAATAGGTCTTCGTCTCATTCAGTTCAGGAATGCCGTCTCCAAACGAGAAGGATTTTTTCTCTACAGTATTGTCTGCATGATTAAAGTGTAATTGAATGACATTCATATTGTAGCCATTCACTTCCACGTGGCTGCAATACTCAAGGCTTTGGAAAGTCTCTTCTGAGATTTCTTTCAGTTCATTTTCAATGTCAATCTCATTCTTTTTACAGCCCACAAAGGCGACCGTTACGGCCAAGGCCATGATTAGAATTGTAGATTTGTTTTTCATAATAGATTATTTAGTTATAATTGTTAGTTTTTTTGCGAGTTGGACTTTAAGGACTTTAATGTCATTAAGGTCTTTAAAGAGTTAAAGCAAATTATTCCTCTTTTTCCTTGACTAAAAAGACCGAAGCGGCACCGAGGATGAGGAGAGCACCGGCAACCACCAGCATGCCCGCTTGCACGTGTGCGCATACATATTTAAGGAGTAATCCGCCACAGAGGGCTGCTACAATCTGCGGGATACAGATAGTGCAGTTGAAAAGGCCGAGGTAATAGCCCATGTTGCCACCCTTGATAGCGTTGGTCACAATAGTGAACGGCAATGCCAGCATAGCCGCCCACGCTGCGCCGATAAGGGCGTAACTGCCCCAGAGCACATAAGGGTTGGAGACAAACCATATAGAGATAAATCCAACTGCTCCGACCAAAAGGGAGATAGCATATGCGCCTTTGTTACCGGTCCAGTGCTCCAACTTGGGCAAGAACATCGCCCACAGGAGCGAACCTACCGCCTGCACGGCAAAGACCACTCCCACCCAGTTGCCGGCAGTCTGGAATGCTGCATCGGCAGCCGAGGCACCGTCCCAACCATAGCAGTTGGCCGCGATGGCGCCATTGGAATAAGTCCACATATACATGAATGCCGCCCAGCAGAAGAACTGGACGAGCCCCACTGTCCAGAAAGCCGACGGAGCCTCTTTCAACAACTGAATAAAGCCTTTTTCCTCCTTTTTCTCTTCTTTCTTTTGCAAATCAATTCCGTGGAACTCGGCATACTCCTCGGGATTAAGTTCTTTGACGGTTGCAAAAGTATAAAGAACGCAAAGAATCAGGATGGCGGCGCCCACATAGAACGACCATTTGACGGAATCGGGGATAACTCCTTCGGGAGCCGTGTTAGCGATACCTATCCACGTGAAGAAGATCGGGAAAATATAACCTACCAGCGATCCGGCATTACAGAGCGCCGACTGAATGGCATAGGCGGTACCCTTCTGTTCCTCGTTGACCATATCGCCCACCATCATCTTGAAGGGCTGCATGGCGATGTTGATACTGGTATCCAGGAACATGAGGGAGAAGAGTCCGAACCACATAGCGGCATTAAGACCAAGAAAAGCCGACTGGGTGAACGTAAAATTGCCGGCATTAGGCAGGAGCAGCATCACCGCTACCGCTATCAGCGCGCCCACGAGCAAATAAGGCTTGCGGCGGCCAAGACGTGTCCACGTCTTATCCGAATATTTGCCCACCAGCGGCTGGACAATCATGCCCATCAGCGGCGGAAGAATCCAAAAGAAACTAAGGGTGTGGGGGTCAGCTCCGAGAGTGGCGAAGATGCGCGAGATATTGGCACTTTGCAGTGCATAAGCAATCTGAACGCCGAAGAACCCAAAACTCAAATTAAAAAGTTGAGCAAACGATAAATTACGTTTCTGCATGGTACGTTGATTAAATCGGCTGCAAAATTACAACTTTTTTCCGAAACAAGCAAGAGGGATGAACATTTTTTTTGATTTTTCTTAAAAAAGAGATACAAATTCCATAAAAATTGCACAAACAGCGTCAATTTTTACACAAATATAGTTGTTTCAGAAGAAAGGGAAAAGGTATTATGGGCTATCGGATTCCGAGGTTTGCAGGCGACTAAAAATATAGGATAAAACCCCGATTTGCATCCGATGTGCTTCCGATGCGCCCCAAAGATGCTCCCGATAAGGCATACAGGAAACACCTAAAAATCAACGGTTTACAAAATTTGCTATTTTTCACTGAAAACACCTACTTAACCTGCCAACACCGGGGATTGTAAGAAGCGGATACATAAAAACCGAAAGAAAAACTGAAAGAAAAATCAAAAAAAATGCGCGTACGCTTGCGTATATAAAATATTATTTGTATCTTTGCACTCGCGTTCGGCAATCGGTTCGCATTGACTGACCGCCCCGCGGTCATTGGGGCGACCGATGCCTCCGCTCTCCCCACCGCAAACAGCCGAAGGCTTCGGTTTGCGCCGGGGACCCCAAATTATAGAAAAGAGAATGGTCTCCCTCAGACATGGACTGACGGCAAAAGATCGACATATCGTCAGAACGACATAACGACATGGCGACAGAGCAACATAACGACATGACGTCAGAACGACATGACGACATGGCGACAGAGCAACAAAACGGAAATCCAATAAAAATAACGCATACAAATCACAACTAAAAAAAATAACAGACAAACAATTTATGGAAGTAACACACGAGCAATTAGTACAGGCGCTGCAAACGTATTTCGGTTTCGACACGTTCAAAGGCAATCAGGAGGCCATCATCCGTAATGTGATGGAAGGCAATGACACCTTTGTTTTGATGCCCACCGGCGGTGGCAAGAGTCTGTGTTACCAGTTGCCCTCTTTGGTGATGGACGGCGTAGCCATCGTGATTTCGCCGCTGATCGCCCTCATGAAAAACCAGGTGGATGCCATGCGCAATTACTCGGAAGTAGAAGGCGTGGCGCATTTCATCAATTCGAGTCTGAGCCGCGGAGAGATCAACGCGGTCAAGGATGACGTGCTCGCCGGCAGAACCAAACTGCTGTATCTGGCTCCGGAAAGCCTGCAAAAGGCAGAGAATGTGGATTTTCTGAAAGGTGTGAAAATCAGTTTCTACGCCGTGGACGAGGCGCATTGTATCTCGGAATGGGGTCATGATTTCCGTCCTGAGTACAGCCAGATCAGGAGCATGGTTCAGCGTATCGGCAAAGCTCCGATCATCGCGCTGACGGCTACCGCTACTCCGAAGGTGCAAAAAGATATCCAAAAAAACTTAGGCATGCCGGACGCCACTGTTTTCAAGAGCAGTTTCAACCGGTCGAACCTGTATTATGAAGTCCGGCCGAAAACGGCAGATGTGGACAAGGATCTGGTGCGTTTCATACGCAGTATGGAAGGCAAATCGGGTATCGTATATTGCCTTGCCCGCAAGGAGGTGGAGGATCTGGCACAAGTGCTGCAAGTGAACGGCATCTCCGCGCGTGCTTACCATGCCGGCATGGACGCCCCCACCCGCAGTGCCACGCAGGACGCGTTTCTGATGGAGGAGATACAGGTGATTGTAGCCACCATCGCTTTCGGTATGGGCATAGACAAACCGGACGTGCGCTTTGTGGTGCATTACGACATACCGAAGAGTCTGGAGGGCTACTATCAGGAAACAGGCCGCGCAGGCCGTGACGGCGGCGAAGGAGTGTGCATCTGCTACTACTCGCCGGACGACATAGAGCGTCTGCGCCGCTTCCAGCAAGGCAAAACGCCCAAAGAGATAGGCATAGGCAACCAGTTGCTGTTTGAGACACAGAGTTATGCGGAGAGCACCATCTGCCGCCGCAAACTGCTGCTGCATTATTTCGGCGAGGAATACGAGGAGGAGAACTGCGGCAACTGCGACAACTGCCGCAAGGTATATAAGCAAGTGGACGCCAGCGAGTTGCTGCAGCTGGCCCTGGAGACCATCCAGCAGGTGAACGAAAAGCAGAAAGCCGAACATATCGTGGATATATTGCACGGCAACAGCACCGCCGAGGTGGTCAGTTACCACCACGACGAACTGGAGAACTTCGGCGCTGCCAGCGACGAGGAAGAGAGCACGCTGCACGCCATCATCCGTCAGGCATTGCTGGTAGGTATGCTGAAGAAAGATGTAGATTCCTACGGCGACCTGAAACTGACGACGGAAGGCAAGAAATTCATCCGCAAAACCGGCAAATTCGAGGTACCGATTGAGGTGCATGACGAGGAGGAAGAGATCATAGAGGGAGCGGGAGCCACCTGCGCCGCAGCCGATGAAGTGCTGTTCGCTATTCTGAAGGACATCCGTCGCAAGACCGCCAAGAAGAACGACGTGCCACCGTTTGTGATATTCCAGGACCCGAGTCTGGAAGCCATGGCCACCACCTATCCTATCACCATGGAGGAGTTGCTGACCATCCCCGGCGTAGGCGTAGCGAAAGCCAAACGGTACGGCGACGAGTTTCTGCGCGTAATCAAGGAATACGTGGAGGAGAACGAGATCATCCGTCCGGAAGACTTGCGGATACGGACGGTAGCCAAGAAATCCACCCGAAAGAAACAGATCATCCAGGCTATCGACCGCCGTGTGGATCTGGACGACCTGGCAGAGAGCAACGGTATGTCGATGGAGGAGATGCTGGACGAACTGGAGGCTATCGTATTCAGCGGCACGAAAATCAACATCAACTATTTCATTCAGGAGGTGCTTGATCCGGACGAGGAAGAGGAGATATACGAATATTTCAAGAACGCCGAGAACGACAATATCAAGACCGCCATGGAGGAGTTGGGCGAAGACTACTACGACGAGATACACGTACGGCTTGTACGTATCAAGTTCCACTGCGATTTGGGTAATTGAGGGGTGTTTGCGGTTTTGGGGAATAGCAACCCCTCGAAGACCGCGCGTCCCCAACGCGCCCTCCCGTCCGCGCTCCAAGCGCGGAAGCCACGGTTTCTGAGGGGTTCTATCCCCAAAACCGCAAAGGCGGGAGAGAGAGAAAAGAGAAAAAACATGCATAAAGGGCAGATAGATTTTATTACGCTCGGGTGTTCGAAGAACCTCGTGGACGCAGAGCGTGTGATGCGGCAGCTGGAGGCGGCTGGATGGCGGTGTGTGCATGATGCGGAAGAGCCCAAAGGCGAGATATGCATCATCAACACCTGCGGATTTATCGGCGACGCCAAGGAGGAGAGCATCCGCATGATCCTGCAAATGGCGGAGCGGAAGAAGCACGGGAGATTGCGGAAACTGATTGTAATGGGCTGTCTGAGCGAGCGTTACAGAGCAGAGCTGGAGAAGGAACTGCCGGAGGTGGATGAATATTACGGCAAATTTGACTTTATGCAACTCGTGGAGTTGCTAAGCCGTCAGCCGTCAGAAGTCAGCCATCAGAATACAGGCTGTCAGGATTTTGAGCGGCATCTGACCACACCAAGCCATTATGCGTATCTGAAAATATCGGAGGGCTGCGACCGGTTCTGTTCGTATTGTGCCATACCGCTGATTACGGGACGGCATACCAGCCGGCCGAAAGAGGAGATACTGGAGGAAGTGAGATGGCTGGTGAGTCAGGGCGTGAAGGAGCTGAACGTGATTGCGCAGGACTTGAGCAGTTACGGGACGGATTTGAGCCGTCAGCCGTCAGAAATCAGCCATCAGAGAGGTGACGGGAGACATTTGCTGCCGGAGCTGATTGACGAAATGGCGCAGATAGAGGGAGTGGAATGGATCAGGCTGCATTACGCCTACCCGACCGATTTTCCGGAGGGACTGTTGGACGTGATGGCCAAGCATCCGAATGTATGCAAATATCTGGATATAGCCTTGCAGCACTGCACCGACCATATGTTAGGGCTGATGCGGAGGCATATCACGCGTGCCGAACAAGACGCACTGATCCGGAAAATCAGGGAGAAAGTGCCGGGAATATGTATCCGCACAACGCTGATGGTAGGCCATCCGGGCGAGACAGAGGAAGATTTCGAGGAACTGAAAGCGTGGGTAAAAGAGATGCGTTTCGACCGCATGGGCGCATTTGCCTATTCAGACGAAGAAGGCACCTACGCCAACCGCCACTACCAGGATGATATTCCGCAGGAAGTGAAAGAAGCACGCCTCAATGAACTGATGGCTGTCCAGCAACAGATAAGCGGCGAACTGATGGCGCAAAAAACGGGTACTGTCCAGCGTGTGATCATCGACCGTGAGGAGGGAGATTATTATATCGGAAGAACCCAATATGACAGTCCGGAAGTGGATTGCGAGGTGCTGATCAGCCGTCAGGAGTCAGAAGTCAGCATTCAGACCGGCGACTTTGTAGATGTGCACATTACCAAAGCAGAAGAATTTGATTTATACGGAACCATATGCTGACCAAAGATCTAATCAACCGGATTGCCGGAGCCACCGGTCTCCCCAAGAAGCAGGTAGAGCACCTGCTTGCCACTCACAACGCCATCATCCGCGAAACGCTGATGGACGGCAAAGCAGTACAACTGCCGGGCTTAGGCACCCTGGAAATCAAAGAGAGAAAGGAACGCGCCATCGTGCATCCGCGTACAGGCGAACGGACGGTGATACCCGCTAAAAACCAACTGGCATTCAGGCCTGTGGTAAACCTGAAAAACGAACTAAACAAACAATAAGCCATGTCAGATAGCAAACTGGGTAAAAGCGAGTTGCGCAGGGCTTTGGCTGCTCGTGCAGGCAGCACAGAGCAAGAGACGAAACTGTTTCTTGACGCTCTGAACGCACAGATCAGAGAGGGGCTGAAACAGGACAAGCAAGTGAAAGTGAACGGTATAGGCACATTCCGTTTGCAAAACATGGCACCGCGTGAGAGCATGAACATCAACACGGGCGAACGCATCACCATCAAGGGGTACGAGAAAATTGTTTTTGCACCCGAAGCCGGAGTAAAAGAACTGATAGAACACAATACACCAATGAAAAAGAAAAACGCAAAACAGGTAACGGATGAGATCAATCCGTTAGAGAAACTCGGCGAACAAGCCGACGAGATTGTAGGTATTCTGGCAGACCTGGGTCAGTCGCCGGCGGAAGAAGAGAAGCCCAAGAAGACCAAAGGCCGCAAAGCTGCTGCCGCAAAAGCGGTTGAGCCGAAGGCTGAAACAGTGGAGTTGAAAGCAGAGAAGCCCAAAGCCCGGAAACAACCGGCTGCCAAGCAGGCAAAGCCGGCCGAGCAAGCCGAACCAACGACACCGGCCGGGCAAACGGAACCGGTCATACCTGCCGAACCGCAGCCCGCGGCACCGGTAGAGCTGCCGGAAGCGCCCAAAGCACAGGAAGCACCCAAGAGCGAGGAAAAGAAAGAGAAAAACCATTTCCTCCGCGACACACTGATTTGCGTAATCATCCTGTTGCTGTTACTGCTGGTAGGCTATTTCTTCCTGCGCAGCCAGATCAGCAACTGGCTGGATTCGCTCAATAATCCGCAGCCCGCCCAAACCGAAGTGGTAGTGGAGGCGGAAGAGCCGGCTACAGCCGTTGAGACTGCCGCTCCTGCCGTTCCCGAGGAGATAGTGTATGACAAACTGATCACCACCGAGCGTATGCACCGCCACAGCCGTCTGGCATGGATGGCATTCCGCTATTACGGCGACAAGCAGTTCTGGGTATATCTATATGATGCCAACAAAGACCATATCGTCAATCCCGACAAGATTGTAGTAGGCACACCTATACGCGTGCCGCAACTGACCAAAGAGCAGATGGATACCACGCTGCCTGCCACACGTGCCACCCTGCAGCGACTGTTGGAGCAAGGAGAAGAAGCCAAGAAAAAGTAAGAGTTGACTGACGAATTCATCCATATTGAGGGCGCCGATACTCATAATCTGAAACACGTATCGGTAGATATACCGCGCAACCAACTGATAGTGGTGACGGGAGTGAGCGGCAGCGGCAAGAGCTCGCTGGCGTTTGATACCTTGTATGCCGAGGGACAGCGGCGTTATGTAGAGAGCCTGAGTGCCTACGCACGGCAGTTCATGGGCCGCATGCAGAAGCCCGAGGTGGAGAAAATAGAAGGTATCCCTCCCGCTATAGCCATCCAACAAAAAGTGAGCAGCCGCAATCCGCGTTCCACCGTAGGCACCACCACGGAGATATACGACTACATGAAACTATTGTTCGCGCGCGTAGGCCGCACGCTGTCACCCGTGAGCGGCGAAGAGGTGCGGCGCAACACTATCCGCGACGTAGTGGAATATATGGAATCGCTGCCCGTGGGCACAAGGCTGTACCTGCTGAGTCCGATAGTGCCGGACGGCGAGCGGACTATACGGGAGCAGCTGGCTATCTGGCAGGGCCAAGGGTTCAGCCGGATGATGGTGGACGGCGACACAGTGCGGCTGGATGCCGACACATGGAAACAGATCAAGGGGCACGAGGCTTACCTGTTAGTGGACCGCATCGTTGTGGACCATGAGCAGAGCACCAGCAACCGCTTTGCCGACAGCGTACAGACCGCATATTTCGAGGGGAAAGGCGAATGCCAAGTAGAAGTACGGGGTACGAAGGACGATGTACCGCGGTCCAAGGTGTTCTCCGAACGGTTTGAGATGGACGGTATCAAGTTCGTAGAGCCGAGCGAGCACCTCTTTGATTTCAACAACCCGATAGGCGCATGTCCCGAATGCAAAGGCTCGGGGCAGGTGGTGGGCATTGACCCTGACTTGGTTGTGCCCGACAAATCCAAGTCCGTCTATGAGGAAGCGATAGCCTGCTGGCACGGCGAGAAAATGAGCATGTGGAAAGATGCATTGGTGTATAATGCCGGCAAGTTCGGTTTTCCTATCCACACGCCGTTCTACACCCTCACGCCCGAACAGAAGCATCTGATATGGACCGGCAACGAGTATTTCCAAGGCTTGAATGCCTTCTTCCACATGCTGGAAGACAAGCAATACAGCAAAATCCAATACCGCGTCATGCTGGCTCGCTACCGCGGCAGGACAATCTGTCCCGTGTGCGCAGGTATGCGTTTGAGAAAAGAGGCTCAATACGTGCAGGTGAGCGGCAAGACGATTCAGCAGCTTTGCTCCATGCCTGTTACCGAACTGGCGGAGTGGTTTGAGCATATCCGGCTGAGCGATACAGAGATGCAGACGGCCGAGATGCTTCTGCATGAGATCAAGAGCCGGCTGCAGTTCATGCAGGACGTAGGGTTGGGCTATCTGACGCTCAACCGTATGAGCAACACGCTCTCCGGAGGTGAGAGCCAGCGCATCAATCTGGCCAAGTCGCTGGGCAGCAGTCTGGTAGGCTCGCTCTACGTGCTGGACGAGCCCTCTATCGGTCTGCACCCGCGCGACACGGAGCGGCTGATACATGTGCTGCGCCAGTTGCGCGACCTGGGCAACACGATCGTGGTGGTGGAGCACGACGAGGACATCATCGCCGCTGCCGACCGCATCATTGAGATCGGTCCGGCTGCCGGACGCCATGGAGGCGAAGTGGTGTATGAGGGCAAGCCGCGCAACGACCTGTTCCGATACACCATCCCTACGCAACGACGCAAATGGAGCAACTATATCGAGATTGAGGGCGCGTGCGAGAACAACCTCAAGAACCTGACCGTACGTTTCCCGCTGAATGTGATGACCGTTGTGACCGGCGTGAGCGGCAGCGGCAAATCCAGTCTGGTGAGCCGCGTGCTCTACCCTGCCCTCAAGAAACACTACGGAGGCGTTTTTGCCGAGCATACCGGCGATTACGGACACCTGCGCGGAAGCCTGCATCTGGCGAAAGACATCGAGTTTGTGGACCAGAACCCGCTGAGCCGCAGCACGCGCAGCAACGCCGTCACCTATCTCAAGGCGTACGACGAGATACGCAGGCTGTTTGCCGAACAGCCGCTGGCCAAACAGCTGGGACTGACCGCCGCCCATTTCTCGTTCAACACACCCGGAGGACGCTGCGAGCAGTGCCAGGGCGAAGGGACTATCACGATCGAGATGCAGTTTATGGCGGACATCGTGCTGGAGTGCGAACAATGCCACGGCAAGCGGTTCAAACAGGATATCCTGGACGTACACTACCGCGGCAAATCCATCTACGACATCCTCTGTATGACCGTCAATCAGGCGGTGGAGTTCTTTGAGCAAGACCCTGATTGCAAGAAGATTGTGAACCGCCTGAAGCCCTTGCAGGAGGTGGGCATCGGATATATACGGCTGGGCCAGAGCAGCAGCACCCTATCCGGAGGCGAGAGCCAGCGCGTCAAACTGGCATCCTTCCTGGCACAGGAGAACAGCCAGCCTACCGTTTTTGTGTTCGACGAACCCACTACTGGCTTGCACCACAAGGATGTGGATGTGCTCCTCAAAGCGCTCAACAACATGATTAGCAAGGGACATACGGTCATTATTATCGAGCATAACCCCGCTGTCATTCTCGCCGCCGACCATGTGATCGACCTCGGGCCGGAAGGAGGCAACACGGGAGGACAAGTGGTGTTTGAGGGTACACCCGAACAACTGGCTCAGTGTCAACAGAGTTATACAGGAAAATACTTACAAAAAATATTGTCACTATCATGAGACGCAAATTAAAAGAGTTGAGGACTTCAGACATTTTCTCACACATGCCTACTATCAATTACCTGCCGCGGTGGAGCGTACTGCTGCTGGATTTGCTGATATGCTACGTCGCTTTCTGGCTGAGTGTGCTGGTAGGCAGCGGTATTTTTGAATACGGCAGACTCTCAAGCACATGGCCCTTATGGAAACAGTCGTTCACCGTGATCGGCGTTCAGTTGCTGACGTTCTGGCTGTTTCATACCTACAGCGGCATTTTGCGCTTTTCCACGTTTATCGACACCGTCAAAGTGCTGCTCGCCAATATCTCGGCGGGACTGCTGCTTATCGCCTTCAATTATATGATGGAATGGACGTTGGGTTACCATCTGGTGCTGAATACGCTGGTGGCTATCTATGTGCCTATTGCGTTTATCATGCTGTTTGTGTTGCGCGTGGGGGTCAAGACCATCGGCGAATACCTCTCCCAGCAAGGCCAGCGAAGCCCCAAAGTGCTGATCTACGGCACACAGGTAGCCGGCATTGCTATCGCCAAGATGCTCCGCTCCGCAGGCAACGTGCCCTATCATCCCAAGGGCTTTATTGCCGACCCGGGCAAGTCATCGGACTTTGAACTGGTGGGAATGCCGGTGAAGGTGCTCAACGAGAAACTGTTTGACTGGATGGAGAAGAAAAACATCCGGCATATCATCATTTCGCCCATGAAAATGCGCGAAATCAATCCGGCGAAGGACTTGCAGATTTTCATCGACCACAATATCCATATCCTCACCACGCCCTATTTCACCCAGTATGACGACACCGACCAGATCGACGCACAGCGCATCGGACGTATCGATTCCATCCAGATTGAGGACCTGCTGGAGCGGCCGGAGATTAATATTGACCTGGATAATGTAAGCCAGATTCTTCGCAACAAAGTGGTGCTTGTCAGTGGTGCAGCCGGCAGTATAGGCAGCGAACTGGTCAGGCAGATTCAGCAGTTCCGGCCCCAGGTGACTATCCTGCTGGAGATGGCGGAGTCGCCGCTGCACGACCTGACACTCGACCTCCGCGCACAATTCCCTGAGGCACTTTTTATCCCTATTATCGCGGATGTGCGCAACCGCAACCGGATGGAGGAGATCTTCAGCCAGTTGCGGCCCGATGTGGTCTATCACGCCGCGGCATACAAACATGTGCCGCTCATGGAGGATTACCCCAACGAGGCCGTCATGGCGAACGTCAAAGGAACCAAGAACATGGCGGACATGGCAGTCAAATACGGCGTGCAGCGTTTTGTCATGATCTCTACCGACAAGGCGGTCAACCCCACCAATATCATGGGCGCCAGCAAACGTATTGCGGAGATTTACGTCCAGTCGCTATACAAGAAACTGGTCAAACAGAACCCCGATTGCACCAAGTTTATCACCACGCGCTTCGGCAACGTGCTGGGCAGCAACGGATCGGTCATACCCTATTTCAAGAAACAGATTGCTGCCGGAGGACCGGTCACGGTCACACACCCCGATATCATCCGCTATTTCATGACCATCCCCGAGGCCTGCTCCCTGGTGATGGAGGCCAGCACACTCGGCAACGGAGGCGAGATTTTCATCTTCGATATGGGACGGCCGGTTAAGATTGTGGACCTGGCGAAGAACATGATCCGCCTGGCGGGATTTGTGCCCAACAAAGATATTGACATCGTCTTTTCGGGACTGCGGCCCGGCGAAAAACTCTACGAAGAACTGCTCAACCAGAAGGAGACCACCATGCCTACCTCCAATGCCAAAATCATGATTGCCAAAGTGCGCGAGTTCGATTTTGACGAAGTGAGCAAGAAAGTGGATGAGCTCATCGCCACTACTACTACTACTACTACTACGTTCACAACCGTGCGCAGAATGAAACAGTTGGTGCCTGAGTTTATCAGCAACAACTCCATCTACGAAGAGTTGGACCAAAAGAACTGACGCCCCGCCCTCATGCTAAGTATCGAGCATCTCAGTATGGAGTTCTCGTCGCGCCCTGTGCTCGACGACATCACTTTTCTCATCAACCGCAAGGAACGCGTTGCGCTGGTGGGCAAGAACGGCGCAGGCAAATCCACCCTGCTCCGCCTCATCGCAGGCGAGTATCAGCCTACTGCCGGACGCATCAGCCGCGAGGCGGATATGACGATCGGCTATCTGCCGCAAGTCATGCTCCACACCGACGGACGGACGCTGCGAGAGGATGTGATGAGCATCTTTGCCGGCGAAGACGAGGCGCGTTTTATTGCCGAGATGGACCGCACCATCATCGGACTCGGCTTTGAGCGCAAGGATTTTGACAGGCAGTGCTCGGAGTTCTCCGGCGGATGGAGAATGCGTATCGAGCTGGCGAAAATCCTGCTCCGCCATCCCGACCTGCTGCTGCTCGACGAGCCTACCAACCATCTGGACATCGAATCCATCCAGTGGCTCGAGGATTTCCTCAAAACCAGCCCTTCCGCTGTGCTGCTCGTCAGCCACGATCGCGCGTTTATAGATAATGTTTGCGCGCGCACGATAGAGATCACCCTCGGACGCATCTACGACTACAACGTCAACTACAGCCGTTTTGTCGAGTTGCGCAAAGAGCGCCATGAGCAACAGGTGCGCGCCTACCAGAACCAGCAGAAGATGATTCAGGACACCGAGGATTTCATCGAGCGTTTCCGTTACACAGCTACTAAGGCGGTGCAAGTGCAATCCCGCATCAAACAGTTGGAGAAACTGGAGCGGCTGGAGGTGGATCTGGAGGATACCAGCCGCCTTAACCTCCGTTTCCCGCCTGCACCGCGAAGCGGAGATTTCCCGCTGATTGTAGAGGACCTGCGCAAGGATTTCGGTTCCCACAATGTCTTCCATGACGTTACTCTCACCATCCGCCGCGGAGAAAAAGTGGCGTTCGTCGGCAAGAACGGAGAAGGCAAAACCACGCTTGTCAAATGTATCATGGGCCAGCTGGACTACATGGGCACGCTCAAAATAGGCCATAACGTCAAGATAGGCTATTTCGCACAAAACCAGGCGGCTCTGCTGGACGAAAACCTCACCGTTTTCGACACCATCGATTATGTGGCGGTCGGAGACATCCGTACCAAGATACGCGACATACTCGGCGCATTCATGTTTGGCGGCGAGGCAAGCGAGAAGAAGGTCAAAGTCCTCTCCGGAGGCGAACGGAGCCGTCTGGCGATGATCCGTCTGCTGCTTGAGCCATGCAACCTCCTTATCCTTGATGAGCCCACCAACCATCTGGACATGCAATCCAAAGACGTGCTCAAAGCAGCCCTGCAGGATTTCAACGGAACGGTCATCTGCGTCAGCCACGACCGCGATTTTCTTGACGGCCTGGTCTCTAAAGTCTATGAGTTCGGCGGCGGCAGAGTGAGGGAGCACCTCGGCGGAATATATGATTTCCTCCGCGCCAAAAAGATTGATTCCCTGCAGGAACTCGAACGCAAAAATCTCACGCCCGCATCGGGTGATTCCCGACGGTCAGCCGACGGTGAGCCGACGGTCAAGTATGACGATAGAGGGACGAAAGGCGCCCAAGACTATGCGGCACAGAAAGCCGCAGCGGCTGAAAAGCGCAAAAAAGAACGCCGGATTGCTGACACCGAGGCGGAGATAGCCGAACTGGAAAAACAACAGGTGCAAATGGAGCGGTTACTTTCCGTTCCCGAGAACCAGACGGCAGAGAATTTCCAGAAATACGAAACACTCAAACACCGGATAGAGCAGAAAATGTATGAATGGGAAATCCTAAGCGAAGAATAAGCTATGAAAGAGATTATTGATTACATCATCACTTGGCTGTGCTACGGCGATGAAGAGTTGGCGCAACGGGTTGCCTATACGGCAGACGAACAGGCGCTTCAGACGCACGACGTGATTATTGTGCCTAACGGACACTTGGGAAAGGATATTGTGCTGCCGGACATGCACAAACCGGCGACCGACAATCCCTCCAAAGGCAAGTATATCATCCGTACGGACATCGTCTATAACACCTTCTTTTTCACTTCGCGTGCCGAAGAACTCATCAACCCGCAACGCGATGAGCACGGACGGTTTGCGGCCGGGTTCTCCATTCTCGGCAAGAACAACCGTTTGCAGATTCCTATGCTTGACGAGCATGCACGGCTGCTGCTCAAACTGCTGGATGCGCCTATGCCGGCTCCCGGTTTCGGACATATCTATCTGACCCACGACATTGATTCATTTGCCCGCTACCGCCATCTGCGCGGCGCTGTAGGAGGCATCCTGCGCGGCGAAGCAAGACAGGTGTGGGACTCGCTCATGGATATCCACCGCGACCCGCTATATACTTTCCCGTGGATAATTGACCGCGACCGGGAAGTGCCCTCTGCCGATACGATCTATTTCGTCAAACGGACACCCGGAAAAGGCTACGACTATCCGCAATACAGGTTGTGGGGACGCGACTGGAGAAAACTGAAGAAACTGCTCCGCTACAGCAATGCCTATTTAGGTGTTCACGGCAGTTATTACGGCACTATACCGGATATTCAATACAGCCGTATGTACCGCGCGCACTACCTGCGCTGCCCGATTGACCAGATGCAACGGCTCGCCGATAAAGGCTACACCGATGATTTCACCATGGGCTTTGCCGACCAGG
This sequence comes from Paludibacteraceae bacterium, assembly GCA_017478725.1. Taxonomy (GTDB): domain Bacteria; phylum Bacteroidota; class Bacteroidia; order Bacteroidales; family Paludibacteraceae; genus Colicola. The sequence goes on from JAFVDD010000014.1 coordinate 95,627, forward strand.
CTGGATTCCGCCTGCAAACGGCAAGGCCCGTACGCTGGATCAACCCGAAGACCATGCAGCTGACCGGCCTCACACTCCATCCGCTGACGGTGATGGACAACACACTGAGCCAGAGCAACTACATGCACCTTACTGAAGACGAGGCGTATTTCCTCTGCGAACGCCTGTTCGCAAAAATCAAAATGCACCACGGCGATGCCTGCCTGCTATGGCACAACGATGCGTTTGTGTCAGAAGCACAGCAATCGCTCTATACCAAACTGCTGACTCTTCTCCGATAGCAAATGTCCGGCAACAAACTACGAATATTAGTCATCTCCGATCCGCCTGCTGCGCCCGGTTTTATGCCGAGGCTCCGCTATCTGTGCGATTATCTGGTACGGAAAGGCTATGCCGTCACATTGCTCACCGAAGCCTACCAGCCGCTGAGTTTTGAGCACAACTATCCGGTTGTTACCATTCCCATGTACAGCGGCGGAATGGCGGATTGGGCTGTCAAAACGGTTTGGACACTTCTCACCGATTGGCACAACCGCGCTTTTGCACGCAAATGGTTCAACCGGCAGGAGAAGGACAACTGTCCCGATGGCCAACGCTTTGACATGGTGCTTTGCACAGCCTTTTCCGATTTCCCATTAGGCGCCGCCAAGCGCATTGCCGGAGCTTTGCAGGTGCCGCTCATTTGCGACATCCGCGACTTGGATGAACAGGTAGAGAATTCCACCTACCAATACCGGCATCAGACGTGGTGGACAATGCCTTTCCGCCGGTTGTACAGAGCCGTACATATCCGCCGCAGGAATCATGTACTTCGTACAGCGGACGCCGTCACTACGGTTTCGCCATGGCATGTGGATTTTATCCGGCAGTTCAACCCCAATGTTCACTTGGTCTATAACGGCTTTGATGACAAGCAGTTCTACCCGGCAGACACCCCTGCGAAGCGGTTTAAGATTACGTATATAGGCAGTCTGTTCGGGTGGCAACAAGCGTCATTGGATCAAGTGAAGCGCATCGTGGAGAGTCTGGGTCCGGATATCGAACTGGACATCCACACGCCGCAGCACAACACACTTGCCCACAACCAGTTGGGCGATGCGATCCGGCAAAGCAGTATCATGCTGGTGCTCACCAATCCGCGCACACACGGAATGCTGACTACCAAGTTCTATGAAGCGCTGGGATGCGCCAAGCCTGTTCTGTGCGTGCCGTCTGACAAAGGAGCATTGGCACAGTTGATCCGCTACACCAACGCCGGGCTGGCGACCGACAATCCGGATCTCATCCGATCATTCATCACCGGCAAGTACCGGGAGTGGCGGCAGAACGGCTTCACCAGGCAAGCAGTCGTGCATCGCGAGGAATTTTCGCGTGAGACGCAGAGCCGGAGAATGGAAGAAGTATTAGAATGGGCAAATAATGGTTTTATAGCAAAAAAATAGATACAAAGATTTGCGTATCTCAAAAAAAATACGTATCTTTGCACTCGATTTCAATTCTGATTTTATGAAACGGATCGTTTTCCTCCTGCTCGCAGCGTTATGCTTGAGCCTGTATTCACTTCCTACCCTCGCATGGGGTCAGGAGGGGCATCGTATTATCGCCAAGATTGCCTACGACAATCTCAAACAAGGTACCCGCAAGCGCGTGGACAAGATACTCGGCAAACAGGGAATCATCTATTATGCCAACTGGCCGGACGAGATCAAGAGCGACACTATCTACCCCACCTCTTACGACTGGCATTTCCAGGATTTCAACGGCGGCATGACTGACAGTGCCGTAGTGGCGGCTTTGACCGACTATCCGAAGGAAGGCGGCAACCTGTTCCGCGTCATGGACGAGCTCATTGTAATGGCGAAAGGCGGGAAGGCGAACGGCGAGGGTATTGTGCCCGGGATGCCTGAGGCGGATATGCTGAAGTTTATCGTCCATCTGACAGGCGACCGTTTCTGCCCCATGCACACGGCGCACATGGATGACCTGGGCGGCAACCGCGTGAAGATGAAATGGTTCGGACGCGACACACGGCTGCACACCGTCTGGGACACCAACTTGATTGAGAGTCAGGGATATAGCTATGCCGAATATGCACAAATGCTGGAGCATACATACGGCTATCTGAAAAAGGACATTATGGCACGCACAGAGGAAGAATTGCTTCTCAACAACTACCATTTCACCGAAGCTATCTATGCCTACCAGGCTACGTGGGACGGCAACACATACCACTACATCTACCGCTGGCACCAGCCGATGGAGAAACAACTCTATATAGCAGGTATCCGGCTGGCCAAGTTGCTGAACTCGATATATTGATAACCCGATATTCCCCCGATATTCCCCCGATATGCCTCCGATATAACCCCGATACCCCCCCGATAAGACCCCGATGCGGAACCGGCGGCTCCAAGAGGGTATCAGGAACTACCAATAAACAACCATTTTTATTTATCACAATTCATCTTTTCTTTTATGAAGAAAATCATTACGTTGCTCTTCTGCGTGGCGGCTTGTATGAGTCTGGGTGCGCAGAACCAGAAAGTGAGCGGTAGTGTACGCGACGCGAAGACCGGCGAGGAACTGATCGGCGTGTCCGTTCTTGAGACCGGCACCACGAATGGTATTGTCACCGACCTGGACGGTAATTTCACGATTCAGGTACAGCCCGGTGCCGAGTTGCAGCTCTCGTATGTCGGCTACCAGACGGTTACTTTGACCGTCAAAGGCGGCGATTTGGGAGTCATCCGATTGGAGCCCGAGGCTATCGCGCTGGAGGACGTTACAATCACCGGCCAGCTGGCCCGCACCCAGCAAACACCGGTAGCCGTGAGTCAGGTGACAGCGCTTGAGATCGAAGAGCGACTGGCAGGCCAGGAGTTTCCCGAAGTGCTGAAGAACACACCGGGTGTACACGCCAACGGCCAAGGCGGCGGTTGGGGCGACAGCGAAATATGGATGCGCGGATTCGACAACACCAACGTAGCTACGATGATCAACGGTGTGCCGATGAACGATATGGAAGGCGGAACGGTATATTGGAGCAACTGGCAGGGCCTGAGCGATGTAACATCCGTCATGCAGACGCAGCGCGGTATGGGTGCCAGCAAGTTGTCGGCTCCCTCAGTAGGAGGTACCATCAATATCGTCACCCGCGGCATCGATGCCAAGAAAGGCGGAACACTCAGCTATGCCATGGGTAATGACGGATACAACAAAGTGCTGTTCTCCGTGAGCACGGGTCTGATGAAGAACGGTTGGGCAATTACCGTAATGGGTAGCCGCACATGGGGTAACGGATATATCCAGGGCACCGGATTTGAGGGCTACAGCTATTTCGCCAATATCTCCAAACGTATCAATGAGAGCCATCAGCTTTCGCTCACCGGCTTCGGTGCGCCGCAGTGGCACTGGACACGTCCTGCCGGCAAGTACGGCGCACTGACTCTGGCGGAATGGAACCGTGTAGCGCAATATATGCCCAGCGGCATGGACCGCCGCCAATACAACCCTTCCTATGGTCTGGGCAAGGACGGCAAACAGGCCGGTACCAACTACAACCAATATCACAAACCGCAGATCTCGCTGAACCATATATGGCAGATTGATGACCTCAGCAGTCTGAGTACTACCGCTTATGTTTCTATCGGCCGCGGTTTTGGCCGCACGGCGGAGAACGGCTATGGCTCCAGCTATTCCTACAGCGACCTGACCAACGGTGCTGCCAGCGGAACCATCACCCATACGTTCCGCGATGAAGTGACAGGAATGTTTGACTACGCCCAAGTACAGGAAATCAACGCCGCAGCCGAGTCCGGTTCCGAACTGGTGATTTGCGAGAACCGCAACTACCACAACTGGGTAGGACTGGTTTCCACCTATGACAAAAAGTTCCTGGATTGTCTGGAGTTGACCGCCGGTGTGGATGTACGCTGGTATCAGGGTATCCACCAAGCCGTGGTAAGCGACCTGTTCGGCGGCAGTTATTATATTGATGCCACACGCAGCAAAGTAAACCCGGACAACAACCCCAATGCCGCAGACATCAACTGGGTGACTGAGAAATTAGGCGTGGGCGATATTGCCTATCGTGACTACACCGGAACGATTGTGCAAGAGGGTGTGTTCGGTAGTCTGGAATACAGCAAAAACAACCTCTCGGCATTTATCAACGCCTCTATCAGCCTGAACCACAACTGGCGTACCGACCGCTACTATTATAATAACGTTACCGCGCGCGACTCGGTTGCACGCGTAGGCGGTACCATCAAAGGCGGTGTCAACTACAAGTTTGCCAAGTATCATAATGTGTTCGTCAACGCAGGCTATATCAGCCGTGCGCCGAAATATCAGGCTATCTATATGTCTGTCAGCACATCCAATGCCATCAACACAGCAGCCCGCAACGAACAGATTGCTTCCGTGGAAGTAGGTTACGGCTTTGAGAACCAATATGCTTCTGTTCATGTGAACGGTTATTTCACCGAATGGATGGACAAGACGATGACCAAATACGGTACGCTGAGTGACCAAGTGACCAATTACTACCTCAACATGACCGGCGTGGGAGCACGTCACATGGGTCTGGAGTTTGAGGCGAAAGCACGTCCTACCAAATGGCTCGAGTTATCCGCTATGGTTTCGCTCGGCAACTGGAAATGGGATCGCGACAGCGTAATCGGTTATGCCTACGACGAGCACGGACTGCCTATGACGGCTGACGGAAAAGTCACCGAAATCGGCGCTCCTGACCATTTCTGGGCAAAAATCAATATGAAGGGCATCCAGGTAGGCGGTCAGGCACAGACTACCGCCAACTTCGGCATCCTCTTCAAGCCCTTCAAGGGATTCCGTATCGGTGGCGAATACACGCTCTACGATCGCAACTATAGTTACTACTCCTTCTCGGGATCCGACCTCACGCCGGGCAAGGTGATGAATATCGTAGCACCCTATCGCTGCCCGATTGGCGGCAGCATGGATCTGCGCGCCAGCTATTCGTTCGAGATCGGCAAAGTACGTGCCACTATTGCCGGCAACGTAACCAACGTCCTCAATCAGTACTATATCGAGAAAGCATGGTCGGCTAACACCACTACCACCACTATATCCGAGAATACGAAGGACAACATCTATTTCTTCTACAACAAAGGAAGGCAGTGGAATATTCGATTGAAACTCAACTTCTAACGAATAAAGAGTAAGGAATAAGGACAAAAGACTAAAATGAATAGAATTATGAAAAGGACATATATATATTGCCTCACAGCCCTCACTCTTGGCATGACGGCTTGCGAAAACTATTTTGACGAGAAATACCTCGACAATGGGCATTCCCAACTGACGGATGTCCGCAAAAGCATGACATATACCTTGACAGTAGATGATGTCAACGCTATCGGCAAGCAGCGTACCTTCAAGAACGGAGACACGATTCCTTCAGTCTATGAACAAAAAGCCCTCTCGCTATGCACGGAGACGGACTCTACGGCTTATACCGAGTGGAAGAAGATCGCTTCGCTCCATGCCTTTACCGAAGATGCCAGCGCGGACATCTACGTGCCGATGTTCATGGCGCAGAAATTTCCCTATCTGGATGCCGGTACCATGTGTAATGTCACCTATCCGCTCTACGAAGGCAAATCAGAACGGGTAGAGCCATTCAAGTATGTGACACCTTACACCCTGACCGAAGATGACTATCGCGCCATATGGAACGGACGTGGAGCTTCCTATATATCTACAGACAAAGAGGCTGCACTGGCTGAGTTTCTGACAACTGCATTTCCACTGGCTGCAACTGGTAAGATTATCGCCCTCACATATAATTTCCAAGAGGAAAATCCGGATACCATTATTCCGTTCCTGCCTTATGCTTGCTCTGTCGGCCAGCTTTTGGAAGCCAAGGAGAAAGAGGAACACCAGCTCAGTGGCATAGTAGGTACCGTCAGATCTACCATATATGGCCGTTTCTATTTGGTGGACGGATCAGACTCCATCTATGTATATGGTCTTAATGACGAGGATGGCAACCGCGTATGGAAAGACAAAGGTATCAAGTCGGGAGATGAGATTACTATTAAGGGCAACTTCTCCGAGGAAAGTGGCGAACCGCAATTCATCAATGCCGTATATCTCTCCCACTCCACTCCTGCACCTGCGCCTCGCAGAGCCAAGGCCAAGGCTGCTGCTGTTCAGAAGGGTCCCAAAACAGTCCTCTACCAGTTAACCGACAGCGCATGGGTGGTATATGCAAACGACCGGCTGAAAGCGGCTGTGGCTCTGCAACCCGACCTCTACGAACAGATGGGCACCAATGTAGTGGCTGATCCGGCCACGGTCATCGGAGATTGGTTGCGCCGCACATATCTCTATCCGCAGGAGAAAGAGATTTACCTTGTCGCCTATAATACTTCGTCCGGCTATTCGGCTGATGAATGGACCTTTGACGGCACCGACTTTGTGATGAATACCGGCTATGTGGAGGATGTCATGTCGTTTGTGCTCAATGATACGTGGGTAGCTAATATATCTACCTATTATACTACTCCGTTCGTTGGTGACGGTCCGGCAGATTTTACTTTGCAGACGGTGGCATTGGACGGTCTGAACTACCTGTGGCGCTATCAAGCCCTGTACGGCATGACGGCATCTGCCTATGTCAGCGGAACCAACCACCCTGTAGAAGGATGGCTGGTATCGCCTAAGATCCGTCTCAAGAAAAGCGAGCACCCAGAGTTGACCTTCTTCCACGCAGTGCGTTACGGCGACCCCGTCAACAATCTCAATTGGCTGAAAGTAAAAGTCACCAACAACTACACCGGCGATGTTACCACCACCGAGTGGAAGCATCTGGAGTTCCCCGACTCCATTCCTGCCGGAACAGACTTTAAGTTCTTGAACGTAGGTCATTTCGACCTCAGCGAGTACAATAATGAGACGATTGTCATCGGATTTGAATACAACACCACTGCCGGTCCTATCCAGTCCATGCCGACTTGGGAGATTCAGGACTTGCTCGTGGCAGAGAAAGAAGAGGTGGATGCTTTCATCAAAGCTGGTAATGAGAAACGCGGAATCAATTAAAACAACATAATACCAATCAACAATTAACCAAACATTTATCATTATGAAAAAGATTCTTCTTTTTTGCGCAGCTATGGTAGCTGCGATGAACATGAGTGCGATTACGGAGATGACTCCTTCGCAGGCCAAACAGTACACGCTGGATAATCTCCAGAGTGGAGAAACCGGAACCGACTCTGTGGCC
>JAFVDD010000015.1 GCA_017478725.1 Paludibacteraceae bacterium
ATATATGTCTGCTCATCGTCGTGACAAAAACATTGACGAGATCAAAACCTATTTCAATACAGTTATTGATTGGGTGGATAGTAAATTCGATGATGTCTATCCGGAAATGCAAGGTCTAAACTGGGGAGAATTGTATGAGCGTTTTCATACCCAGCCCTATGACCACACGCAGTTATCTGCAAGAGTGCGTGAACTGATGAATGATGATTTTGTAGGCAATTACCGCGGAGTCTTTGAGTATGCGCTGGGCGGCTGTCAGGATACCAAACTGCTGAATGTGCGCCTGTTTGACAAACCTACTATGCGCAAGGTCTATGACCTGCAAACGGCGCAAGCCAAAACGAAAGGCATCTCCAACTGCCCGTATTGCGCCATCGGACACGACCAGAACGCGCACCGCATCTGGAAACTCGATGAAATGGATGCCGACCACGTAACGGCATGGTCGAAAGGCGGCGCGACCGACATCTCCAACTGCCAAATGCTTTGTAAAACCCACAATCGAGCCAAAGGCAACAAATAACAGCGTCCATTACAGGCGGATATTATCCGGTCACTTTGTCACCTTTCCCTGCCTAAATCTGCCTAAATCGGCTTATTTCGGCATAAAGTGGCGAGTTCCTGCCCTTTCCTCCCGCCGGCGAAGTGGACTAATTCTATCCCGCCATCTATTCTTGGTAGTTTCAGGCGTTTGTCAAACGCCGCTCCTTTCTTGGTAGTTCTGCCCGATAGTATCGGGCTTTAGCTCCGTCCATTAACTGGCGATCTCATCGCCGCCATCTCTTCTTGGTGGTTTCAGGCGGATATTATCCGCCGCTCCTTATCCGGATTAGCGTCAGCGGTCTGGTCATTCCGGATTTTCCGGAATTCAAGTAACCCGTCGAAGTATCGACACTTTCGTAGTATCGAAGTATCGGTATCTATGTTCATTTTCCGGAATGTGATTCCGGCTTCCCCTTTGTCTATTGCGTCGGCATTGAATGCCGACAATCGGCTTTGCGACATGTGCCGCTTCACGCTTTCTATGTAAGCCCTTCTCGAAGGCATTCCTTTTTATTTAGGAGGAATAGAACCCCGTAAAAACAGTGGTATCCGCGGCTTGAGCCTGCGGACGGAAGGGGCGTTTGGGAACGCCGTTTTCGAGGGGTTGCTATTCCTCCGCCCTCTATCTGCATAGCTTTCAAGGGCTTACATAGTACGGCTCACCGAGCCGCAGATCTTAACAATCGTGTATAGTTCGTGTGCTGAAATTAAACTATGCGAGAGCAATAGTTCTAAAAATCTTCGGAGTGATTTGCACATGTCGTAAAAAAGTAGTACCTTCGGACTCCGCCTGCTTCGCATTCCCCCGAAGCTACGTTCGCATTTTCATGCAAACTACAATCTTGTTAGCACAAAATACACTTGTACAAGCACAGATGATATTTTTTGCTAAAAATCTTGCAAATTTGGAAAATTTGTAGTACCTTTGCACCCGATTTTAGAAAATGAAACGCGTAGGATTCATATTGCTGTTTTTGGCGAGCGTCGGAATACAGTTCTTTGCTCCGAAAAGCCAAAGCCAATGCCAATGCCCAAGCCGTTCGGCGGATTGCACCGTGCAGCAGCATATGCAAGGCGCGCTGGTGGGTATTCAGGGCGAACCGCTCACCCTCACCACAAGCGGACAGATTCAGTTCTCCGCCCCTACGCATTTCTCGCATAGCGCGCAGCGCGTGCAGTTTGGCAAGAACCGAACCCGCACGGCTTTCTTGCGCCGCATGATTCATCATTACCAACCTGTTTATCTTGTTTTCCGCGGCAAGGAACGGCTTGAGACAAGTCCCTTTGCCGTCAGTCCGGGGAGTACCTATTACGTCTATACCCTCCGGCGCATTTTGTGTTAGAGCAAGAATAGCCAACTTCCGTCTTTGAACGGAGCATTCTTTTGTCTTTCGGCATTTGGTCGAAGGACGGTTTATTTATTCTAACACATTATATTCTTATGGAAAATGAAACACTCGGGCTGCGGGAGTTGGTAGCCCAAAATGAACATATCGAAATCCGCAAAGCCTTCTTCGGGCTCGTCAAACAGCCGGTTTACAAACCTACCGGAAGCAAACTGAAGTTCACGGACAAGTACTATGGACCTGCCCTGCGCAGCCAACTGGAGGAACTCTTCACGCTCAGCGAAGCGGCTCTTGTCAAACGTGCCGCAGACGGGAAATGGCAGGAGAAAGTGAACGGCAACCTCTTGCTGGAAACAGCTCTTTCCGCCGACAGGCAGTTTGCCGCCATCCGTCTCATGCAGTACGGCACGATTGACTACCGCCCCGCGACGGACGTCCGTTTCCTCACCGGCGATGCAGCAAAGGCTGTTGCAAAACTGGCGGACTTATAATCAAACGGAGTATAAACCATTAAATTTCAACCAGTATGAACAACGTAAGTATTATTGTCGGCGTGGTGTTATTAGCCATCTTCATCATCCCGGTCATCTGGCTCAACAGCCGCAAAAAGTAAATCTGAAAGACAAGCGCGTGACTGATGCCCCGCGCTTGTCTTGTTTCTTGTAAGCAGGATTGTCCGGAAAACATCACAAAAACGCAAAAAAATGAATTAATGTTTGCATATATGAACAAAAAGTAGTATCTTTGCGCAAAATTTCGAACATTAACTATTTTGCATAGATATGAAACGAGCCTTGTTACCCAAACATGAACGGATGTTACGCGAGTTGGGAGAAAACATGCGGATGGCGCGACTGCGGCGTAATCTGTCGTCCGAGCAGGTAGCCGAACGCGCGGGAATTGCGCGCAACACGCTGATTAAGATTGAGAACGGAGACGAAGGAGTGGCTATCGGCTCGTATCTGCGGGTATTGATTGTGCTCGGCTTGGAGGAAGATTTGCGCGCCGTGGCGCAAGATGATGTGCTGGGGCACAAGCTGCAGGACGCAGGTCTCAGCGTCTCCCGTCGTGTTTCAAAAAAGCAGTAAAACATGAAGACCATCTACGTATATTTTGACGATTTCCGCGTGACTGAACCGCAGTTAATGGGTCGCTTGTTTGCGCAGCCCACGCGCGGTAAGGAGATATTCTCGTTTGAGTTTGAACCACAATGGTTGCAAACGCCTTATTGCCGTTTGTTAGACCCTGATTTGCAGTATTTCAAAGGCCGCCAGTTTGTGTCGGAGAGCAAGACTAATTTCGGTATCTTCACCGACTCAGCCCCCGACCGTTGGGGACGAGTGCTGCTTGAACGCAGAGAATCATTGCGTGCCAAAGAGACTGATGAGCCGCGCCGGACATTGATGGAGAGTGATTTCCTGTTGGGCGTTTACGACCGGACGCGGATGGGCGCACTGCGGTTGAAATTGGAGCAGGATGGTCCGTTTCTGGATGAGGACCCGGGGTATAGCACTCCGCCTTTCACTACACTCGGCGAATTGGAGCAAGCCAGTTGGCATCTGGAGAACGACGATGATCCGGAAATCCGCAAATGGCTGCAAATACTTTTGGCACCCGGTTCGTCATTAGGCGGCGCGCGACCGAAAGCCAATATAGCCGCGAAAGACAACTCGCTTTGGATTGCCAAGTTCCCCAGCCGCAGTGACCGGCAAGACATCGGGGCATGGGAAGCTGTAGCCATGCAGTTGGCAAAACAATGCGGTATTGTGGTGGCGGATTTCGACCTTGCCCGTTTTCAGCACTATGCCACGTTCCTGACGCGGCGTTTCGACCGTACGCTACAAGGTAGGCGCATTCATCTCACTTCGGCAATGACCATGTTGGGCTATTCGGACGGACAAACGGACGGTTGTTCGTACCTGGACTTGGCGGAATGGCTCAGCCGCAACAGCTGCCATGCGCAGGAGGATTTGCAGCAGATGTGGCGGCGGCTCGTCTTCAATATCGCTGTCAGTAATTGCGACGACCACCTGCGCAATCATGGTTTCCTGCTTACGCAAGAGGGTTGGCGTCTGTCGCCGGCATATGATTTGAATCCAATGTACTACGGCAGCGGATTGAGTCTGAACATCGATGAGCACAGCAACGCTTTGGAATACGGTTTGGCAATGGACGTAGCGCCTTATTTCGGCGTAGAAGCGAACAAGGCTGCTCAGATTGTGGCTGACACGCGGTCTGTCGTTGGCACATGGCGCAAATGGGCTTCCTTCTATCATATCTCGCGTGAGGAGCAGGAACAGATGGCGCCCGCCTTTAGAACCGCTTGACACTATAATTTATAAATAGTTTCCTCTCTCACAAGTGCCCGCCATGGCACTTTTTTTGTATGCCCAATGAACGATTGCCAACCATCGGTGTATGCTGTTGTGAGAGCGCACTCAAAACAGAGTATTAATCACCGAAAAAGAACCACACAATGCAAAAGAAAACTATCATCATCGCAGCCGCCGTCTGCCTGCTCGGCTGCATCGGGACACTCCAAGCCTTCACGGCGCTGACCCAAGAACAGCCGCAAGAGATTCGCGGCATCATCGTGGACGAGCACGACAGTCTATGGTACGAAACGCAGCAACGCCTGTGGCTGCAACAAGCGGAAGCCGACCCGACCAACGAACACGCGTGGCAGCAGGCCTTTGAGGCGGCGCGTTACGCGGACATGTTAGCGGAGGACTGGGGCCGCACCGAACGCAAGCAAGCCATCCTCGACCGGATGAAGGAGCACATCCCCAACTCGTTCACCTACAACCTCTGCATGTACATGACCGAGATAGCCGTCCACGGCGGCGACCCCGACCCGTACGCACAGCAGGCGCTCCGGCTCATGCCGGACAATATCGCCCGCAAGGACATAGAAGTGTTGATTTCCTACCTCTGGATGTCCGGCAAGACCTTCGCTGACACAGAAGAGCAGCAACAACTGACCCGCTTTGCTCAAAAACTATATCAGGCGAACGCTTACCCCTCCTACCTGCTGCGTTACACCTACAACTCGCTGCAAGGCATGGATGCCGACGCCATCTATTTCGTCAACGGCGATGTGCCCGGCTATACCTCGCTGGTCATCCAGCAGGCGCTCAACCTGCACACGGACAAAATCATCGTCCCCGTCTCCTTCCTGTATGTGGACGCTTACCGCAACGCGCTATGCAACTACCTCGGTATCAAAGATTTTGAGATAGCAAAGGACTACGCCTCGATGGACGATTATTCCCAAGACCTCTTGGAACATATCATCCGCAACAGCCGCCGCCCTGTCTATTTCTTCCCCTCCGGCAGTTACCCCGAGACGGACGCTTTCAAGAAGAACCTCTACAACGAAGGGCTGGTCTTCAAGTACAGCACCCGCCGTTACAACAACATGGCGGTCGCCAAGCGCAACGTGGAGACGAAATACAACCTGCAGTACCTCTCGGAGCCGGCTTTCGTCTGCGAGGAGCAATGGAAAGGTAGCGAGCGTTGCCAACTCAATTACATGGTCATGCTGGCGCCCGTCGTGCGGACGTACAAGGAAGAAGGCGACACGCTGCACGCCAACCGACTGACGCGCGCGCTGACATCCGCCGTGGTAAATACGTCCCTGCCGGACGAGGAGAAAACGAAATATATCAACCTCTTGGACGACAAGCAAAGATGATGACGCTGTTTATCAATTACAAATCCCTTTCGGACGAACGGCTCATGGAGTTGGTTCGTCTGAAAGCCGATGAGCGCGCCTTTGACGAACTCTATCGCCGGTACGCACGTTTGCTGCAAGGCTTTTTCTTCCGTCGTTTGGGAGGCGATGCCGAGCAGGCGTCCGACCTGCTGCAAGACACCTTTCTGCGCGTCTGGCAAGCCCTCACTTCCCACAGCGATAGCGGTCTCACTTCTCACAGCACCGGCGGTCTCACTTCTCACAGCACCGGCGGTCCCACTTCCCGTTCATGGCTCTTTACGATAGCCTATAATCTCTGCAAGAATATCTACCGCAGCAACCAACATGAGCAGGCCTATCTGGACTCCCTGCCTGCCGACGAACCGGCAGAAGAAGCCGCCACGCCGCTTCAACTGGACGCCGCCGCTTTTGACCAAGCCTTGCAGCAGGAACTGTCGCGACTGCCCGAACCGCAACAGATGTTGTTTGAACTCCGTTTCACGCAGGAACTGACCGTGCCGGAGATAGCCGCCATCATCGGCATTCCGGAAGGTACCGTCAAATCCCGCCTGCACACATTAACCAATTATCTACGACTAAAACTAAAAGATTATGAGTAAAAATACAAACCACAGCGCCCATACCGCAGACTCCTTTGAGCAGCAACTCGCCGCCTCCGCACGCCGCCTGCGCGACTCCCAAGCCGCCAACCTCCCTGTCCCTGCTTTGCATCCCCTTCGCCGCCATTATTGGGGCTGGGTCGCCACCCCTGCCGCCGCAGCCGCAGGCCTGCTCATCGGCTTGTTCATCAACCGCCCCGCTCCGACCCCTGACCGTTTTTCACCTCATGCAGGTCATACGTCTTTCACGGTTCCTGTCGTCACAGCCGGAACAACCGGCCATAGCATCCTCGACGACGGCACCGACTACAGCCTGTTAGTAAAAATGTAAATATTCCGCCACAAAATTACAGCTTTCCCTCTACACGGTGTCGGTTTCGTGTCCGTTTTCGTGCTCATGTCGGTTTTGTCCGTCATTTTTTGGGGAAAGGTGATGTCCTCTTGTTGTTGGATGGTGAAGAGTAGCGAACAGGCTGTCAGCAAGCATAGTTTAATCAGCGGAAATGCATAAAAATGTATAAAATCCGCTGATTATTCAATTTTTATTTGGCGGTTTCGGTATTTTTTTGTACCTTTGTCGCCAAAAATAAATTCTTGTCAGTATGAAAATAATCGGTAGAGAGCACGAACAAACGGAGTTGCAACGGCTTTTTGACTCCGGCAGCCCTGAGTTTGTTATGATCTATGGCAGACGCCGCGTCGGAAAAACCTTCCTTGTTCGTGAGACGTTAGGCAAGGACTTTTGTTTTGCCATGACCGGACTTGCCAAACAGAAACGCGAGGAACAACTGCTGAATTTCCAACGTACCTTATCGCGTTATAGCAAGCGTCTTGCCAAAAACACACCGGCGGATTGGTTTGAGGCGTTCGATCAATTACGCACATTGCTGGAGCAATCCAAGATGAAACGAAAAGTGGTTTTCTTGGATGAACTGCCTTGGATGGATACTCCCAAGTCGAATCTCGTGAGCGCACTGGAGCATTTCTGGAATGACTGGGCAAGTGCGCGTCCGGATATCATGCTCATTGTATGCGGTAGTGCAGCATCATGGTTGGTTAAGAATATCGAAGACAACAAAGGCGGATTGCATAATCGGCTGACTGCCAAGATGCGTATTCTGCCGTTCTCGTTGCGCGAAACGCATCTGTTCCTGCGCCATAAAGGTATCCGTTGGGATGCTGCGAAAGAAGCGCAATGCTATATGACGATGGGTGGAATACCGTATTATCTCAATCTTTTGGACAAGACCTATGGTTTGGCGGAGAATATCGACAGATTGTTTTGTGCGGAGGATGCTTTATTGGCGGATGAGTTCCAACACTTGTATGCTTCGCTTTTCACCCATTCAGACGAGTATGTGGAGATTGTCAAAGCACTCAGCAAAAAGAAAATGGGACTTCCGCGCAATGAGATTTTGTCCCAAACAAAACGTTTGGACGGAGGTAGTCTGACAAGACGTCTGAAAGATCTGTGCGAGTGCGGATTTGTTAATAAATACTATGTGCACGGCCGTGTGGAGGCATTATACCAACTCGTAGATTTTTATTCGTTATTCTATTTCCAATTCCTTCAGCCGACGCAAAAGAAAAAACAGATTGTATGGCGCGAACAAATGCTCACTTCCGGTTACGCTACATGGTGTGGGCTTGCTTTTGAAAGGCTCTGCTTTGCACATATACCGCAAATCAAACATGCCCTGGGAATAGCCGGCGTCTCCACGCAAACATATGCGCTATATAAGGAGAATGCGCAGATAGACATGGTGATTGAACGTAGTGATAAAGTAGTAGATCTTTGTGAAATTAAATTCACAGATCGCCCTTATGTCCTTTCGAAACGGGAAGCAGAGCTGCTCTCTAATCGAATGGATGTGTTGTTGCAAAGTTTCAAATCTCGCAGAACTATTGAGACTGTGCTAATCTCAAATCAAAAGGCTGTACAAAATATACATTATAACGGTCTGATAAATAAGAATATAACACTTGATGATCTGATGAACTCATAAATTATTTTTGGCGGAACACGACCTATTTAAGCACCTAATCCGCCAGAAATCCACCATTTTTTTGTACCTTTGCATGTGCCTTTTAATCGCGCATTCCCAACACAGGATTAACACAGCATTAACACAGGATTAACACAGCATGCTCGGCCCACTGCCGTAAGATTCCCTCTCCTTTTGGCATGGTATTTGTTTCCGATAAAAGCGGAAATGAAATACTTATGAAATACGTTGTTTGGATTCTGAAACTGCTGGTTGTTCTGGCAGGGGCATTGTGCTATTTCTGCATGATTAAAGTATTGTATTGTGGCTGCTGGGCGTGCAATACCTGTATCGCTATCGGCGTGGTTGCCACGCTGCTCGGCTTATACGACAGATACAAAGAACTGCGGGCGAACCGATGAGCCGGAAGCTGTCTGCCATATTTCTTGCACTGCTGTGTCTGACGCCCTTGGCGGCGAAAAAGCGTCCGCAGGTGCCGGACTCGCTGCAGCGGATGACGTTGGAGGTGAACGGCGTGCCGTTCACCATGCAGCGCGTGGAAGGCGGGTCGTTTATCATGGGCGCGACATCCGACCAGTACGACCCCGACACCTACACCGACAAGCCCGCACACCTCGTTTTTCTCTCGCCTTATTATATCGCCGCGACGGAGGTGACCAACCGCCTCTGGAAAGCCGTCATGCCCGACCGCGAGATGCTCAGCCCCTCGGGTTACCCTGAGCACCCGGTCTCGTACGTCAACTGGTATGACGCGCAGGAGTTCGTCCGGCGGCTGGAAAGCCTCACCGGCCTGCCTTTCCGTCTGCCCACCGAAGCCGAATGGGAGTTCGCGGCACGCGGCGGCGACAAGAGCAAGCACTACCGTTTTGCAGGCGGCAACTGCGCCGACAGCGTGGGTTGGACCTATTCCTGCGCCGGACAGTGGACGCACCCAGTGGCACGCAAACACCCGAACGAACTGGGGCTCTACGACCTTACGGGCAACGTGACGGAGTGGTGTCATGACATCTACGGTCCCTACCAACTCTCCACCACACCCGACCCGCAGGGCGCGGACACAGGCGCTTACCGCATCGTGCGCGGCGGCAGTTACGACGAGTGCATCGCCAACAGCCATCTGTCCGTGCGGCGGTGGCACAAACCCGAGACGGCAACAAGTTATATCGGCTTCCGCGTTGCCCTGACGCTGCCGGACGACCCGATGAAACAGCCTCTCGCCGAAGAACCGCCGCTGACCATGCACGTGCGCCTCAAGGGACGCAAACTGCATTTCTACCTTGTTCCGGGCGTGCAACCCTATTATATCTCCGATGAAATCAGCGCGTCCCGTTGGAAACGAATCATGGCTGCCGAACCGCCGAAGAGCGAGCACGGCGCAGCCGTCGGCATGACGCGGCAGGAGCGTGTCCGTTTTGCCGAAGAGTGCAGCCGTCTTGCCAACAAGCCGCTGACGGTGGCTACCATCGCCGAGACCGACACGGCACTGCAAAAGGGCGTCATTGCCCCGCCCAAACGCAACAAACGCGAGCGTTCCACACAAGCCGTACAGCGAAGCCGCAGAACGCGCGCCAAATTATCTCCATGGACGGAACTGGTGGGTTTCAGACTGTCCCTGCCCGACGATCCCGTTCTTCTGCAGTTCAAAGGCGACTACAACGAGAAACGTCCTCTCCGCCTTGTTTTTCGGGCAAAATGACAGCAAAAGCGGGCTTCGGCTCGCTTTTGTCGCACTTATAGAAAACCGTGTCGCTAATTTTATTGGAGCAAGTGCTGAATATCAGCATGTTAGGAAAATATTTGTCGCACACGAAAATTTGGATGTCTCGGAAAAATGTAGTACCTTTGCATTAAATTTTGAACCGCAAAAAGCACATATCCATATGATGAAAAAGAGCACTTATATTGTGTTGCTGATAGCACTCGCCGGATGTGCCGGGCATGTCAGCAAAGAGGACCTGCAGCGCGCGGAAAAAACGCTTGCGCAGGCGGATTCGCTGGAGAACACCATATATACTTACGCGGACACGCTCGCGTTACAGGAGGCCGTCGAGGTCTTTTCACGGACAGAACAAACCGCCCAAGCAACGAAAGCCGTCTATCACCTCGGCAAAGCCTATCTGCTGTATGAGCAGGACTCGGTAGCGGCACTCTGCTTCCGGCAGGCGGCGGACGAGTTCCTGACGCAGAGCGATTCCGTCTATTATCCGCTGTCGATACTCGAACTCAGCCTGATTGCAGAAAGGAGCAGCCAAGGCGGCAATACCACTATGTTGCAGGCGATACGAAACGTGCAGCGGAAGATGATTTACGACAAGGCGCAGAGCACCCGGAGACGGTCGTTATGGAGAATGCTTTTAGCCGGCATACTGGTCATAAGCGCAGCTGTCAGTTACCTGATTTTCAAGCGCAGATGGGCACGTAGCACCTCTGTCCGCCGTGAGGACTTGGAACGTAACATCGAATTAGTGCTATCGCAGGGAAACATCGCGGCTACCCTTCATTGGCGCGAATACAACCACTTCTGCAAGACCGCTAACGCGTACCTGTATAATATAGTAGATAAGCTACAGGCAGCAGCTCCGCAACTGACGGAGCAGGACATCCGCTTTCTGGTCCTTGTCTTGCTGGACTTGCCTGCCAAAGAGATTGCGGATATCATGAACCTGTCGCAAAACAGTATAAGCAACAAGAAAACACGCACGGCGCAGAAACTCGGTACCATTGCTGCCAACCTGCGGGAAACAATCATAAGTATAACTCTAAAAGCAACAAAACAATGAGAACAAGAATGTTATTCTGCGCATTAACCATAGCTGCTACATGCGCAGCCCAAAGTACCACCGTCAAGACGAGCAAAGAGAAGTTCGATGATGGCACGACGGTAACCATCCATTCTATCACAGGAAAGGACGGCGCAAAAAAAATCACTTCTATCACGGTGGACAAATCGGTGAAAGACAGTGCTGTCAGCCTCGTAGCCGCAGGAGACGATGATGGTAGTGTTATCATTACTAAACTGCCGACCAAACTGCCTCTGATGGTTTCAGACACGATGCCGGAGTTTGCCGGAGGCATGTCAGCCCTAATGGCTTTTCTGCATGAGAACATGCACTATCCGGAAGATGCCAAGAAAGCGCAAAAAGAAGGTCGCGTCATCTGTTCGTTTGTGGTCAGCGACAAAGGCAAAGTGACCAATGCCCATATTGTCAAATCCAGCGGAACGGAGAGTTTGGACGAAGAAGCCCTACGGATTATCAATGCCATGCCGGACTGGACACCCGGAATACAGAACGGCGAGACGGTCAATGTAAACTTTACACTCCCCATTACCTTCAAACTACAATAATCCTGTAACCTTTCGGTCCTTCGTGCATCTAATAAATAGAACGTACTCCGCCGAATAGCGGTTTCACGCCCTGCGACATTGTTTGTTATACCTCATCTATAGAAATGTGTAGTGACACATTCTTTATACCGCCCGTCGCAGGGCGTTTTTTGTTGCTTTTATTTGCATATCTCAAAAAAAAGCACTACTTTTGTGTAACCTTTTGCACTTTTGTGTATCATATAGATAGATGGCAGGCAAGCAGAGCGACATAGAACTGACAACTGGACAGCTGACGCAGCGAGTACAGCGAAGCAGATCGTACCCCTGTGGTTAAGAACTTCGGCATCGGCATGTTGTGTTCCTTCCTTGTCGAGATGCACCTTTTCAAGAAATACGGCAACGAAAAGCAATAATCTTAATAATCGTAAACTTTAAAATAAGGGATTTATAGGTATTGGATATTAGTTGCACAGCAGATGCCTCGCAGATTACCCTTACTTGCTCCCGATAACATATTTGTAATGCACTGAGAATAAAAGGCTTACGAATAAAACCAAGTTAGTTCGGAATAAAACAGATCTTAAAAATTGTACATTTTTCATATCCGCTTCTATCCACAAAATGTGCCCCAAAAGCCGTAAATTTGCAAATTTGCTTGCACATGTCATTTTTTTGTTGTACCTTTGCAGCGTGATTCAGGTAGTACGCAAATATGCAGCATTAGCGGTGCTCGTTATGATGGGCACTTTTGGCGTTGCACTGGCGCTGGACGAGTATGGCGACTATTACCGTGCAGCACAGGACGTGCTCATCGAGACCTGTGTAGAGATAGAGGCAGAGGACTACGAATGGGATGAGGCGGACGAGTTCAGCGGCACAGGAATAGCCTCCCCCCTACCCCTCCCTGAAGGGAAGGGAGTAGAGATTATGTCGGCGAACGCAATCCAAACGAACGCGTATCAGTCTGATGACCAGAAACGTGGTTTGGTGCGCCGCTATGCCCCGCGAAAGGGTTTCGCGTGCGCGTACTATATACTGACATAAGTAAAATGGTATAGACCCGATGCGGGTTTATACCATTTTTTTATTTGACTTTTGGCTTTTGAAATTTTAGATTAGATATTTTATGACACTATTTATCCAAATTATGACGCTCATCGGCTCCGTGGCAATGCTGATGTACGGAATGAAAGTGATGAGCGAAGGCCTGCAGAAAATGGCGGGCAGCAAACTGAGTAATGTGCTCGGCACGATGACCACCAACCGCTTCACGGGCGTGCTCACCGGTGCGTTCATCACCGCCGCCGTGCAGTCGTCCACCGCCACAACTGTCATGACCGTCAGTTTCGTTTCGGCGGGCATTCTCTCGCTTGCGCAGGCTATCTCGGTTATCATGGGCGCGAACATCGGTACGACCTTTACGGCGTGGATCATGGTGCTGGGCGGCGGTTCGTTCGACCTGCGGTTTGTTGTTTATGCGACTATCATTCTGGCAGTCGGGCTGATTCACTACCGCCGCAACACTAACCTCGGCGAGTTCCTGCTCGGTCTGTCGCTGATGCTGCTCGGTTTGACGACCCTCAAGATCAACGCGACGGAGATGCACCTTGATCAAATCAGTGCCGTGCGCAATTTCTTCGTAGCAACATCCAGTTGGGGCTACGGCAGTTATTTCCTGTACCTGTTAGTGGGTGGCATCCTGACGTTTGCCGTACAGAGTTCGGCGGCGATTATGGCGATCACAATGACGCTTTGCTCGACGCACGTGCTGCCGATAGATATGGGCATCGCGCTGGTGCTGGGCGAGAATATCGGTACGACCATCACATCGAACGTCGTTGCCCTCTCCGCCTCTGTGCAAGCTCGTAGAGCCGCTATGGCGCACTTGGTGTTCAACCTCTTCGGCGTGATATGGGTGCTGTGTGTGTTCCGTTGGTTCGTAGGCGGCGTGTGCCGTATATGGGGTGTAGAGTTCGTGCCGGGTGTGCCCTCTGACGTCTCGCCCGACAAACTGAACGCGGTGCTGGCGACTTTCCATACCTCGTTTAATGTCATCAACACCTGCATTCTTATCGGCTTTGTGCCGCTGTTGGAAAAACTGGTGTCCACCATCATCCCCTCCAAGCCGGAAGAGAAGAAGCGCAACGACCAGCTGGTATTCATCTCCGGCGGTCTCATGTCCACCTCCGAGCTCTCGATCTTGCAGGCATGGAAAGAGATTCATGTCTTTGCCGTGCGTACGCAACGGATGGTAGGCATGATCCATGACCTGATCAATGAGCAGGACGAAGCGACATTCAACCAGATAGCCGAACGCGTGGAGAAGTACGAAGGTATCTGCGATAGAATGGAATACGAGATCGCGCAGTACCTCAACGATGTAGCCGACGGCCGTCTGTCCGAGTCCTCCAAACGCGAAGTACACAAGATGCTGCGCATCGTGGGCGAGCTGGAGTCCGTAGGTGACGCCAATTTCAAACTTTCGCGGCACATCCGCCACAAGCACGAAGCGAAAATCATTTATACCGACTACCAGAACAAGAACGTGGAGATGATGCTGTACCTTGTTTCCGGCGCAGAGACGAAGATGGTCGAAGCCCTGGAACGCCTCTCCATCACCGAGGACGAGTTCCTCGACATGACCAACATGGAGAACGAGATCAACAATTTCCGCAACGAACTGAAGGCGCAAAACATGCAGCATATCACCGACAAGGAGTACGACTACACCACCGGCGTCAACTACATGGACATCATCGTTGAGCTGGAAAAAATGGCGGATTATATCATCAACGTGGACGAAGCCATCTACGAGCACAAGCACAATAAGTGAAAATGAATTTTATTTGCACAAAAAGCACTTTTTCTTCATTTGCATTTGCAAATATCGATTTTTTGTAGTAATTTTGCAAGGACTTTTAATAGAAAGAGAAAAAGCGCGATCTTTGCGTACTGAAAGAAAAGGGATAGAAAACAAAAAAGAGAGCCGAAACTCTCTTTCTGTGAACCAGCTGGGGCTCGAACCCAGGACCCCATCCTTAAAAGGGATGTGCTCTACCTGCTGAGCTACTGATTCGCGCTTGCATCAAAACTCGCGTGACTCGCAGCAAAGCCGCTCGATGACGCTACGTTTTGTGCTACGCTTTTCGGTCCGCAAACGCTTCGCTAGTTTACGTCCCGAGGGAACCTTCGGAGTGCTTGTTTTCGAAAAGCGGGTGCAAAGGTACTGCTTTTTTTTGACATACGCAAATATTTTTGAAGATTTTTAACAAAAAAAGACATTTTCGGGCATTTTTGCCTATTCTATATGGAAATAGACTTATCTTATCAACGCAGAAAGACCAGCCAAGTGCAGGTTGGTAACATTTTCTTAGGCTCCGAACACCCCATCCGAATCCAGACGATGGCAAACACGGACACCAACGATATTGACGCTTCGGTCGAGCAGGCGCGCCGTTGCATTGAAGCAGGTGCCGAGTTATTACGTTTCACCACGCAGGGTCTCCGCGAAGTGGAATCGCTCAAAGAGATCCACGCACAAGTGCTGACAGCCGTGCCGTTGGTAGCGGATGTGCATTTCAATTCCGAAGTAGCCGACGCGGCAGCGCAAGTGGTGGAAGCCGTGCGCGTCAATCCCGGCAACTACAGCCGCGATGCATCCAAACTGGAAGAACGGTTTGTGCATCTTCTCGACATCTGCAAAGAGCACGGAACGGCTATCCGTATTGGCGTCAATCATGGTTCGCTCTCCGAACGGATGATGGACAAGTACGGCGACACGCCCGAAGGCATGGTAGCCTCCGTTATGGAGTTTCTGCGGATTGCCGTGGCGCATGATTTCCCTGATATCGTCATCTCCGTCAAGGCGTCAAACACACGCGTCATGGTGGAGACCGTGCGGCTGCTCGTCAAGACGATGAAGCATGAGCACATGGCGTTCCCGCTGCACCTCGGTGTGACCGAAGCCGGCGAGGGTGAGGACGGACGTATCAAGTCCGCCGTGGGTATCGGTGCGCTCCTCGCAGACGGCATCGGCGACACCATCCGCGTCAGCCTGAGCGAAGCGCCGGAGAATGAAATACCTGTGGCGCAAGAGTTAGTGGATTATTTCGCAGACGAAGACTCCGTCCGCTATGACGGCAGCGTGCGTGCCGAGGTACTGGACAATATCGGCGGCGAAGCGGAGATACGCTACTCGTCGCTGGAAAGCGAATGGGACACGTTCTGCCTGCAGGCGGCTGCCGAGTGCGGAAGGCTGCTCTGGGACTACAAAGCCACCGAACTGACGCTCGTCAATCCCAATTTCTCGGAGACCAAACTCAATTTCCTCAGCAAAGACATTCTCCAAGCCGCGCGCGTGCGTATTTATAAAACAGAGTACATCTCCTGTCCGGGCTGCGGACGGACGCTCTTCGACCTCCAGCACACCGTCGCCGAAATCAAAAAAGCACTCGCCGAGACTGAATCAGTCCGTACTCTGTCAGGCGGAGCCGGTCTGTCTTCTGTCAGCCCTAAGGGCGGTCTTAAAATAGCCGTCATGGGCTGTATAGTGAACGGTCCCGGCGAGATGGCGGACGCCGACTACGGCTACGTGGGTGCCGGACGCGACCGCATCTCACTATACCGTGGCAAAGAGTGTGTGCTCAAGAACATCCCACAGGAAGAAGCGGTGGAACAACTACTCCGCCTCATCGAGTCCGACCGAAGCGGATTGCAGTGACCATTGTACTAAAAAGTCACTCAGATACATCCGCCAGTTGCGCCAGACGTGTGAGCCTTCGGTCACGATAAATTCATGCGAGTATTGCCGTTTGTCGAGACGCTTGTGCAAACGCTTGGCACCCGGATAGAACAGGTCGTTTTTCCCTACATAAATATACGTAGCAACGCGCGCTGATTTGAGCGTCGGCGTGTGGTCGGTGGGGATTACAGGCGAGAAGAAGCCTACGGCGGAGAAACGATCAGGCAGCGCGTTCGCTACGTTGGAAGCGATGCGTGCGCCGTCGCTCAGTCCGGCAATCGCGCAATGCTCTGATGTCGGATACAATGAATCGACCTGCTGCACCAGTTCCACGATGGCATGCTCGATATTCTTGTCGTGGCATAGACGAGGATAGTGCATGATATTGTTCCATAGCGTGTGATGGCTCGGACGGTCTTCATGCACGCCGGTGTTGCAATCGGGCATGACGACAATCATTGGCTCTATCTTGCCCTCTGCAATCAGGTTTTCCACCACTTGTATCACCCTGCCGCGTTCTGTCCATGCGCCCTCATAGCCGTTGATACCATGGAGGAGATAAAGCACAGGGAAACCATCGCCGAATGGCTGTTCGCCTCCGGAGGCTCTCCGGTATGCCGCCGGCAGATAGATGCAGACGCGGCGGTTCAGTCCTTCCCCGGTGCTGAACCATGTTGTGTGAATCAGTTCGCCTTTCTGCTCAGGCTGCATATACAGCTCCGCCTGTTCCGTTCCGCCAATGCTGACGATGTTCCACACGTGCATTTTCTGCCACGCCGTATCGTTGTTGTGCGGATCGGGTTTGCGTTTGCCGTTCACGCGGAAACAGTAGGTGTACGTCTCCGGCACCAGCGGCTTGGTCGTGGCGTGAAAACAGCCGTCGCTCTGCCTGTGCATCTTCACCTTCCGCGAATGATCATTATACCGCTTCTTGCTGCCCGCATACTGAAAATCGCCGAGCACTTTGACATGCTTGCCCTGACCGCAGTAGCAGAAAGAGACCGTGCTATCCTCGTTCACCACCACGGACGGCTGGTCGTACGCCGAAGGGAGAACCACCTTGTGTTTCCTCTTGGCGTCCATGCTCATGCAGCATAGCAAAGCCAAACAGATTATCAGAAAACGCATATGCAAAGGTACTGCTTTTTGGCGAAATACGCAATAGTTGTTTAACATAAGTACTTTTTTTCTTATCTATCTTGCGCTAAAGCCGGCGTATCATACACCAGTCCTATATTGTCCACCCACACCACGTTCCCGGGGCAGCCGGTGAACGGTGCTTGGCAGCCGGACGAAATCTGAATGATCATATGCGTCGGCTTCAAATCCCCGCGCCAGCCTATTTCCTCGATATTCACCATCTTGCCCTCGCTGTTATGGGTCTTGAAACGGTCGTTGCTCAGTTCGTGCCACGGCTGCTGGCAATCGGTTTTCGGCTCGCCGTAGCATACCTCCACGCGGTGAGCGTTCACCCAGCCTGCCGTGCTCTGCCGGATATACTCCGTAGCCGTGCCCACGCGGTAGGCATACACATGCCCGTTCTCCTCCCAGCGGTGCTGCAGGACGAACACGATCTGTCCTTTGTCCTGCCCTGCTACTTTCTTCACTTTGGTACCTGCGTTGGCAAACACGATCTGCCCCTCCGGGTTTATCTTCGCCTTGTAATCCAGCACCAGTGCTTTCGGTCTGCCGGTAAACGGAATGCCCATGTCTATCGCCGACCCGGGGTCTTTGCTGTGCGCCATCGTCACCGGCTCGGTCAGCACACCCGTATAAAGGCTTCCTGTCGCCAATGCCTTGAGGTCAATTCCCACCGCCGTCACTATCTCTAGCCGTGTCTCCAGCCGTGCGCACCAGCCGTTGCCACGGCGTTCCGGCGTCATGCTCACCGACACTTTGTTCACGCCGAAAGCGCGCGCATAGGCGTTGCTGCTGCTCCACGGCGAGTTGCCGCGCGTGTACTTGGTCCCCTGAATTGTGTCCGGCTCGGCAAGCATGTACATCGTCTTGGTTTTTCCGCCGATGAGTGCCGACTCCTTGATATGCCGCACCGTCCAACTCTCCATATCGCCGTACGGCAGCAGTTCCACGTGCTCTTGCGCAAGAGCACCCAAAGCCAGAAACAATAACGTAATTGTCAGCCCCAATGCAAGGGCTACGATCAAATATTTATCTGTATTATCTATTTTCATAATTAAAAATACGTTCTAAAAGTGATCATTATGGCTGAATTGCTTTTCGGGGCGGTGTAGAGTTCGCTATAAGGACAAGCGGTCGGACTGAACATGGCAAACCACCGCGGTGCCATGCCTACTACGCCGCCTACATGCGACATGCTCATCCCTACGTCTATCAGCAGGTTCGGTGTAATAGCTGGCAGGTTGATGTCGAAATACATCCGGCCTTTGCCTACCGTTCCGCCGAAGAGCCCTTTGTCCAAATGCACAGGACGCATGGCGAACTGCTTAGACCAGTTCGGGACTTTCGCCTCCTGCACATGAACGCCTGCCGCCGCACTACCACATAAAGAAAGGCAAACGAATACTGCTATGTGCAACCGCCTCTTCATCTTTTGACTTTTGACTTTCGACTTTTGACTTTTCACAATCTTCTATCTCCTCTTGCAGCATCTGCTCGAACTGCGTCACCGAGTTCTCCAGCGTATAACGCTTGGCGGACTGATAATACAGTTCGCCGATATATTTGCGCTCGTTCGGATGGTCAAGCCAGTAGTCTATCGCGCGTGCCAGATCCTTCGGATTACCGGGCATGAACAGGCTCCGTCCGTCCAGCGCAAACTGCGGCGTGGCACTCACTTCGCTGTTGGCGATCACCGGCACCAGACCTGTCGCGAACGCCTCGATACAACTGATCGCCTCGCTCTCCATGTCGCTGGCATGCACGTACAAATCCGTCATGCCGAGGTGCTGGATCAGTTCCTCTCTGCTCAGATAGAGGAACATCGGTTTGTTCTTGAGTTTCTCGCCCAGCGCCACATACTCGTCGTATTTGGGTCCCTTGCCCGCGAACGCCAATTGTATTTGGTCCGCGTACTTGCTGTAAGGCACGGCGTTGATGAGCACGTCCTGACGCTTCTCGCCGGACAGACGCCCCACCATCGTAATCACAATTTTCCCCTCCAACTCCGCACTCTTCGCAGGACGGCCGTGGTCGATAAACCGCTGCCCAGCTTCCAGAAACTCATTCTGGATGCCGTTGCTTATCGGGTGTATCTTCGCCGTGTAACCGCGTTCGGCTATCATGTCGCCCATGAATTTGGAAGGAACATGCACGTGGCGCACGCGGTTGTAAATATTGCTGCGGAACGAACGGTAGAACATCTCGTTGAACCATTCCACTTTGCCCATGTTCACCGACGAAGTCATGTTCTCCGGCTGGATATGGAATGCCGCCGTCACGGGTTTACCTATGCTGTTGCAGTAGGTGACAGCCTCCATCGAAATCCCGAACGGCACGAAGATATGTACCACATCCGCCCAGTCGCACGCTTCGTGAACGGTCTCTGTGTCGTTATGCGCAAAACTGAAATCATGCTTGTCCATCAACGGCTGAAAAACCGGCATATGGAACTTCTCCGTCGTAAAATCCCCATCCGTAACACTCGGGCTTTCGACTTTCGACTTTTGACTTTCGACTTCCTCCCTTTGTACATCCTTCGTACCTCGTACATTCTCTCCCTCTCCTTGGGAGAGGGCTGGGGTGAGGTCTTTCGGACTGTCCCAGCACAACGCCTTTACTTCGTGCCCGCGTTTGCGCAGCTCACCGGCAAAGCGCTGTGCGCTGATACTCGTTCCGTTGTTCGTCGTGTAAAAACTGTCAATAACGAATAAGATTTTCATTTTTTTACTATTTTCTTTCGACTTTTGACTTTCGACTTTTGACTTTCGACTTTTGACTTTTGACTTTCGACTTTTGACTTTCGACTTCTTTGTTTTTAGCTTCTGTTTCCGCGTGATTCCCGCGTGATTCCCGCGTTATTCACGCGTGATTCGCCTGTTACCTCCTTGCTACAGGCCTTCCTGTAACGGCACCCCTTTTTTCAAAAGCGGACGCAAAATTACTACATTTATTTTAGATTTTCTTTTTCTGATTAGTACGAATGTTGTTCTATTTCGTAGAATTTGTTTGCAAGTGTCGAAAAATTGTTGTATCTTTGCACCAAAATTGTTTTAATTCGTAGATACCATATTAACCAAAAACGTCAATTTCTATGCATCCGAATTACGAAAACAAGTACACTACTTCCGATTTCTCCATGTTTGAATGGATTAGTTTTATTCCCGGGGAGAGGAATTACGATGCGCTCTCCGTCATGAAATTTCATGGCACTATGGAGAAATTGGCACTCCCGGAGTATTTTTTCCCGTCCACCTATACACTGCAGATCATTACTGCCGGGTCAATGGAGGCGAATATCAACAACAAGGAATATACCTTGGAAACAAATTGCGGCTATTTCACCTCACCGGATTTCCTGCTCAAAACACCCATACCCCAAACATACATAGAAATCTATATCCTCTCTTTTTCGCGTGAATTCATGGAGGAGATAAGTGTTCCGTTTTCGATGTCCGCTGTGGCGCAAATATATGCGCGTCCGACATGGCGGATGAGCGTGGAGAAGACACGCCGCGCCGTGCAGTATTTTGAGCTGTTGCGCGAGGTGGTGAACGACAAGAACCGAGCCTCCGCATCGGCGCTCGTCAAATCCTTCTTGCTCTATCTGGCGGGGAACTATTCGTATGACCTACCTGCTGCACCGCAACTCTCGCGCAATGAGGAGATCACTGGTCGATTCCTTGCACTGGTGGATGCCAACTGCGAGCAGCACCATGCCCTCGATTGGTATGCGTCCGAACTATGCCTCTCCACGCGTTATGTGGCGAATACGGTCAAGGAGACACTCGGTTTCACAGCTTCCGAAGCCATCGAGCGCGCCCTCATGCAGCGTGCCCGCACGCTCCTTACTACCACCACGCTATCCGTCCAGCAGATCGCCGACACCCTCGGTTTCCAGAACCAGAGTCATTTCGGCACCTTCTTCCGCCGCCATGCCGGCTGTTCCCCGAGGGATTTCCGCCAAAGAAGATCAGACACGGGCAGAGGATAGTTAGTTGTAGGTAGGGAATGGATAGGGAATGGGTTGCTGCCGGTTTACCAACCCACCGGAAGCAAACTGAAGTTCACGGACAAGTACTATGGCCCTGCCTTGCGCAGCCAGTTGGAAGAACTCTTCACGCTCAGCGAAGCGGCTCTTGTCAAACGTGCCGCAGACGCGAAATGGCAGGAGAAAGTAAATCTGAAAGACAAGCGCGTGACTGATGCCCCGCGCTTGTCTTGTTTCTTGCATCCATGCCATCGTCGGTGGCAATCCTGCCAAACTGATTAAAATGATTGAGCCGAAAAAATAATCTCAATGCTCAAACAGCCCAAAGGCAGCTTGCTCGGTGAATGGGAACCTTTGTCTTATTTACCAAATCGTTCTTTCAAAAACCGTAGTGCGGAGGAGCGAATGTGTCCGATGGACGTGCCGAGCATTCTCTGGAAGAAAACCTCCATACAAAGGAATCCGCCGATGAAATACAGCACTCCCCACAGCCACTCGATGCCATCGTAGTCGATGTGACGGTTGATGACCACGATTGCCCAGATAGCGTAAGCGCACATCAGCACAGCCGTCCACCAACCCGGACTAACGCCC
>JAFVDD010000016.1 GCA_017478725.1 Paludibacteraceae bacterium
AATAATCGGTGATAGTGCGCGGGTTGGCTGCATTGCCGTCCGCCCATTGTGCAAATACATAACCGGCATTCGGGATTGCAGTAAGTATTTGTTCTCCATCAACCAACTCACATGTGATAGTTCCACCGGTATTGGTCTTCACATTGTAATCATAGTCGCCTATTGTCTTACAATTTGTAATTTGCATAACGAATATAGCGGTAAAACTAAACTCATCATCCTCCAAATCGACTTCATTATTGAAATCGATTGTACGCGGGTTATCGGTATTATGGTCACTCCACTCGGAGAAAGCAAAGTCCGCAGTCGGTACTGCCTCAATCGTCCAAATACACGTAGAGACATCGAAGGTTGCCGTGATAGTACCACCTCGAACGACAGCAACACTGTAGTCGTAATCACCACAAGTGGGGTCTTCGGCTCTATCCGAAGCCGCATTAGCAGCATGTACGCCTAACAACAGTCCTGCCGCTATCAGGAGTGCACGATAGGAAATACTATGTAAATTGTTTTTCTTCATTCTCTATGTTTTGCTTAGATGATTATAAAACGTCGTGTACGGGACGAACGGCGCACCCCCACTCTCTATTCAAGTTACGCTGAGCTGCAAGATAATTGGCATAAAATAAAACGCCACGAGCTTGAGCTATATTATTAAGGTCTGTTGAAGACCAATAGTATCCATAAGTAGTTTCAAGACTAACAGAGGTACCACTTCGTCTTCCTGACACAGGCAGAAAGACAACTCCCAAATTTTCCAAAACTGTCCATACATCAGAATCAGAAATTACGCTATTTGTAAACGTTTTCCCACCATAAGCCCAGCCATCGCTCAATGCAGTTAGAGCTGTTTTAACATCTCCGGTTTCCAAACCAGCAATAATTGTATTCCAATCCCAACCATCAGGAAGCAAAAAAACTCCACTCACAGTCATTAGAGTTCCAAAAGCATATAACAAACGGTCATTTGCATCGGTTCTATTAAACAAATTCAGCCATTCAGCTGTTGTTAAAACACGCCAATCACCAGGAGCAGGAGCACTTGCAATACCACCATTAATTATGGCATTGTATTTCGCCCAATCTGCATTTGGAGAGTTTTGTGCAGACGACTCATTTGCACGATAATCAGAAGCTGTAGTACTTGAAGCCCACGGCTGAAAAAAATTAGCACCGCTATCCCATCCACTAGTACCCCAAGCATACAAATCTATCCACTCTGACTGTGTTGAGCGTTTAGAACTTGCAGTCGTATTACCACTAATAGCACCATTTGCGACACAATCATATTGGTTCTCCGCAAAACGCCATTTATTAGAGGAGGCACGATATTGCAAATTACCTTGCGAAAAGCGCACAACCTTTCCTTCGCCAATGGTAAAGTTACCAATTAAATCCTTATGAGTATAACGCTGAAAAGTGATAGATGCATTACCCGAAAAAGACGAGGATACAGTTTCACAATCCTGCGCGAAGGCGCTAACAGAGAGGAGAGCTAAGGCAAAAAAACTAAAAAACTTTTTCATATTTGTTATTGTATTAAAATTTCGTTATTAATTGGGCAGTTAACTAGCTGACTAGCCAAATAGGCTACTATAAGCGCAGGGCGGACGGTACGTAATGGTCACGATATGGTCTCGTAAATGACCCGATATTGACCTGAATTTAAAGACACATCCGATTCACAGGACTCCGCCTATACTTTTTGCGGTTGCAAAAGTACAAAAAAAAAATGACATATGCAAGTACATACGCGAAAAAAGTACAAATTAAGCGTTTTTGCTAAATAGAGTTTGCAAAATAAGGAAGGGGAGCCTCCCCCCGACCCCTCCCAGAAAGGAGGGGAGGCCAGATAGCGAGGGATGATCCGGCGGCAAGTATGCCGCCGAAATGCAAGACGGAAAACCATGGTCTCTGAGGGGAAGTATCCCCGCCAAGGAAAGAAGAGAGGGAGAGAGACGACATAACGACATGGCGACATGCGACATGCCGAGAGGGAAAGAGAAGCCCCACCCAACCCTCCCCCGTAGGGAGGGATGAGGAGAAGGGATGAAACGGCGGCAAGTATGCCGCCGAGATGCAAGATGAAAGCCCCGCTCGGTGGGAGCGGGGCTTGGGGATATTATTTCACTTCTTCGAAGTCAACGTCCTCGGCGTCGGAGGAGCCGTTGTTGGCAGAACCGGAGGTTCCGGCATTTCCTGACGTTCCGGCGTTGCCGGCGTTACCGGGCTGACCTTGCGCCTGTTGAGCGGCTTGCTGGGCAGCGTACATCTCTGCAGAGGCGGCTTGGAAAGCGGTCATCAGTTCGTTGTTGTAACGCTCACAGTCGTCTGCGTTCTTCTTCTCATACGCCTCTTTGAGGTTCTTGAGGGCAGCCTCGATCGGAGCTTTCTTGTCAGCCGGGATCTTGTCGCCGAACTCAGCGAGTTGTTTCTCGGTCTGGAAGATGGTAGCGTCCGCCTTGTTGAGTTTGTCAGCCTGCTCTTTGGCTTTCTTGTCGGCTTCGGCGTTGGCTTCTGCCTCGGCTTTCATGCGCTTGATCTCGTCGTCGGACAAGCCACTGGATGCCTCAATACGGATCTTCTGCTCCTTGCCTGTCGCTTTGTCCTTGGCGGTGACATTGAGGATACCGTTGGCGTCGATATCGAAGGTTACCTCGATCTGCGGTTCGCCACGACGGGCAGGCATGATGCCATCGAGGTGGAAGATACCAATCTGTTTGTTCTGGGCCGCCATCGGACGCTCGCCTTGCAGGACTTTGATCTCTACGGACGGCTGATTATCCACCGCGGTGGTGAAGGTCTCGGTCTTCTTGGTCGGGATGGTGGTGTTGGCTTCGATCATCTTGGTCATCACACCGCCCATGGTCTCGATACCAAGGCTCAGCGGGGTTACATCGAGCAGGAGGACATCTTTGACATCGCCTGTGAGTACACCACCCTGGATAGCTGCGCCGACTGCTACTACCTCGTCGGGGTTAACGCCCTTGGACGGAGCCTTGCCGAAGAATTTCTGTACGGCTTCCTGGATAGCCGGGATACGTGTCGAACCGCCAACGAGGATGATCTCGTCGATGTCGGAGGTCGTGAGTCCGGCGTTCTGGAGAGCCGTGCGGCACGGAGCGATTGTACGTTGGATCAAGTCATCAATCAGTTGCTCGAATTTAGCACGGGTGAGGGTCTTAACCAAGTGTGCAGGCACACCATTCACCGGCATGATATACGGCAGGTTGATCTCCGTGGAGGTAGCAGACGAAAGCTCGATCTTCGCTTTCTCGGCAGCCTCTTTCAGACGCTGCATAGCCATCGGGTCTTTGCTGAGGTCGGCACCGCCGTTCTCGTTCTTAAATTCCTGAACGAGCCAGTCGATGATACGATGGTCGAAGTCGTCACCGCCGAGGTGGGTATCACCGTCGGTTGCTTTTACCTCGAAGACGCCGTCGCCCAACTCCAGAACAGATACATCGTGTGTACCGCCACCGCAGTCGAAGACTACAATCTTCATATCCTTGTTGGACTTGTCGAGTCCGTAAGCGAGGGCCGCTGCGGTAGGCTCGTTGACGATACGGCGTACGTTGAGTCCGGCGATCTCACCGGCTTCCTTGGTAGCCTGACGCTGCGAGTCGTTGAAATAAGCAGGCACAGTGATGACAGCTTCAGTTACTTCTTGGCCGAGGTAGTCTTCAGCGGTCTTTTTCATCTTCTGAAGGATGATAGCGGAGATCTCCTGCGGGGTGTAGAGGCGTCCGTCGATGTCCACACGCGGGGTGTTGTTGTCGCCGCGGGTTACTTTATACGGAACGCGCGCAATCTCGGACTGGAGACGGTCGTAGGTCTCGCCCATGAAACGCTTGATTGAATACACAGTTTTGGTCGGGTTGGTAATGGCTTGACGCTTGGCAGGGTCGCCCACTTTGCGCTCGCCACCATCAATAAATCCCACTACAGAAGGAGTAGTACGTTTGCCTTCGGCGTTAGCGATAACCACCGGTTCGTTACCCTCCATTACGGCTACACACGAGTTCGTGGTACCTAAGTCAATTCCAATAATCTTGCTCATAATATTCAGTATTTTAGTTAATTTTCCAGTTGACTAGCCGACTAACTTTCCAGGCGACCAGGTTCGCTAAACAAATGACAAAGACTGTGCCACATAAAAAAACCTGCCAAATTGTCAGTTTTGGCAGGTCGAGAGGCTCGACACCCGTTTATTCCTTGCGGCGTGTCATGTTAGGTCGTAGCCGTAGTGGCGCAGCCGGTTGGTGTTGGAACGCCAGTCTTTGTCCACTTTGACAAAGAGCTGGAGGAAGACAGGCTTCTGGAAGAAATCCTCAAGATCCTTGCGTGCCTGAGAGCCGACGCGCTTGAGAGCCGAGCCGGCTTTGCCGATGAGGATGCCTTTCTGAGACTCGCGTTCGCAGTAAATAACTGCACTGATGTGCAACGTTGAGTGCTCCTCCGGAGCGTTTATATCGACTTTGTCGAGTTTATCGTTCTTCGAACTGTTTATCTCTTTGAAGGACTCCACTTCCACTTCAACGGAATACGGGATTTCCTTGTCATAATTGAGAAGGATTTTCTCGCGGATAATCTCATCCACAAAGAAGCGTGCCGGTTTGTCGGTCAGTTGGTCTTTGGGGAAGAAAGGCGGTCCGACGGGCAAGGCATCGCGGATGGCATCGAAGAGTTGGGAGACGCCGAACCGCTCCTGCGCAGAGATGGGGAAAATCGTTGCCTCGGGCAACCGGGTGTGCCAGAACTCAACAAGACGTTCCAAGGTATCCTGCGTCGTCAAATCTATTTTGTTGATAACGAGGAATACGTGGCAACCTACCCCTTTACCCTCCCTTAAGGAAAGGGAGGCTATCTTCTTGACTTTCTCCACAAAATCGGGATTACGGTCAATGGAATCCTGCGGCTCGGTGACATAAAGAAGGACATCGGCATCCACGAGCGCCGAGCGGGAGAACTCCAGCATTTTCTCCTGCAGGCGATAGTTGGGCGAGAGGACTCCCGGGGTGTCGGAATAGACCATCTGGAAATCCTCGCCGTTGACGATTCCAAGGATGCGATGGCGGGTGGTTTGCGCCTTGGATGTGATAATAGAAAGGCGCTCGCCCACCAGTGCGTTCATCAGTGTGGATTTGCCGACATTCGGGTTTCCCACAATATTTACAAAACCTGCGCGATGCATATTATTCACTAAATACTTTTCCTGCTGTCAGTTTGTGAACCTTGCCGAAGCGGGCTTTGAGTTCCTTCGCATTGATTTGTTTGGGATCGCCCATGACAAGTATCTTGACCGGTTTGCCTTGAACGTGTGTGGTATAGAAATCCACTATGTCATCGAATTTCAGTTTCTGGACCTGGCGGATCAGGAGGGTAGCCGGATCGATGGAATAGCCGAGCCGCATCCAGTCAGTCATCCGCTGGCTCTTGGTACGGAACGTAGGATGATTGCTGAGCATGGACTGGCGGAGAATAGTACGTATATTCTCAATATTCTCAGGGTTTTGCGGCATTGAATCCAGGAGCGAGCAATAGACATCCAGGGCATCCAGCACTTTGTCGGACTGGGAGCCCACATAGCCTATGAAACGGGTATTGCGTCCCTGGACGGGCGGAGTGACAAACGTGCCGTAAGCGGAATAAGCCATCGAACGTTTTTCGCGTATCTCATTGAGAACCAAGCCGGAGAAGCCACCTCCGAAATACTCGTTGAAAGCCTGATATTGCACTGCTTCGGTGTTCTTATAGGGAGTTCCCTCAATGAGGAGATAGACCTTGGCCTGCTGCATCGTAGCGTCCGGCAGGAAATAGAGTTCGGTCCGGTTGAAGGCAGTACGCGGGCGCTCAACCGGCGAATCCGTTTCGATAGCCGTTCTTGACACAGGCACATGCGAATAGAGGAAAGCCTTGACCGAATCAGCAGGCAATTTACCCGCGTAGTGCATCTCCACGCCATAATCAAGCGCATGGTGCCACTCGGCATCCAGTTGGGAAGCCGTCAGCTGGAGAATATCATTGAGCGAGGTACGCTTGATATAGGGAGAATTATCGCCATACAGCACATAATCATAGGCAGCATCGGCAATGACATCCGTACTCTTTTTCTCCGTCTGGCGCGAAGAATAGAACTGACCTTTGATATTATTCAACTTGACATCATTCTCCGACGAGAAGTCCGGCAAGAGCATATGCAGATTGACGAGCGAAACGATTTCTTCCATATTCTGCTCGGCCCCCTCGATATCCACCGTGACATAGTTCTCGGAGACGCTATAGCTGCATTTGCCACCCAGCCGTGCCAGTTTGGCGCGGAACTCGCCGGCAGTCAGTCCGGGAGCACCTTTCATGCCCGCCAGTTCCATCATAGGAACAGCATACTGGAGCAGCGGCTGCCGATAGGTACCTACGCCGTATTTGAGGCGGAGCGTGAAGATATCGTTCTTAGGGTTGGGAGTCACGTAAACATAGATATTCTCGCCAAAACTATCCGCATCTATATCCTTCAGATTCACGAAACGGGGAACCAGTTTGCCTGCGGGGATAGAGGTGAAGTTGCGGTAGTATTCCGACTGGCCTTTGGCAGGGTCAAGCGGTTTGATTTTCGGCTTTGCCAGCTTATCCTTCTTGGGATTGCCCTCCGCTATCTCGAATGTTTTGCGCGGAGCGGAGAAATATTTTCCGGCGACAGCCATGACATCCTCTTTGGTCAGTTTGGCCAGTTGCTCTTTTTCGCGGAAGAGTTGCTCGAAGGGCACCTGATAGACATATCCCTGCAGGAGTGCAAACGCCTTGAGCATAGGGTATTCGAGCATACGGTCGTATTCCTGCATACTATTGAGTTTGACCGCCTCAAAGAGATCGTCGGAGACATTGCCCTGAACGAGTTGGTCGATAGCAGTCATGACCAGTTTCTCGGTCTCCTTGAGCGAACGGTAAGACTGGCTCTCCATATCCATATAAGGGATAGCGATCACCTCGATACGTCCCATCTCGCGTGCGCCGCTGTTGGACGCCACAGCATACATGAGCCGGTTGTCCAGAATCATCTCGTCCAAGAGTCCGATACCCATCGAGTTGGAGAGCAGGTTGCAGGCAAAATCCAACGCCAGTTCGTCATCCGCACCCACTTTGACACCATCATACGCCACGCATAGTTCCGGGAAATAGCCCAGCTTGGCAGCGAAGCGCTCGTTGCCGGAGAAATCGGTAGGCTGGAAATGTTTGCGTTCGGGCAAAGGCTTGGCCTTCATACCTCCGAACGTCTTCTCGATGAGCGGTTTCACCTCTGCCGTCGAGAAATTGCCGACCAGGATAAGCGCCATATTATTAGGCACATACCATGTGTTGTAGAAATCTATTAGTTGACGCAGTTTGGGGTTTTTCAGATCCTCCGGGAAGCCGATGATATCGCGCGCGTACGCGCTTCCTTTATATAATTCCGCGTTGATGAACGACTGCACATGCTGGGCGTTGTCATCCGAATACATGTTGTATTCCTCAAACACATTCTCCAGCTCCGCCTGAAATCCACGGAAGACGGGATTCGTCAGACGGTCGGCATAGAGCGTCAGCCAGCGCTCCATCTGATAAGAGGGGAAACGATTGTGGTAATACGTCATGTCGTAGCTGGTAGCCGCATTCAGGTCCTCGCCGCCGATAGACTGAATCAGGTTGGAGAACTCGTCCGTGGCATTGAACTGCGCAGAGATACGGCTCTGTTCGTTGATCTTCAGCTGAATAACTTCGCGTTCCTTAGGATCGTCGGTCATTGCCAGCGTGTCGTACAGGGCAATAATATGCTCGTAGTGCGGTTTCTCCTTTTCCCAGTCGAGTGCGCCGATGCGGTCGGTTCCTTTGAAGAGCATGTGCTCCAGGTAGTGCGCCAGACCGGTTGCCGTTTCAGGCTCGTCGATCGATCCTGCGCGGGTCACCGTTATACCAAACACATCCGGCTGGTCATGGTCTTCCCACAAAAGAACCGTAAGGCCGTTGTCCAGTTGATACTCCGTAAAACCTTGCGGCAGCTGGGCAAAGGTCATAGCGGCACCGCCCAAAAGCAGCAGAAAGCCAAGTAAGATTTTTTTCATTGTTTTTGCTAATTATTTCGTTTAATATGTGTAAGTTGACAAAAATTGCGTGTCACAAAGGCTGTAAGGTCCCTATACGAACGGGGCTCTAACCTCCCTAATATGGTCTAGGTATGGTCTAGCTATCGTCTAGGAAAATCCTGAATGTTATACAACTCAAGGAGCACTCTTTACCACTCCAGGAGCACTTTGCCGCACTGGCCGGAAACCATGACGTCGAAGCCCTTCTGGAAATCCTCGAATTTGAAGCGGTGGGTGATGACAGGACTGAGGTCGAGTCCGCCGAGGAGCATCTGCTCCATCTGATACCAAGTCTCCCACATGCGTCTTCCTGTGATTCCTTTGATTGTCAGGGCATTGAAGATAACATCGGACCAATTGACCTGTGTATCCGAGGGCAGAATGCCGAGCTGGGCGATGTTGGCGCCCTTGTACATATGCTCGATCATTTCGTTGAACGCCGCCGGCGCGCCGGACATCTCCAGTCCGACATCGAATCCGCGTATGCCGAGGCGGTCCATCGCTCCTTGCACCGTCTCGCCTTTGGAGCCGTCGACCGTGAGGGTGGCGCCCATTTTCCGGGCGATATCCAGGCGCAGCGGATTGATATCCGTCACCACGATGTTCTTGGCTCCGGCGTACCGGCATATGCCCGCCGCCATCGTTCCGATGAGTCCGGCGCCGGTAATGAGCACATCTTCGCCCAGCAGGGGGAAAGCGAGGGCTGTATGCGTAGCGTTGCCGAAGGGATCCATGATAGCCGCGAAGTCATCGGGTATCTCAGGCCGCAGCCGCACGACGTTGGATTCGGGGATTGTGACATACTCGGCAAAACAGCCGTCCTTGCCCATAATACCTACAGAGATGGTGTTTTCGCACACATGTCCCATGCCTCGGCGGCAGTTACGGCAATGGCCGCAAACGATGTGTCCCTCCGCCGTGACGCGTTCGCCGACACGGAAATTGCGGACGCCGGGTCCCACTTCCGCCACAATGCCGACAAACTCATGTCCCATGGTGTATGGCGGACGGCAGTGGCTCTGCGACCATGCGTCCCATTTATACATATGCAGGTCGGTGCCGCAGATAGCGGCTTTGATGACCTTGATCAGCACATCGTTGACTCCCACCTCGGGCATCGGCACATCTTCCATCCAAATGCCGGGTTCGGCGTATTTTTTTACTAAAGCTTTCATTTTTCTTTCTAGTTATCTAGTCTTCTAGCTATCTAGTTTATTTCAATACTCCCAGTTCTTTGCCGACCTTGGTGAAGGCTGCGATGCCGCGGTCGAGCTGTTCGCGGGTGTGTGCGGCGGACACTTGCACGCGGATACGCGCCTGGCCTTTCGGCACTACGGGATAATAGAAACCGGTGACGTAAATGCCCTCTTCCTGCAAAGCCGCAGCGAAGTCCTGACTTAGGCGTGCGTCATAGAGCATGACCGCGCAAATGGCGGACTGGGTAGGTTTGATGTCAAAGCCCGCAGCTTTCATGCGCTCGATGAAATACGCCGTGTTTTCATGCAGGCGGTCCTGCAGTTCGTTGGAGCGGGTGAGAATCTCAAAAGTCTTGATTCCCGCGGCTGCAATCATCGGCGGAATAGAGTTGGAGAAGAGGTAGGGCCGGCTGCGCTGACGCAGGAGGTCGATAATTTCCTTGCGTCCGGTAGTGAAACCGCCGACCGAACCGCCGAAGGCTTTGCCGAGGGTTCCGGTGATGATTTCCACTTTGCCGCGGAGGTTGTACAGCTCCGTCACGCCGTGACCTGTCTTGCCCACCACGCCTGCGGAGTGCGACTCATCGACCATGACGAGGGCGTTGTATTTTTGCGCCAGTTCGTAGATCTTGTCGAGCGGGCAGACATTGCCATCCATGGAGAAGACGCCGTCGGTAGCGATGATGCGGAAACGCTGCGCCTGCGCCTGTTTCAGTTTCTCTTCGAGGTCTGCCATGTCGCCGTTGGCATAGCGGTAACGCACTGCCTTGCACAGCCGCACGCCGTCGATGATAGAGGCGTGGTTGAGGGCGTCGGAGATAATAGCGTCCTCTTCGGTCAGCAGCGGCTCGAACAGACCGCCGTTGGCGTCAAAACAAGCGGCATAGAGAATGGTATCTTCCGTGCCGAAGAAATCGGAGA
This sequence comes from Paludibacteraceae bacterium, assembly GCA_017478725.1. Lineage (GTDB taxonomy): Bacteria > Bacteroidota > Bacteroidia > Bacteroidales > Paludibacteraceae > Colicola. The sequence goes on from JAFVDD010000016.1 coordinate 10,235, forward strand.
TGACGCGTTCCAACTCTTTGTGCGTGTCCTGGGTTCCGCAGATGAAACGCACGGAAGCCATGCCGTAGCCGCGTGCATCCATGCGGGCTTTGGCGGCTTCGATGAGTTCTTTGTTGTCGGCAAGGCCGAGGTAGTTGTTGGCGCAGAAATTGATAACCTCTTTGCCTCCCTCGACCTGAATGCCCGAAGACTGCGGTGTGATGATCACCCGTTCGTTTTTATACAAACCCGCCTCGCGGATCTCGTCCAGCGTAGAGGCGAGGTGTTTCTGAAAATCAGTGTACATAATCTGGAGTTGTTTTTTTATTAGCCGGCTAGTTGAATAGTCGTCTAGCTGACTAGTTAGATGATTCCCTGTTCAATAATAAATCACCTTGAACAGCTGCATCAAATGATGCCCTGTTCAAGCATCGCAGTAGCGACCTTCATGAAGCCGGCGATGTTGGCGCCTTTGACGTAATCGATTGTGCCGTCGGGCTGCGTGCCGTAGCGGACACATTGCTCGTGGATGGACTCCATGATATGATGCAGCCTGTCGTCCACCTCTTGTGCCTTCCAACTCAGGTGCTCGGCGTTCTGCGTCATCTCCAGTCCGCTGGTAGCTACGCCGCCGGCGTTGACCGCCTTGCCCGGCGCAAAGAGCACGCCGTTATGCTGGAAGAAATGGATAGCGCCCGGCTGGCAGCCCATGTTGCTGACCTCGCAGCAGCACCAGCAGCCGTTGGCTTTGAGCTCTTTCGCATCGTCTTCGCTCAGTTCGTTCTGGAAGGCGCACGGCAACGCGATGTCGCATGGCACCGACCAGGCTTTCTTGCCGGCGGTGAAGACACAGTCTTTCGGGAACTTGTCCGCCATGTCCTGCACCTTGTTTCTATTGGACGCGCGCATGACGAGCATGTAGTCAATCATCTCTTTGGTGATACCCTTCGGGATAGCCACTACGCCGTCGGGACCGCTGACAGCCACCACCTTGGCGCCCAGTTCAACGGCTTTCGTCGCTGCACCCCAAGCCACGTTGCCGAAGCCCGAGATCGCCACTTTCTTGCCCTTGATATCTTTGCCCGCTTTGTGCAGGAGGTGCTGCGTGAAATAGAGTGCACCGAAGCCGGTTGCCTCCGGACGGAGGATCGAACCGCCCCACGTCATGCCTTTGCCGGTGAGCACACCTGTATGATATTCGCGCGCGAGCTTCTGGTACATGCCGTTGAGGAATCCTATCTCGCGTCCGCCAACGCCTACGTCGCCTGCCGGGATATCCTGGTCGGGACCGATGCAACGCCAGAGCTCCAACATGAACGCCTGGCAGAAACGCATAATCTCCGCGTCGGATTTGCCCACGGGGTCAAAGTCCGAACCACCCTTTGCGCCGCCCATCGGCAGGGTCGTCAGCGCGTTCTTGAATGTCTGCTCGAAACCGAGGAACTTCAGCATCGACGGCGTCACGGCTCTGTGGAAACGGAGACCGCCTTTATACGGACCGATGGCACTGTTGAACTGCACGCGGTAACCGAGGTTGGTCTGCACCTCGCCCTGGTCGTCAATCCATGTCACGCGGAACGTGAAGATACGGTCCGGCTCCACCATCCGTTCCACGATCTTCGCCTGCTCAAACTCAGGGTGTTGGTTGTACACCTCCTCAATGGATTCAAGAACTTCTTGCACGGCCTGCAGGTACTCTGCCTCGCCCGGATGTTTCGCCGCTAATTGCGACATAATGGTTTGTACTTTCATTGTGTTGTGTGTTTTTATGGTTGTTGTTATTGATTTTTCTTTTTCGGGTACAAAATTACAAAAATTCTTGCATATATGCAAGGATTATTTCATTTTTTCTTGAGATAAACAAAGAATGTGGTACCTTTGTCGTTGCTGGCAAAATCGATGCGCCCTCCCGCACCCTCAACGATGTGCTTGGAAATAGCCAGCCCGAGACCGTTACCGTTGGTCTTGGTGGTAAAATTGGGACGGAAAATGCGCGGTTGCGCCTCTGCGGGTATTCCGGGACCGTTGTCGGAGAAGGAGATTTGCACCTCTTCGTCGGAATAGGCGGCATTCAGAACGACTATTATATCCGGCGTGTTGGGCGAGGTGAACTCCTTCTCGCTCAAGGCCTGGATGGCATTGCGGAGGATATTGATGAACACCTGGGCAATCTGCTCGTTGTCCGCCACAGCCGGCACGCCCGAATCAGGCCCCACATAACGGATGGGAATCTGCTCGTCGTTGGCGCGCTGGAGAGTGATCACATTGCTCAGTTTCTGCGCCACATCCACCTCGGTGGCAATCACTTCGGGCTGTTTGGCGAAAGCGGAGAACGACTGGGCGATATGCGCCAGGTTGTCAATCTCGGCAACAAGCATCTTGGTCGTCTTGTCGAAATAGTCGTCAAAGCCGTCCGTGCCCCGCTTGAGCTGGAGTTTCTGCACCGACAGTTTCATAGGCGTCAGAGGGTTGTTGATCTCATGGGCAATCTGCCGCGCCATCGTCCGCCACGCGCCTTCGCGTTCGGCACGCGCCAACCGTTCCGCCGACTCCTCTACCCTGTCCACCAGGATATTATACCGCTCCACCAGCTCGCCCAGTTCGTCATGATAAGGATAGTCAATGTGATTGTCCTTGCCGCCAATCTCAAACCGGCGCATTTTCTCATTGATCATAGCAATAGGCGCTGTCATGCTCCGCGCCGCCCAAAACGAGAAAAACAAGGCCAGCAGCAGCACAATAATATACGGCGGCAACAAGCGTGCCAACAGATTGTCCACCTCCTGATTGCGGGTCTGCTCGCTCAGGAAATACGGCACGGCGATATACCCTACCGGCACAAACGAGCCGTTGTAAAACGGCTGGTAATAAACCAGATAGCGGTGCGTAGCCAGATATTCGTAACAGAGGGTGGAATGGTTGGTGGCAAACATAGCCTGCGGCGCCATACGACGCGAGAGCAGACCGCTGTTGAACAACGCCGGCGATGACGAGGCTATCAACTCGCCGGACAGCGAATAGACATGGATATCCTGATTGATATCATACCCCAAATCATGCAGGTCGATCGCCAGTCCCGTTGACTGCGACGAGGTCAGCGACACATCCCAATAATAGAGCGAACGCAGGTACGACTGCACGTACTCCGACCGGGTCACCAGACTCTCACGCTGACGCTGCTCGTAGTTGGTTTGCACATAGCGCACCGACATCACAAACACATACACAAACACAGCCAGCACACAGCCGATGATCACATACATGATACGCGTGGTAAGCGGCATATTCCGGATTCCGCGATAACGGACCAGACCAATCACCGCCAGCAGCACCAGGGCAGAGAACAAGATGATGCAGAGTATGAAATAGAGCCGCCCGTGCCATGCTTTTTGCTCGTTGTCCTGCGGCAACGGACGGAACGAAAAACTCTGCGAAGCAACGGAATACATCTCCGTATAGTCCTGCAACGCAGTGTATTCGGTAGGAATCACCGTCAGGATGTTATACTCCCCTGACCGGGTCCAGCGGGCTACTGTCTTGGCATTGGAAAAAGCCAGATTGCGCCATGTGTCATAAGTGGTCAGATAGAGTTCGTCCGCAGCCAGACGGTTGGATGACCAATACACCATCTGGCGCGCATCAAACACATAAAACAGCACATCCTCATCGCGTTCGGCTACTGCGCGTATCGAATCCATCGGAACGTGGCGTTCCAGACAATCCGCCAGTATCTGTGTGCGCTGTTCCGCATATACCTGCCGTTCCGCCAACCGCCGTTGGGAGTTGCCGGACGACGATTGGCACGCTGAAAAGGCGACAAGAACCCCCAAGAACAGGGATAAATGAATTATTTTAGCGATTTTTATCATTTCCGTTTGCAAAATTACAACAAATTTTGTACCTTTGCAAACTTTTTTGAAAAAAAATAGCATTATGGTGCAAATTTTTACTGCTCTGCTGCTCGGATTGCTCACTATCCTCGACCCCTGTACCCTGATGACGAGCATCACAGCTATCAGTTATATCGACAAAGAGATCAACAACCGCCGCAAGGTGCTCACCAACGGACTCATGTTCGTTTTGGGCAAACTGGTGACCTATGTGCTGCTCAGTGTTCCTTTTCTGCTGGGCGCGCAGACCGATGGCATCCAGCATCTGCTGAGCCGTTTGGGGGAGCCTGTTCTGGCGGCGTTCATGATCATATGCGGTGTTGTTTTGCTCTTCAGCGGCCATCATCACCATGAGCACGACCATGGTATCAGCAACATGCTGCAAAAAGCGGACTCCGACTCCAGCTGGCTGTGGTCGTTCGTTCTGGGCATTTTCTTCGCCATCGCTTTCTGCCCCCACCGGCTGGTGTATTTCCTCACGATGATTGATATCACGCTCACCCTGCCCGGCACATGGAACTGGCTCATGCCGGTCATCTTCGGCCTGGGTACCGGTCTGCCTATTATGCTGATTGCGTGGCTGGTAAGCTACAGTGCTGTCAGCATAGGCAAACTCACCAGCCGGATGGGAACGTTTGAGAAATGGTTCCGCCACATCTGCGCGGGACTATTCATCGTTCTCGGCGTTTATCTGGCAATCCACTGCGTCATGGAGGCGCATGAGCATGAGGATGGCCACCATCACCACCATACGGAATGGGTCAAATGACCAATTGGTAAATGGTAAATGACCAAATGAACCCGGGTTTTCAGTTCAAGCAGTTCTATGTGCGGCATGAACGCTGCGCCATGAAGGTGGGCACCGACGGTGTTCTGCTTGGCGCATGGACACCTATAATGGAAGAATGGCGGATGGCAGATGGCGGAAACACGCGCGTGCTGGATGTGGGCACCGGTTCCGGATTAGTGGCACTGATGCTTGCGCAACGCTTGCCCCAAGCGCAGATTGACGCTATCGACATAGATGCATCGGCGGTAGAGCAAGCCGGAGAGAATTTTGCTTCCTCGCCTTGGCCCGATCGCCTGCAAGCCTGTCTCTCACCCTTGCAAACATGGCAAACGAGCAAATATGAAAATGAGAAAATAAGTAAATGCTATTCCCTCATTGTTTCCAACCCGCCCTATTTCCAACACAGCCTCAAAAACCCCGACAAAGGGCGTGAGTTGGCGCGTCATACGGACAGTCTGTCCTACGAAGAACTGATACATCATAGCGCGCGGCTTCTGCGCAACGACGGCATATTGGCGCTTATACTGCCTGCCGGAGCGGAGAAAGAGATCTGCGCTCTCGCCCGGACTGAAGGTCTCACTCCTACGCACCTTACCCGCGTTTATAGCAAGGCCTCCAAACCTGTTAGGAGAGTGTTGATTGCTTTCGTCATGTCCTCATGTCCTCATAACGTCATGTCGTCATGTCGTCATGACGAGATCACATCCCTTGAAAACTCCCTCATTCTGGAAAACGAAACAGGCGGCCGTTCCGCCGCCTATCAACAATTAACAAAGGACTTCTACCTATAGGCGGAAGTCCTTTGTCTTTTGTCTTTTAGCAGGCAAAGCCTGCGGTCTTTATTCTTTTAGCGTAGCGGTCTATTTAGCCACATTCACGGCGCGCACCTCGCGGATGACGGTCACTTTGACTTGTCCGGGATACGTCATCTCGTCCTGAATACGTTTGGCCAGATCGAACGACAGCAGTTCGGTATCTTTGTCCGACAGTTTGTCGGCACCGACTATCACACGCAGTTCGCGGCCGGCCTGCAGCGCGTACGTCTTCACTACGCCGGGGAAAGACATGGCCATATTCTCCAAGTCGTTCAGCCTCTTCACATAGCTCTCCACAATCTCGCGCCGCGCACCCGGACGGGCGCCGGAGATAGCATCGCAGGCTTGCACAATCGGCGCAATCAGCGTGGTCATCTCGCACTCGTCATGGTGAGCACCTACGGCATTGCAGATATCCGGTTTCTCGCCGTATTTCTCGCAGAGTTTCATACCTAACTCTGCGTGCGGCAGCTCGACATCATCGTCCGCCACTTTGCCTATATCGTGCAGCAATCCGGCACGCCGCGCCGCCTTGACATTCAGTCCCAACTCGCCTGCCATCGCAGCACACAGATTGGCTGTCTCACGCGAGTGCTGCAGCAGGTTCTGACCATACGACGAACGGTATTTCATTTTGCCTACCAGCCGCACCAGTTCGGGATGCAAACCGTGTACGCCGAGGTCGATAGTGGTGCGTTTGCCCACTTCGATAATCTCCTCTTCCACTTGTTTCGTCACTTTGGCTACCACCTCTTCGATACGCGCGGGGTGGATACGTCCGTCCTGAACCAACTGGTGCAGACTCAGACGCGCTATCTCGCGGCGCACGGGGTCGAATGCCGACAGCGTGATTGCCTCAGGCGTGTCATCCACTACGATCTCCACGCCCGTAGCGGCCTCCAGTGCACGGATATTACGTCCCTCGCGACCGATAATACGACCCTTCACCTCGTCGTTCTCTATGTGGAAAACACTCACGGTGTTCTCTGCTGCCGTCTCGCTGGCCACACGCTGGATGGTCTGGATAATGATTTTCTTCGCCTCTTTGTTGGCCTCCAGACGCGCGTTGTCCATGATCTCGTTCACATAACTCATCGCAGCCGTCTTGGCCTCGTCCTTCAGCGCTTCCACCAGCTGTTTCTTCGCCTCCTCGGCACTCATGCCGCTCAACTGCTCCAGCTGTTTCTGCGCCTCGTGGTGCATTCTCTCCACCTCTTGCTGCTTGTATTCCAGCGCTTGCGAACGCTGCTCTACTTGCTGGTTCTTCTGGTTCACTTCGTTGAGGCTGCGCTGAATATCCCCTTGACGCTGGTTGAGCTGCTGCTCGCGTTGCTGCAGACGCTGTTCATGCTGCTGGATGCGTTTGTCCTGCTCGCGCACGCTGTTGTCGTGCTCCAGCTTGAGGGCAATAAATTTCTCTTTTGCCTCTACAATCTTGTTTTTCTTGATTACCTCCGCTTCTTCCTCCGCTTTCTTCAGCAGATTGGCCGCAGCCACGCGGGATATGAGAAAGTAGATTCCGGCTCCCAACAGAAGCCCCACTACTGCACTAATTATAACATATAATGTCATCTATATAACTGTTTTAACGTCGCGGAAGCGACCATTTTAACTCTTTAACGTCGCGGAAGCGACCATTTTAACCGTTCAACGCCCCTAACACCTGCTCGTTCAGCATTTTCAACGCTTTCTCCACAGGCTCCAGGCTCTTCACGCGGGCGTCCGACCTGAACGACACCGCCATCTCCAATGCCGTGTACATCCACAGCTGCTCGGCGGAGGCATTGGGCAACTTGTTCAGATGGTGCTTGAATCGGTCGTTCAGCAACTCGGCGGCCTCGCGGTAGGCGGCCTCCTGCTCCACCGGCACTCTCAGATTCACATGGTGTGCATCCAGGTGAAGCGTTATATGTTGCATTCCGTTTACCAATTCCTGATTTTTAATTCTTAATTCACAAGGTACAAAGGGCTTTGGAAATTTGGTACAAAGTTTTAGGATCCGTACAGCCTTTTAATTCCTCAACGCTTTAGAGCGTTTATCGCCCGGTCCACCTGCCCGATGAGTGCACTGACGCGCTTATACGCTATCTCCTTGCTCTCCATCGCCGTCAGGCTGTTCACCGTCGCCAGACGCCGGTTCTGCTGCTGCAGTTCCAGCAACTCGCTGTGGGTCCGGATCAACTCGGCACGCTGTTTCTCGCCGTCCTCACGCAGACGCGCATTCTCCTGCTGCAACGCCTCATAGCGTTCCAGCAAAAGATGCACATTCTGCGATAAGTCGTCCAAAGCTTGCATCTGATTTCTGACGGCTGATTTCTGACGGCTGATTTCTGACAGCTGATTTCTGACGGCTGATAGCTTAGAAACTATATCCTACACCCAGACCGATAACGCCCTTGAACTGGCAACGCTCGCTCAGGTTGCCGTCTTTGTCGGCAATCAGCGTTCCGTTGTAGTATTTCAGGCTGGTCGATACGGTCACCTGCAGGCATTTCAGGAACTGATAACTCAGCGCGCAGTCCCAGTCAACATCAAAATGACCGAAGTAACGGTTGTTGTTCGAATACTCGAAATAGTTCGCATTCACATCGCGGCTGGCCCACGAACCGGCACCGTTATTGGCCTCGTAAATATCCTTCAGGCTGAAGCCTTTGCCCTGATACGGGGTGAAAAGTCCCAGTGTCGTGCTCAGTTTCAAGTCCTTGTACGCATAGGCGATACTTCCCTTGAAGCTCAAACCGAACTCGGCGCGGGCGTTGCGGAACACCTTGTCGCCGTTGTTGTCATAGGTGTATGTGCCGTATGTGTTCTGCAACTGCGAACGCAAATCCGTTTTGGCTGCCTGTTCAATCTCATAACCGCCTAAATTGTCATACGCATCATAGGCTGCTTGTGCGGCTGCTTTGGTGGTGGCATCGGCTGCATGATCGATGTCGTACTGCAAGGCGCCCAGCGCTCCTTCACGGGTGTAACGCTGGTTCCATGCCTCACCGATATAGGCGCTGGTGATACGGCCGGCGATAGGAGACAGATAAATCGAGAAATCAGCACCCTTCACGCTCTTCTTCCAGTCAATACCGACCGAAATATCCGTGTAACTCGGTGCCAGCCATTTCGAAATGATGTTGTTGTAGCCTTCTACATAATTGCGGCCCAGCGCATACTGGCTCTGGAAACTTCCGTTCACCGTCAGATACCAAGTCTCCTTGAACTCCCAGCCGAACTTCGTGGCCAGCTTGATATTGTCGCTCGATTTCTGGAAAGCGTCTTCCTTCTGGTCAATCCATGTCAATCCGAAATCCGTATCGAAATTGGTTTCCCAAGCGATTGCATTCTTGTGGTACAACAGGTGAAGCTTGCCGTAAGCAAAGCCGTTCACGTTGTTCTTACCGCCGGCAGACCAGTTCACCAAACCCGTCGCAGCGGCGTTCAGACCTACTGTTCCGTCAAATTTCCAGGCTTTCTCTGCTGCCTCTTCCTGAGCAAATACTGTCAGCGCCGCCATCATGGCCAACGCCAGAGTAAAGATTTTACGTTGCATATTCAAAATAAGATTTTGTTTGTTATTGTTTATTGTTATGATTGTTGTTATGCTTGTCGTTATGTTGTCTCTCTCCCTATCTTCCTCCCTTTCTCCCCTCCTTTCAGGGAGGGGGTGGGGGTGGGGGTAGGCTTTCTCTCTCCCTCGCGCCGTTATGTCGTCGCGCCGTTATGTCGTCGTGTCGTTGCGTCGTTGCGTCGTCATGTCGTCTGTCGTCTGTCGTTATGTCGTCGTGTCGTCTGTCGTTATGTCGTCATGTCGTCGTGTCGTCGTGTCGTCATGTCGTTGCGTCGTCATGTCGTTGCGTCGTTATGTCGTTGTGTCGTCGTGTCGTCATGTCGTCATGTCGTTGCGTCGTTATGTCGTCATGTCGTTGCGTCGTTATGTCGTCGCGTCGTCATGTCGTTGCGTCGTCATGTCGTTGTGTCGTTATGTCGTCGTGTCGTTCGTGTCGTTCGTTTCGCCGCGCCGTTATGTCGTCTGTCGTCGCGTCGTTGCGCCGTTGTGTCGTCTGTCGTCGCGTCGTCGTGTCGTTCGTGTCGTCGCGTCGTCATGTCGTTGCGTCGTTATGTCGTTGTGTCGTCGTGTCGTCATGTCGTCTGTCGTTGTGCCCACGCTCGCACAATTTGGCTGCAAATTTACTATTTTTTTTTCACATACGCAAATTATTTTGCTTACTCACGCCATTTTTTGACAAAAATAACAAATTTTACACATTTTATACGAATATCTGCACGCGCATACACGAAAAAAGTTGTACCTTTGCACCGTGAAATGTTGCCGGCTCATGAAACCTGTTTTTATACCGGTTAATACCCCCAATTTTTCACAACCCCGCCGCACATCCGCCATACACCCGCCGCACATCGGCGCCGCTTCGGGGTTGTATCGGGGTTTCATCGGAGGCATATCGGGTGAACATCGGGTGAATATCGGGTGAATATCGTATCATACCCCACCCTATAATATACATAGTATATTATCCCGTGATTTTAGAAAACAACCGAAAAAATATCGTAAATCAAACATAATTCATATATGATTAACACATTTAAAAGGAGTGCGCTCGCACTAATCTCTTGTTTGATAACAAATGCTGTTTGGGCGGATGTTACATTCGGTTTTGAAAACGACACTGAGTTATCAACCAATTTTACGATCTCCTGTGAAAACGCAAATGGTAGTATAACCATTGATTCTGGCACAAAAAAAGTTGGCAATGCCTCCTTGAAAGCCGCTATGGGTGGAACAGGACAAAAGAGTAATTTTCTCACTACAAAAATTTCCTATAAAAATGTTTCTGAAATTTCATTTTATATAGCATCCAGCGACAAAGGTAAAACTGCATTAGCTATCGAATGTTCGCCTACTGCAGATTTCTCAGGGCAAGTCACAAGCATATTAGACTTAACCACCTTTAATGCTCTCCCCGGCATTTCCTCTGCTAGCAATAATACTTTCTACCAAGTCACCATTACTCCAAGCAGCGCTATTACCGGTTATCTTCGGTTCACCTTTAGACAACCATCTTCTAGTGGTAAAACAATGTGGATGGACGATTTAACCCTCAAATATAATGCCGGCCCTTCCACCGATGCTACGCTGAGCGGAATAGCATATAACGGCACCGCCGTTCCCGGTTTCGCAGCCGACAAAACGGCTTATGAAGTGGAACTGCCCGCTGGTACAACGACTCCGCCTACCGTTACAGCCACCACCACGGACGCTAATGCTACCACCAGTATTACACAAGCCGATGCACTGCCGGGCAAAGCTACCATAGACGTAACCGCGGAAGACGGCACTACCAAGAAACAATATACAGTGACCTTCACCGTAGAAACAGCTAATCCGAAAGTAGAGACTGCCACGTGGGCGAACATCCGCGGCACTGCCGAAGTGGACAACGTAAACATGACCATTACCGGACAGGTCTTGAACGGCAAAAGCCTTACTCTGGAACCGCAGTTTACCGGTAAATACCTGAATTCTTATACCCCGACCGGCGCACAGGATTTCAGCAAGGGTTCAATAGATTATATTTTCAGCAGCACTACAAATGAGAAAACCACGTATAAGGTAACTATCACAGAGGCACCGGCTATGTCATCCGATGCTTCCCTCAAGTCGCTTACGGTAACAGGCTACAATATCAATTTCTCGCCGACTACTTATGTGTACAACGTTGAAGTAAGCGGCACCACCGTTCCTGCCGTAACCTACGTACTCAACGACTCCAAAGCTACCGCAGTCAAAACAGATGCTACCGGCGTTCCTGGCGTAACCAAGATTGTCGTGACGGCGGAAGACGGAACCACTACCGCCACCTATACCATCAACTTTACCGTCAAAGTCCCCTCCTCCTCTCTCACCATCCACGAACCCGGCATCTATGAAGCCAGAACCGCTAACGGTGGCTATGGCGAACCACTCACCGTTCTCAACGGACGTGAATATGAGGTGTATTTCCTTGGACGTGACGGAGATAAAAATGCTGGAATATTTACTAAAAGTGGTTCACAAATAGGTACAGGTACTGATGAAAAATCTCTAAAAATAGAATGGCTTTCTGCCACAAGTGCGGATGGATTGGATGGTTCCGGCCGTGAAGGAAAAGACGAATTCGCAGGGGCTACAGGAAAAGGAAACCTCAAAATGAAAAATGGAGATGAGATGCTCATCCATATAAAAGGATTTGACCAGTTTACTTTGTGGGGGAAAGATAACAATACTGACCAGTCAAAAGGAAAATATTTTTATGTGTATATTGATAATATTGAGCAACCTGTCCAAAATCTGAACTCTTCTGATGGAGGTTCGATTCGTAGATATGACATTTCTTCTGGTGAGCACGTTATTAAAATAACAAGCAAATTGGATGGTGTGTGCAAACCATACGGTTTCTCCCTCCGTATCCCTGACCAACCCAAAACCAGCTACCTCAAGGGTAACGACTCGACACAAAACGTTCGCCAGACTACTGACATAGCACCTATTACCTATTTCACCAAATATGCCTCCAAAGGTGAGACAAAACTTGTCTGGGACGGAAACGAAGCTACAGGCTTCGAACTGACCAAAAAAGCTTCCTCCGACATAGGCGATACCATCCGCCTCACCGGCAAAGCACTCTGCCCCGTAGGAACTTATACCTATCGCATCGTCAATTACAAAGACGGCGCAGAAGTCAACAGCCTCAGCGGCAAACTCTCTGTCAAATCGGAAATAGTTGCCAACGGAGTAATCGATGTGAACGATGCCGTTCGCAACGAACCGATCACACCGGTCAACTTCACCTACTACGCCCTGAGCGCAGACGCTGTCACACTCACATGGACAGGACAAACACCCGCAGGTCTCTCCGGCGCCGGAGCTGACGGCAAATACGCTATCAGCGGAACACCTACTGCGGCAGGGAAATACACCTACAACGTATCTGTTAAAGACGGTAACACGATTACAGGCACTATCACTGTCGAGTCAGATGATCTGGGTGCTAACCCGGTACTCTTCCTCTGCAAGGATAAAGCCAATGCAACCAACGACGGTTTATACACATACCTGACGGGAAAGGGCATGAACCTCAAGGCACGTACCACTTTGAATGAACTGCGTACAAAAAGCCAGTACGACAAGTTCGAATGGATTCTCATCTCCGAAACCGTGGATGCCAACAACGGCGAGGTGCTGGAAATCATTCGCAACGGAGCCGGCAAACCGGTGCTGAACATGAAAGGCTTTACCTACGCACCGGGACGCTTGGACAGCATCGGTTGGGGAGAACCCGACAACGGCACGGTGGACTCCATTACCAAGAATTGGCAGAATATCTATGTTCAGCGTGAAGACCACCCTATCTTCAAAGCCATCAACAAGAACAAAGGCGAGAAGATTCAGGTACTCTCGGCGCTCAGCAAGAACAAAGGCCTTATGCCGATCAATATCAAGCATTGCGACGGCTCCCTTTGCCTTGCCACCGCCTATACCCGCAGCCTTGAAGATTACAACAAGGATGGCGAACTGCAAACCATCATCCACGAGATACCTGCTGCCGAACGGCCGGACAACACGAAATACATCTGCTTCCCGATTGCGCAATCCAGCAGCGGTAATCTTACTACCGACGGCGTCAAACTGATAGATGCTATCATCGCTTACCTGCTTGACAACCAGCCTACAGTCGCACTGCCGGAACTCAAAATGACCGGTTTCATACTTGACGGCGTGAAAGGAGAGATTGATCAGGAGAACAACGTCGTAGAGGTGCATATCAACACCACAAAGCACCCCGATTTCAATATTGAAAAGGCGAAACCGCAAATCACACTGGCAGACAGCCGATATACATTCACTATCCCCTCTCAGAATGATTCTGTCAATTTCAGTACCAGCTTTGTCTCCCCGGTTATTTACGAGGTTACCGATTATATCAACCGCAGACCTTACGAGATTATCGTATATGCCAACTCGACGGAAGATATCGACCAGACCTACACCGCCGGCGAATGGGTAAATATCTACGACATCTACGGACGTATGATCACTACTACCAATCAGGACATCTATCAGATGGAACTTCCCCACGGCATCTATATCGTAGTCACCGCCAACGGTGGTACACTCAAATTCATGCGTTAAGACACCTTTTAACCACAAAAAAAATCGGCATATATTTGCATATGTCGATTTTTTTGTGTACCTTTGCACCCGCTTTTCAAAGGGAGCTATGTTTTTCCTCCCTTGTGTAACACTAAATTAACTGAAAACACGGCTTCACGCCGTCTCTTATTATGCGAATAGAAAATGAACTGCAGGGAGTTACCCTGCTTGGCAATCAGCACGTACAGTATTCCGACAACTACAACCCTGCCGTGCTGGAGACTTTTCCCAACAAACATCCCGAGAACGAGTATCTCGTTACATTCAACTGCCCGGAATTCACAACCCTCTGCCCCAAAACAGGGCAACCCGATTTCGGACACATCTACATTAGTTATATCCCGCGCGAGCGCATGGTAGAGAGCAAGAGCCTCAAGCTCTATCTCTTCTCTTTCCGCAACCACGGCGATTTCCATGAAGACTGCGTCAACATCATTATGAAAGACCTGGTCAAACTCATGGATCCCAAGTATCTTGAGGTAACCGGCTATTTCATGCCCCGAGGAGGTATCAGCATCTACCCCTTCGCCAATTACGCCGACGCCGGGCACGAGGAACTCAAACAACAACGCCTCCGCGAACAATTCACTACAGCGCTCAACCATAAATAAACCGCGGAGCGGAAAATCGTACATCAATCGTACATCGTAAATCGTCAAATCGTAATTATGAAAGATTGCTTAATCGTTCTTTCCGGTGGTCTGGACTCCACTACCATGCTTTATGAATACAAGGATCGTATAGCCTTGGCTGTTTCGTTCCATTACGGCAGCAACCACAACGACCGTGAACTGGCTTTCGCACGCCTGCATTGCGAGCGGCTGGCTATACCGCACAAAACAATCCGGCTGCCGTTTTTCAAAGAACTCTTCCGCAGTTCGTTGCTGGAGGGCGCAGACGCTATTCCAGAAGGCAACTACGACGAGGAGAACATGAAATCTACCGTCGTACCTTTCCGCAACGGTATCATGCTTGCTATCGCTGCCGGTATAGCAGAGAACGAACATCTTCAGTTTGTCATGCTGGCCAACCATGCCGGCGACCATACTATTTATCCCGACTGCCGGCCGGAGTTTGTGGACGCAATGAGCGCCGCTGTCAATGCCGGCACATGGAACGGCGTACAACTCCTCACGCCCTACACGCATATATCCAAGACGGATATTGTGCGTCACGGACTCAAACTCGGTATCAATTATGACGAGACTTGGTCTTGCTACAAAGGCGGTGACAAGCCTTGCGGCGTGTGCGGTACCTGCAGAGAAAGAGAACAAGCTCTCCGCGAAGCACAAAATGCCCCATAGCCAAATAAATGGTAAATTGTAAATGTCCAAATTGTAAATGACTTTATGTATTACGTACAAAAAACAATAGAGATCTCGGCAGCGCATAACTTAATGTTGTCGTACGAAAGCAAATGTGAGAACCTGCATGGTCATAACTGGATTATTGTGGTCTATTGCAAGGCGGCGGAACTCAACCGCGACGGCATGGTCACCGATTTCACGCACATCAAAAAGGTGGTCAAGAATACGTTTGACCACAAATACATCAACGAAGTGCTGGACGTCAACCCGTCGGCAGAGAATATCGCACGCTGGATTTGCGACCACGTAGAGAACTGCTACAAAGTATCCGTTCAGGAATCCGAAGGCAACGTAGCCATCTATGAGCGAGACTAACAGTTTAACGTTTTTTCTCACGAAAAAACCATTTTAACTATTAAACGTTTTTCGTCAGAAAAACCATCTTAACATGTATAAAATAAACGAAGTTTTTTATACATTACAGGGCGAAGGAGCGCACAGCGGGATTCCCGCCGTATTTGTTCGTTTTAGTGGATGCAATCTGCGGTGCCCTTGGTGCGATACCGATTTTGCAGATTATTCGGAAATGGACGCTGAGGAGATTGTAGCTACGGTAAAAGAACTATACAACATCCCCAACGAACGCCGGCGAATGGTCGTTCTCACAGGCGGAGAACCTTCGCTGCAGATTGATGAAACACTTGTCCAAGCCCTGCACGCCGCAGGTTTCTATATCTGCATAGAGACCAACGGCACCCGCCCGCTGCCCGCCGGCATCGACTGGATCACCTGCTCGCCGAAAGAAGGCACACAACCGGTATTGAAGCAAGTGAACGAGGTGAAGGTGGTATATACGGGTACCTACAATCCCGATATCTGGCGTGAGCATCTGAAAGCCGAACACTGGCTTCTGCAACCGCTACGCTACAACGGAGAATGGCTGCTTCAGTCCGGCATCGATGAATGGGAAGATGACCGCAATGACAATTTGGACGAAACAGTCCGGTACATCCTTTCCCACCCGTTTTGGAGACTTAGCGTACAATTACACAAAATCGTCGGCATCCGATAAATGCCGACGATTGTTTTGCTTTGCCGCAACGCACTCGCCAAGATGTCGTTGCTTTTACGGTACGTTCTGTACCATCCTCACCGCTATCTCTACGGATGGTGAAGCGGGTATCGCTATCACATGCTCTTCTCCGAAACAGATACACTTGTTCAGCTGTGTTCCTGTATTAGTTGCCGCCCAGTACCACCCTTGCCGGTTGACATCTTCTATGCCTGCATCCGTTTGCCTGCCTGCCGCGGGCAGAAACACGGCTCCGCTGTTCTCCAGCGCCACCCACTCTGTTTCACTATATAGATTGGATGTATAATCATAGGGTAGTCCCTGCCATGTTATATTATCCGGGCATTCCCATTCATCCGGCAGCACAATCAAACCGCAAACGTCACACACTGTGGCTTGTCCCATCAAATCCTCTGCTCCGGGGCGTTTGAAGAGCAGATAGTTCCATTCGCTGTCGCTCATTATGCGCCACACGCCGTCCAACGGCTTTGTAGCGTACGGACGGACTTTATCCCATAGGAACCAGTCTGTCGTATCCGTTAGCACCGTCATTCCGTATATGGCGTACTGCGAACCGGCAAAAGCCACACTGCCGGTATTCCTGACAGTATAAAGGTTGCCGGGAGAAAACAGCACCTGCACTTCTTCGCTGACAGAGAACCTGCCGTTCAGCGGCGGCGTAGGAGGATTTTGCGCTGCGCACGCTGCCAGGCATAGCGCAGATAAGAGAAGAAATTTAATATTGCGCCGTGTCATAGACTTGGTCGGCAACCTCCGACCCGGCAAGACGCTCTATGATACAAAAGGCGAAATCAGAGCTCAGTCCGGGACCTTTGGCGGTAATAATATTCTTGCTCTCCACTACCAAACCTCCCACATAACTCTCGCCCAACGGCTCCTGACAGCCGGGGTAACAGGTTGCCTGCTTGCCTTTGAGAATACCCAGTTTGCCGAGCACCATGGGAGCCGCACAGATAGCCGCAATCAGTTTGCCGGCGTTGTTATGCTCTACAAGCAGTTCGCACAATGCGGAACAATCGCCCAACTTGGTCTGACCTCCGGGGAGAATCAGCATCTCGGCATCGGAGAAATCAATGCGCTCAATCAGTCCGTCCGCCTCCACTGCAATGTTATGAGCACCCAAAACCATCGGATTGCCCGTAACGGAGACTGTTGTAACTGCGATGTTGGCACGACGAAGCAAATCAACCGTTGTGATGGCTTCAATCTCTTCAAAACCATTATCCAAAAAGAGATAATTCATAGGAGAATTAGGATTTTGTTTAACAATTAATTGAATTTGAAATTATATGTGATTGTTCCTATCTGGTCATGGTCGCCCTCGGTGAATTTGGCCTTTCGGGCTGCATCGAGTGCGAGTTGGATGGTTTGTTTGTCGGAGATGTTACCACCCTTATGTGCTACGTTAATTACAGTGCCTGCGGCATTCACGCGGATTTCTACTATCACCTGTCCCTCCTGATTGAAGGTGTTGGCAGGTCTGGGCAGTGTACCGTGGATTCCCCGTCCCGCCAGCGACCAGTTGTTGCCTCCGCTTGAGCCGTGTCCGACGGGGTTGCCTTTCTGTCCGGCGCCCTGGCCGTCGCCTGAGCCCTGGGCGTCAGAGCCGTTATTGCCGAAGAGCGAACCCAGCGCATTGGCTTTGGCTATAGCCTCCGCCTCTTTGGCTTTACGCTCCGCTTCTGCAGCCTCACGTTCCTGCCGCTCTTTTTCCAGCCGTGCCTGCTCCTCGCGCTCACGCTGCAGACGGTCAGCCTCCGCCTGACGGCGAGCTTTCTCCGCTTCCTCTTGCTGTTTGCGCAAAGCCAGCGACTCTTCGTCCTCCTGCGTCAGCAAGTCATTATCCGACGGAGCAGAAGCCTGCTGCGGAGCAGCCGGTTGCGGACTGGGCAGAGGCACTGCCTCGGATTGCTGCGCCATATATCCGCCGGCATTCTCCACCTCGCCGAATGCCACTTCTACGCCCTCTTGCTCCTCCGGCACTACCGCTTCCAGATAGATGAACCACAGCAGCAAAAAGACAAGCAGCAGAAAGAGCAAGGTGCAAACAGATGCTATTATATGTCGTTGTTGTTTTTTAGTCATTTGGGGTACCAGTCTTCTAGTCGACTAGTTAACTAGTCTGCTAGTTTTCTAGTTTTTTTTAGATTATCGTTTTGTTGCCACGACCAGACGCATATGATGCTCGTTGGCAATATCCAGCACGCGCACAACCTCCTTGTATGCCACATCTTCATCGGCATGCAGGGCGATGTACATCGTGCTATCCGAAGCTTGCACACCGCTCAAGTATCCCTCCAGGTTGTCGGGATCTATTGCCACCGGTTTCTGCTTGCCAATAGCCACATAGTAGTTGCCAAGATTGTCAATCGACACTTTTGCCACCTGCGGCCGCGTCACTTGTTTGGTACGTGCCTGGGGCAGATTGATTTTAATATCGTTGGGCGACGACATCGTACTTGCCATGACAAAGAACAGCAAGAGCAGGAAAATGAGGTCGGTCATCGAACTCATCGCAAATGTCGCCTCGACACGGTTTCGTCTCTTCAATGCCATAACGTTAAACTGTTAGGTTGTTAAACTGTTAAACCGTTAAGCGGGTTCGTTGAGCAGATCCATGAATTCGAGCGTGCGGGACTCCAGCAGACGTACTACGCTGTCAATCTTCGCAACCAGATAGTTGTAGGCGAACATAGCCAGAATTCCGACAATCAGACCGCCGATAGTGGTGACCATAGCCTGATACATACCTGTAGAGAGGGCAGACATCTCAATCACGCCTCCGGAGGTCTGCGCCATGTTATAGAACGTTTGAACCATTCCAAGTACGGTACCCAGGAAACCGAGCATCGGTGCGCCGGCTGCGATAGTAGCCATAATAACCAGACCTTTCTCCAGTTTGCCTACCTCCAGGTTTCCTACATTCTCCACCGCCACTTGCACATCCTGCATCGGCCGGCCGATACGGCTGATACCTTTCTCAATCATATGCGCGGACGGAGTATCGGTCTGCTTGCAGAGATTGATAGCCGAATCAATCTTGCCATCGTGGATATAATCGCGTATTCTGTCCATAAAGGATTTGTCCTCCTTGGTAGCCTGTTTGAGGACTACCAGACGCTCCGTGAAAATATAGCATGCGCCGGCTAACAGCAAGGCAAGGATAATCATAATCCAGCCGCCGTACTGCGCCATTTGCCATAGATTGATAGATTCCTGAATAGGCTCTTCCGCCTGAATCAGCTCCTCAGCGAGAGCTGCTGTGTCAATTTGCAATAACATATTATATTAATAAAGATTAAAATTTCATTTGTTTTCAGGGTATTGTTAACCCCGATAAAACCCCGATTTGCTTCCGATGTACTTCCGATATACTCCCGACCCGGGAAAGTTTAAAGTATTTTAACAAATCAAGGCGTTTATTTTAACAAATCGAGGTATTCCTGGATCGTTTCCTGAATACCCAGATAAAGAGCGTCGCAGATAATTGCGTGTCCTATACTTACCTCAGCCGTCCAGGGGAACGCCTGTATAAAAGGTTTCAGATTACGGAGATTGAGATCATGCCCGGCGTTCAAGCCCAAGCCCAGTTCGTGCGCCTTGGTTGCAGCAGGGCGGTACATCTCGATGGCGCGTTCGGGATCCGAGTCGAACAACTCGGCGTAGGGACCGGTGTACAGTTCCACCCTGTCCGCCCCGGCGCGCAGCGCATATTCCACCATTACCGGATCGGGATCCACAAAAATGCTGACGCGCATTCGCGAGGCATGCAGCTGGTTGACCACTCCTTTGAGAAAATCAAGGTGCTTGCGCGTATTCCAGCCGTGGTTGGAAGTCAGCTGGCCCGGATCGTCCGGCACCAAAGTAACTTGGGTAGGCTTGATATCTTCCACCAGCGCAAGAAACTCATCCGTAGGATTGCCCTCTATATTCAGCTCTGTGGTCACCATTGATTTCAACTGATACACATCCTCCTTGCGTATATGGCGCTCGTCAGGACGCGGATGCACAGTGATACCTTGCGCTCCGAACAGCTCGCAATCCACAGCAAAACGCTGTACGTCAGGCAGATTTCCGCCACGCGCGTTACGCAGCGTAGCGACCTTGTTGATATTAACACTCAGCCTTGTCATAGTCCGAATAGTTTAATTCGGGCACAAATTTACTGCTTTTTTTTGACATGTGCAAGAATGGGCGCGAAAAAAAGCGTTTTTATTTGCGTATGTGCAATTTTTGTTGTACCT
This sequence comes from Paludibacteraceae bacterium, assembly GCA_017478725.1. GTDB lineage: Bacteria > Bacteroidota > Bacteroidia > Bacteroidales > Paludibacteraceae > Colicola. The sequence continues at coordinate 30,553 of JAFVDD010000016.1, forward strand.
TTGCACTCAGAATTATATTAGCATATTATGTCCTTATGACAATAGCTGTATTTGGAAATGCGATGAAGCCGCAGACGCTGGCAGAGGTGCGGCATATTTTGGAGTTCATGACCGGCAAAGGCGTGCACGTGCTGCTTTCGCAGGAACTGCGTCAGGAACTGGATCTGCGCGAATACCCGGGTTTTCCCGAGAACTGGGACAGCGACCGCCAGCCGGAGAACGTGTACGGCGAGCCTATTGATTTCGCGCTGTCGGTAGGCGGCGACGGTACCTTCCTGACCTCATCGGCCGTGATCGGCGACAAAAACATCCCTATTTTAGGTGTCAACTGCGGGCATCTGGGTTTTCTGGCGGACGTACAGACACAGGATCTGGATGATATTTTGCAGAAACTGGTGGCCGGCGAATATACCATTGAGCAACGCAGCCTGCTTCATCTGACCGTGCTGGACAAAGACGGCGTGGCACGCACCGACCTGGTAATGGCGCCCAATGCGCTGAACGAAGTGGCGATACTCAAACAAGGTCTGACCAACATGCTGTCCATTGAGACCAAGGTCAACGGAGAGCTGCTCCACACCTACCACTCGGACGGACTGGTACTATCCACGCCTACCGGCAGCACAGCATACAATCTCTCGATCGGAGGCCCGCTGATGGTGCCGCAGAACAGGGCGATTATTCTGACGCCTATTGCGCCGCACAGCCTGACTGTCAAACCGATTATTGTGCCGGACGACTGGAAATTTGATATCCACGTGAACAGCCGGTACGACACGTATATGGTTTCCGTGGACGGCCGCAGCCAGAGCCTCAGCACGCAAATGACGCTGCATATAGAGCGTGCGCATTATACCGTCAAAGTGGTTCAGATAGGTGACAACAGCTTCCTGAAATCGCTGCGAACAAAACTCAACTGGGGGCGGTGAGCCGCCTCAGGCAAACAAAAGAAGTATGATATTGGATTATATAACATGGGATGTTGACCCGATCCTGATACATTTCGGGGATGGCGGAATACGCTGGTATGGTTTGCTATGGGCGATCGGCCTGTATATATGCTGGGCGGTCAACGAACGGATGTACAAACGTGAGCACTGTCCCGCCGAATGGCCGGACCAGATGTTCTTCTGGATGGCGGCAGGTGTGATCATTGGTGCGCGGCTCGGGCATTGCTGGTTCTACGAGTGGCATGACGTGACGCTGCCCGGCATGGCGCGTTACTGCGAGTATATGCGTATTTCAACAGAGCCCTGGCATTTGTTCGGCTGGGAATTCAACTACCGCAATCCGTATATCGAGCACCCGCTGATGCTGCTCAAGATATGGGAGGGCGGGCTTTCGAGCCACGGCGGCGCTATCGGACTCATTACCGCGGCTATATTGCTGAACAAATACCGCTTCAGCCGCTACCCTCAGTTCCAAACGAGCTGGCTGTGGATACTCGACCGCCTTTGCGTAGGCGTATGTTTCACCGCCATGCTTATCCGTTTCGGCAACCTCATGAATAGCGAGATATACGGCGGCCCTACCGACCTGCCGTGGGGATTCATCTTCGTTCGTGACGGACAGACCGTTCCCTGTCACCCCACACAGATATACGAAATGCTCTATTGCCTTGTGGCTCTTGCCGTTACGTGGCCGCTCTACTGGCACACCGACGCCCGACGCCGCGAAGGACTGCTGCTGGGCATATTCCTGGAAATAGTGTTTGTTACGCGTTTCCTGCTGGAGTTTATCAAGAACGACCAGGAGGCTTTCGAGGCAGGCCACATACTCAACATGGGGCAACTGCTCAGCATCCCGTTCATCATTCTCGGTATATACCTTATTATACGCGCGCATAAGAGACCGTTGCTGCCTGTGGTGGAAACACAACCGGAAAGTCTGGACCCGAAGTATCGGGAAAATAAGAAAATGAGCAAATGACCAAACAAGATTTACGAATCATATTCTTAGGTACGCCGGAGTTTGCTACGGCGAGCCTGCGTGCTTTGGTAGAAGGCGGCTACAACGTGGTTGCCGTAGTTACCATGCCCGACAAACCGGCAGGACGAGGCCATCAGCTCCAGTTCTCGGATGTCAAGAAATACGCGCTCTCGGTCGGTCTGCCAGTTCTGCAACCGGAGAGACTGAAGGACGAAGCGTTCGTTGAGCAACTGCGTTCTTATCACGCCGACCTGCAAATAGTGGTGGCATTCCGTATGCTGCCCGAAATCGTTTGGGCGATGCCGCGCCTGGGCACATTCAACCTGCACGCATCGCTTCTGCCCCAATACCGCGGAGCCGCACCGATCAACTGGGCGGTTATCAACGGCGACAAAGAGACCGGCGCGACAACTTTCATGCTCAAGCATGAGATCGACACTGGCAATCTGATTTTGCAGGAGCGGATACCTGTCGGCGAAGACGAGAATGTCGGTTCTGTTCACGACCGGCTGATGGAGATGGGCACCAGCCTCGTCACCCGGACAGTGGATATGATCATTGACTGCGAGAACAATGGCACGCCGCTGCCCACCACTCCGCAACCGGACATAACCGAACTGCGTCCGGCGCCCAAACTCTTCAAAGAGACCTGCGAGATTCATTTCGACAGAATGACCGCCGACGAAGTACATAATTTCGTCCGCGGCTTGAGTCCCTACCCTGCCGCATGGGCCAATCTGACCATCAACGGGCAATATTTTGAGAATGTCAAGATTTATAGGGTGGAAGCCGTCAGCTGTCAGAACTCAGCCGCCAGCCGTCAGCCGGCAGAGATTCTTATCCCCTGCCGCGAGGGTGCTGTGCGCATCCTTGAACTGCAAGCACCCGGCAAGAAACGCATGGACGCAAAATCGTTCCTGAATGGATTACATTAAGCTCATAGACAAGTACTACGCCGGCCAGCCGGAGTTGCGACATATACTGGTGACACATAGCCGCCAGGTGGCAGACCGTGCCTTAGCCGTCCTTGATGCCCACCCGCAATGGGAAGCCGAGGGATGGGTGGACCGCACGTTTGTAGAAGAGGCCGCTATGCTTCACGACATCGGTATTATCTATTGCAACGCACCGAAAATATACTGCAACGGTCCTCACCTGTATATCGAGCACGGCTATCTGGGTGCCGAACTGCTACGGGCGGAAGGGCTGCCCAAGCATGCGCTGGTAGCCGAACGGCATACGGGAACAGGAATCACCATTGACCAGATTGAGCGCGACGAATTGCCGATACCCGAGCGCAACTATTGCCCGCAGACGATTGAAGAGAAAGTGATCTGCTACGCCGACAAATTCTATTCGAAAAGCCACCTCGGCGAAGAAGTGGCTCTCGACAAAATCAAGTATAACATCTGGAAATACGGCTCCGAGGCTTTCCAGCGCTGGCAGGAGCTGGTTGCACTCTGCGGCTGAATGCTGATAGCTGATGGCTGACGGCTACCGGAACTTATGCGCAAAACCGATTGAGATCATTTCGCGGAACTGTATCTTGGCATGATTGTCGCCCGACATGATAACCGACGAATCATAGCGCGGATGGATGATTGCCCGGGCAGAGAAGAAGCGGTTGATGATAAAATCACAGTTTATTTCCAGATCCAGTTCCACATGGTGATAGTTGGTGTACATATAGAACTTGCCGTCCAACTGCACCTCACGCACAGGTTTCCATTTATATTCCACACGCACACTGCTACCGATGTTATGCTGTGTGCGCTGGCCAAGCTCCAGACCATAGTCGGTCGCCAGCACATGCACGGTGTCGTTCACATGGATCAGTTTGTACGCCAGCGGTGAGACCGATATACTCAAATCCTTGACAGGCTTGAAATCCACACCCACTGCGGCATTGAAACGCAACGGTGAGAACGGAGCCGATTTCATCTCCATGGAGTTGGATTTATAGGTCGGCAGAAAGCGCGTCTCAAACTCCGCGGAGACGGATGCAAAGATTTTGGGCACCACCCTGAGGTTCGCTTTGCTGTACAAGCGGAACATATCATCGGTGGTGTTCACCTTATGGAGCGTATCGGCCGAGACCGTTGAACCGCCCATCCGCCATTCGCCCGTATTCTCCCATGTAAAGCGGTCAGAGATATAATTGACCTGCCCTTTGGCTATACCCATTGCCGCAAAACTGGACGAACCGCCTTGGTACCAGTTAGGCGTGACATAGTTCTGGGTAACCTGCACCATCACAGTCGCTTCCTTGCGCCACGGCGTTTTCATGTTGCGGATAGCACGCAGAACATCATTGCGGTCCTCTACCTCGTCTTTTATCCATGATTTCTCGATCTCTATAGTAGGTATCTTGTTTTCTACCACCTCGCGGAACTGTGCGTTCATCACACGGATGGAGTCAATCCGCGCTTCTTCGCGCTGGAGCGAGTCAATGAGCATCTGCTCCTCGGGCGTGAGCGCATAAGCGCTGTCGCCTTCATGCAGCTCGACGCTCTGCTTGTTCACCAGATCCAGCAGCAGCAGATCTATATCTGCCGTACCTCGCTGTTCATTCAGCCGGAAGGTGTCCGGATGCAGGCGTACCACCTCCGGTACAGAATCCGTTTGCGCCGCCAGATGGGTGGCGGCGCAAAGAACTGTCAGTACTATGTAGAGAAACTTAAATTCCCGCATTCAGTTTACCGTGGCATTGTTTGTATTTCTTGCCGCTGCCGCATGGGCAAGGATCGTTCGGACGCGGTTTTTTGTCCACATGAATAGGCTCCGGGCGGGCATTCTCGCGTGTATCTCTGCCTGCTGCCGCAGCTGCACCGGAAGCCTGAGCCGCCTGCTGCACCGCATCTTTCTGCGTGCGGTAACGGCTGTAGTCCATTCGCCGCTGCTGCTGCGCCTGCTGTACACGGTCGGGCTCCTGCGTATGGATCTGACCGCGAAGGAGAATAGCTATCGCACGGCGGTTGAGATTGTCCAGCATGCCCTTGAAGATATTGAACGACTCCAGCTTGTAAATCAACAGCGGGTCTTTCTGCTCGTACGAAGCGTTCTGCACACTCTGTTTCAGATCGTCCAACTGACGCAGATGCTCTTTCCATTCGTCGTCGATGACGAAAAGCAGCATTCGCTTCTCAAACTCCTTCACCACCTCCTTGCAATGTGTCTCAGCCGCAGCCTTCAGGTTGACGGCGATGTTATAGACACGCTTGCCGTCGGTGATAGGAATGAGGATATTCTCATACATCTGGCCTTTGGTCTCAAATACCTGCTGGATGGTCGGGTCAGCCACTTGCATCAGTTTGTCCATACGGCGTTTGAAGCTTTCCAGCGCCGCCTCAGCCAGTTTGTCGCTCAACTCCTGACGTCTGCCACGGCTGAACTCTTCCTCGTCGTACGGCAGCTCGATAGCAAAGGTCTGCAGCGCATCGGCTTTCAGTCCTTCGTAATCGGCGGCAGACTTGGCATCAGCTACGATATTCTCTGCAATCTCAAAGATCATATTCGTAATATCCACGCCGATGCGCTCTCCCATGAGGGCGTGACGACGTTTGCCGTAAATGAGGTTACGCTGCTGGTTCATCACATCGTCATACTCGATCAAGCGCTTGCGGATACCGAAGTTGTTCTCCTCCACTTTCTTCTGCGCACGCTCGATACTGCTGGATATCATCGAGTGCTCGATCATCTCGCCCTCCTGGAATCCCATACGGTCCATGACGCTGGCTATACGCTCGGAGCCGAACATGCGCATCAGGTCATCCTCCAGCGATACATAGAATACCGAACTGCCCGGGTCGCCCTGACGTCCGGCACGACCGCGCAGCTGCCTGTCCACACGGCGGCTCTCATGCCGCTCGGTACCGATGATAGCCAGACCGCCTGCTTCCTTCACTTCGGGCGTCAGTTTGATATCCGTACCACGACCTGCCATGTTCGTCGCGATAGTCACTACGCCCGGACGACCGGCTTCGGCTACTATCTGCGCCTCCTGCTGGTGAAGTTTGGCGTTCAAGACGTTGTGCTTGATCTTGCGGAGGTTCAGCATGCGGCTGAGCAACTCGCTTATCTCCACGCTTGTGGTACCCACCAGCACCGGACGGCCCTGATTGACCATGCTCACCACCTCGTCGATAACCGCATTGTATTTCTCGCGTTTGGTGCGATAAATACGGTCGTTCATATCGTTGCGGGCGATAGGTTTGTTGGTCGGGATAACCACTACATCCAGTTTGTAGATGTTCCAGAACTCACCCGCCTCGGTCTCTGCTGTACCGGTCATACCGGCGAGTTTGTTGTACATACGGAAATAGTTCTGCAGCGTGATGGTGGCAAAAGTCTGTGTTGCGCCTTCTACTTTCACGTTCTCCTTAGCTTCCACAGCCTGATGCAGTCCGTCCGACCAGCGGCGGCCCTCCATCACACGACCCGTCTGCTCATCTACGATCTTCACCTCGCCGCCGTCGATGATGTAATCGACATCTTTCTCAAACAGCGTATAAGCTTTCAGCAACTGATGAACGGTGTGCACGCGCTCGCTCTTGATACTGTAGTTGGTCAGAATATCGTCTTTCTTCTGCTGCGCTTCTTCGGCTGATAGCTGACGGCTGACAACTGATTGCTCCACCTCCGCCATCTCGCTTCCCACATCCGGCAGCACAAAGAAATTCGGGTCGTCGGTTGTACCCGTAAGGGCGTCAATACCCTTGTCGGTCAACTCAATCGACTTGTTCTTCTCGTCAATCACGAAATAGAGTTCGTCGGTAGCGATGTGCATGTTTTTCTCGTTCTCCTGCAGGTAGAACTCCTCGGTTTTCTGCATCCGCACTTTCACGCCCGGTTCGCTCAGGTACTTGATCAGCGCCTTGCTTTTCGGCATACCCTTGAACGAACGGAACAAAGCCAGTTCGCCTGCCTCACGCTCTTTCTCGTCGGCGGAATCCATCTTCGCTTTCGCCTCCGCCAACAGTTTGGTGGTCAGCGTCGTCTGCTGGCGGACCAGCGAAGCTACGCGGTCCTTGTATTCGTCGAACATCTGATCCTCGCCGCGGGGCACCGGACCGCTGATGATAAGCGGCGTACGGGCATCGTCGATCAGCACGGAGTCCACCTCATCGACGATAGCATAGTTGTGTCCACGCTGTACCAGATCGAGCGGCGAGGTAGCCATGTTATCACGCAGGTAGTCAAAGCCGAACTCGTTGTTGGTACCGAAAGTGATATCACAGGCATAAGCCTTGCGGCGCTCGTCGGAGTTAGGACGGTGCTTGTCGATGCAATCCACGGTCAGACCAAGGAACATATAGATCGGGCCGTTCCACTCGCTATCACGTTTGGCAAGGTAATCGTTCACCGTCACTACGTGAACTCCTTCGTGCGTCAGGGCGTTCAGGTAAACCGGCAGCGTAGCCACCAGTGTTTTTCCTTCGCCCGTTGCCATCTCGGCAATCTTGCCCTGATGCAGAACCACGCCGCCGAACAGCTGCACGTCGTAGTGAATCATATCCCAGGTGATCTCGTTGCCACCCGCCATCCAGTGGTTGTGATAGCGGGCTATCAGCTTTGAGCTTTCAGTATTCAGTCCGTCTGATGGCTGATGGCTGATAGCTGACGGCTCTTCAATTATCTCCACGAAATCGAAACGGGGATCGGCTGCCAGATTCTTGTCCATTTCGGTCGCCGTCACCTCCACTGTCTCGTTTTGGGCGAAACGGCGGGCAGTCGATTTGACGATAGCATAAGCCTCGGGAAGAATCTCATTGAGCACTTTCTCATACACCTCTTTGATTTCCTTCTCCAGTTTGTCCACGTCGTTGTAAATCTTCTCACGCTGCTCGATCGGCGTCCCTTCTATCGAGGCCTTCAAACGGCTGATTTCTGATTTCTGACGGCTGACAGCTTCCTGCAACTTGTCCATCAGCGCCCAACTATGCGCGCGCAGTTCATCGTTGCTCAATTGGTCAATCACCTCGTATTGCGCCTTGATTTGCTCTACGAGCGGCTGGATAGCACGCATATCTTTCTGCGCCTTGTTGCCGAACAGTTTGGTAATAAATTCTACAAAATTCATATCTTGTTTCTAACAATTTAACAATTTAACGGTTTAATGTGCTTAGCACATAAAATGCGGTGCAAAATTACAAAAAAAAATCCATATATGCAAATACAAAATGCATACCGAAAGAAAAAACTGCCATTTTGGCAGCTTTTCCCTCTTTCTTTTAGCCTTTCTGAGCCCATGGCCGTGATAGCTGATAGCTGATGGCTGATAGCTGACGGCTGACAGCTTACCCCTTATATTCAAAATCCTGCAAATCGCCGTTCAGGAAACTGTCGTAGGCCGTCATGTCGATCAAGCCGTGACCGCTGAGGTTGAACAGAATAACCTTTTCCTCGCCGGTTTCTTTGCATTTCTGAGCCTCGCGGATGGTGGCGGCTATGGCGTGGCAGCTCTCCGGCGCAGGGATGATACCCTCGGTCTGCGCAAACAGCATACCTGCCTTGAACGACTCCAGCTGAGGTATATCCACGCCGCGCATCAGGCCGTCTTTGACCAGCTGGCTTACTATTGTTCCGGCGCCGTGGTAACGCAAACCGCCTGCGTGGATATTGGCCGGCTTGAAATCATGGCCCAGCGTGAACATCGGCAGCAACGGCGTATAGCCTGCGCTGTCTCCGAAATCGTACTCAAACTTACCCTTCGTCAGTTTCGGGCAACTGCTCGGTTCCGCCGCAATAAAATCAATCTTGGGGGCTGATGGCTGATGGCTGACGGCTGAGAGCTGGTGTCTCATGAACGGAAACGCCAGACCGCCGAAGTTGCTTCCTCCGCCGAAACAGGCTATCACGATGTCGGGATACTCGCCGGCTTTAGCCATCTGTTTTTCAGCCTCCAAACCGATGATAGTCTGATGCAGGCTCACATGGTTAAGCACCGAACCCAGCGTGTATTTGCAGTTGGGTGTGGTGGTGGCTAACTCAATAGCCTCGCTGATAGCCGTTCCTAAGGAACCCGGGTGAAGCGGATCCTTGGTGATGATGTCTTTTCCCGCACGCGTACTCATCGAAGGCGAACCTTCCACAGTAGCGCCGAAGGTACGCATGATACTGCTGCGGTAGGGCTTTTGCTGCATGGATATTTTCACCTGATACACAGCACATTCCAGCCCGAAAGTCTTGGCGGCATAACTCAGCGCTGCGCCCCACTGGCCGGCACCTGTCTCCGTTGTCACGTTCGTCGTGCCTTCCTGCTTGCAGTAATAGCACTGCGGCAACGCGGAGTTGATCTTGTGCGAACCTAACGGATTAACGCTCTCGTTCTTAAAATAAATATGCGCAGGCGTGCCTAACGCCTCTTCCAGCGCGTAGGCGCGTACCAGCGGAGTCGAGCGGTAGGATTTGTATCGCTCCAGCACCTCCGCAGGGATGTCGATCCATGCGTGCTCCTGGTCCAATTCCTGTTTGGCGCACTCGGCAGCAAAAATATGTGCCAGGTCATCCGCATTCAGCGGTTGCTTGGTGGCAGGATGAATAGGAGGCAGCGGTTTGTTGACCATCTCTGCCTGAATATTATACCACTGGCGAGGCAACTCATCCTCGTTCAGCAAAAAACGTTTCTGTCTTTCCATAAGTGAGTGATTTTATGTTTATGTTATTATACATTGTAGTATTATTTTCTGTTATTTTGCCAAAAAACGGCACAAAGATACTACAAAAATTTCATATCTGCAAATAAATAATCATTTTTTGTTCTCTCTCCTTCATCTGGACTTTCTCCCATTCGCC